>NZ_JAFEJA010000001.1:1362857-1703571 GCF_016919245.1 Streptomyces zhihengii | reverse complement strand
CAGCGACGAGGACGCCTTCGCCGTGGGGCTGACCTGCGGCGGGGTCCTCGACGTCCTGGTCGTCCCGGTCGGCGTCGACGCGCCCTGGCGCGAGGTGTTCGCCGCCGGGCTCGCCGCCGCCGCACGCGGGGAGGCCGCCGCGCTGGCCCGGCTCACCGACGGTCCGGCCGCGCTGGCCGGCCGGGCCCTGCTGGTACGCCCCGACGGGACGTACGACGGGACGCTCGGCGGCCACCCCGAACTCGACCGGACCGCGGCCGCGGAGGCGGCCGCCCTGCTGGACGCCGGGCGCACCGGGACGGTCGTCATCGGTGAGGACGGCTCGCGCTGCGGGCAGCCGCTCACCCTCTTCGTCGAGTCGAGCGTCCCCGCCCCGCGCATGATCGTCTTCGGCGCGATCGACTTCGCCGCGGCGCTGGTGCGCGTGGGCAAGTTCCTCGGCTACCGGGTCACCGTGTGCGACGCGCGGCCCGTCTTCGCCACCGCGGCCCGCTTCCCGGAGGCGGACGAGGTCGTCGTCGATTGGCCCCACCGCTACCTGGATTCCACCGCGACCGACGGCCGCACGGTCCTGTGCGTGCTCACCCACGACGCCAAGTTCGACGTCCCGCTGCTGGAGCGGGCGCTGCGGCTGCCGGTCGCATACGTCGGCGCGATGGGCTCCCGCCGCACCCACGAGGACCGCAACCGGCGGCTGCGCGAGGTGGGCGTCACCGAGATCGAACTGGCCCGCCTGCACTCGCCGATCGGTCTCGACCTGGGGGCGCGCACCCCGGAGGAGACCGCGCTGTCCATCGGCGCCGAGATCGTCGCCGTCCGGCGCGGTGGCTCGGGCGTCTCCCTGACGGGCGCGCACACCCCGATCCACCATGACGGGCCGGGCCCGGTCGCCGGGCGCATCGGCTCGGTGGCCTGACCGCTTCGTCCGGGGTGCCCCGGCTCGCCGGGAACCGTGCACGGTGAACCTGTGCACGGTTCTTGACGGCCCGCCACCCGCGCGTGGCAGGGTGTCATGGGAGCGCTCCCATGAACTGATCGCGGGGGCGGCGCTCCGCCCTGTCCGTCCTCTCCGCCATGTCCGTTCTCTCCGTCCTCTCCGTCCTGCCGTCACGAAGGGCCCTGAGCATGCGCCGAAGAACAGCCCTCCCCCCCCTGGTGTCCGCCGCGGCACTCGCCGCCGCGCTGCTCACGGTGCCGGCGGCCGCGGCCGGGCACACCGGGGACGGGGCCGCGCGTCCGTCCGCCGCGCGCCTGTACACCCCGCCGGCCAACCCCGCGGCGTACGACCAGGCACTGGACCTCGCGCGTTCCGGGCGGCTCGCCGACGCCGCCGGGATCGTGGCGATGGCGCACACGCCCCAGGCCGTCTGGTACGGCGACCAGAGCCCGGCGGAGGTGGAGGAGTCGGCGCGCAGGACCGTCCGCGACGCCGCCCGCAAGCGGACGACGCCGGTGTTCGCCCTCTACAACGTGCCCGGCCGCGACTGCTCCAACTACTCGGGCGGCGGGGCCTCCACGACCGCCGAGTACAAGGAGTGGATCGACGCCGTGGCCCGGGGCATCGGCGACCGTCCGGCGATGGTGGTCCTCGAACCCGACTCGCTGGCGCTGCTTCCCGCCGACTGCGGCCAGGACGACGCCCAGGGGACGAAGACGGCGGCCCGCTACGACGAGGTGCGCTACGCCGTGGACAGCCTGGAGCCGCTGGCCGGCACCAAGGTCTACCTCGACACCGGCCACCCCGGCTGGCACGGCGTCGAGTCGATCGTGCCCCGGCTGCTGCGTGCGGGCGTCGGCGAGGCCACCGGGTTCTTCACCAACGCCTCCAACTACCGCACCGAGGAGGACAGTCACTGGTACGGCACGCTGATCTCGTCCTGCATCGGCTACGTCCAGGACGGCGGCGAGGCCGCGGCCTGCCCGAACCAGTACTGGCCGCGGGCGGACGCCGAGACGTGGCTGAAGGAGAACGTGACCACGCCCCTCGGGGAGCGGAAGCACTTCGTGACGGACACCAGCCGCAACGGACTGGGACCCTGGACCCCGCCGCCCGGCAAGTACACCGACGCGCAGGACTGGTGCAACCCGCCCGGGCGCGGCCTCGGCGACCGTCCGACCCTGAACACCGGCGACCCGCTGTACGACGCCAAGCTGTGGATCAAGATCCCCGGTGAGTCGGACGGGCTGTGCCTGCGCGGTACGCAGGGCCCCGAGGACCCGGAGCGCGGCATGGTCGACCCCGCGGCGGGAGGCTGGTTCCCCGAGCAGGCGCTGGAGCTCGTACGGCTCGCCGAGCCGCCGATCCTGGGCCACCGACCGGGCAACTGACGCACACGGGGCACCGGTTGCCCCGGCACGGGCCGGATCCGCGCTCCGCGCGGGTCCGGCCTTCGTGCTGCCGTCCGTCATCAGTGACGTTTCCGTCGGTGCTGACGCTGAGGGTGTGTGGGGGAATTCCGCGGTGCTGCATGGCATGGGCATGCCGTGCGGGTCCGATGCCGGGCGAGGGGGTCGGCAGCCGGGGGCCCGCGGACGAAGAGCGAGGGGAACGGAGGGGCGCGCCGGTGCCGACAGGGGGGACGCGCGGGAATCCCGGCGAACGGGAGACCGGGCGGGATCGTCCGTCCCCGGGGTCGGCGGAGCGCCGTGGCGAGGGGGAGGGGCGGTCCTTGCCGGGGTCGGCGGAGCACCGGGACCGACGGTCCTTGCCGGATTCGGCGGAGTCCGGTGAGGCGGGGGAGGGGCGGTCCTTGCCGGGGTCGGCGGAGTCCCGTGGCGCGGGGGACGGACGGTCCGTCTCGGGTCCGGCGGAGCACCGCGGCCGTCGCGGCCCCTGGAAGGGGGAGGCGCGCGCCGAGCCGCGCACCGAGGGGATCAGGCGCCGCGCGCAGGAGCGCGACACGGAGCTCGGCCGGGCGGTCGAGCGGGCCCAGCAGGGGGACGAGGCGGCCTTCACCACCGCGTACCGGATCGTGCATCCGCCCCTCCTCAACTTCCTGCGCGGACTCGTCGGGGACGACGCCGAGGACGTCGCCTCCGATGCCTGGCTGGAAATCGCACGTGACATCGGGCGCTTCCGCGGCGACGGGGCCGGCTTCCGGGCATGGACCGCCCAGATCGCGCGCCACCGCGCCGTCGATCATCTGCGGCGGGTGGGGAGCCGGCCGCGCGGCAGCCTCCTGGAGGTCGACCTGACAGGGCTGCCGTCCCGTCAGGACACCGAGCAGGAGGTCCTCGAAACCGTGTCCACCCGCGCGGCCCTGGCGCTGATCGCCCGGCTGCCGCGCCGGCAGGCGGAGGCCGTGCTGCTCCAGACCGTCATCGGGCTCGACGGACCGGCCGCCGCCCGGGTGCTCGGCACCCGGCAGGGAGCCGTCCGGTCCGCCGCCCACCGGGGTCTGCGACGGCTGGAGAGGGAGCTCGCGGAGCTGCGGGCCGGGGGGTCCGTGACAGATTCGGACCGGCGTGCGCTGGGTGGTGCGAGATGACCGAAAACCGATCGGCCGAGCCGGCCGAGCCGGCCGAGCCGGCGGAGCCCGTGCGGCCCGAGGCGGCGGGCGCCGCACCCGCGCCCGGGCCGGGCGCCGACGCGCTCGACGAGCTGCTCCTGGCCGCCGCCCGCCCCGGCCCCGTGGCGCCCGGACCCGCCGGGCGGGCGCTCGCCGCCTTCCGGTCCGCCCGTGACGAGGGCGCCCTCGGGCAGCCCGTCCGCGGTCCGGACGACTGGCGCGCCCCCGTCCCCCGGCGGCGACTGCCGCCCGCGCGGGCGCTCAAGGCCGGGGCGGGCGCGCTGGCGGCCGGGGTGCTGCTCGGCGGGGTGGCGATGGCGGCGGGTGCGCTTCCCGTGCCGTTCGCCGAACCCTCCCCGCGGGCGCCCTCGCCCGCGCCGCGCACGCTCCCTGCCGGGCCGCCGTCCGTACGGAGCGATCCCGCTCCGTCGGGCCGCCCCTCGCCCGTCGCCACCCCGGAGCGCGGCCGGGAGCGGCCGCCGACCGCGAAGGACGACCTCGCGCACTGCCGGCGGTACGGGGCGGGCCGCGAGGGCACGGGGTGGGCGCGGGACCCGGAGCATCCCGTGCACGAGAGGCTGGCGCGGGCCGCGGGGGGCCCGGAGGAGATCGCCGCGTACTGCGCCCGCCTGCTCGCGGACGCGCCGGCTTCGCCCCCGAGGCGTGAGCGGCCGGCGAAGCGAGGGAAGCGTTGAAGCCCCTGGGGGCGTTGAGGTGGGCAACTCCAGCCTGTCAGGCGTTCCCTCTGGGGGGTGTTCAGGTGGGCAACTGCAGTTCGACCGGCGTTCCCTCTGGGGGTGGGCCGGACCGGGCGACTTCAGCCCGTCCGGCGTTTGAGGATGCCGTGCGCGGCGCGGTGCCGGGGCTACCGGGGCGCGTCGGCCCTGTGCGTGTATCCGGGTCCGGCGGGGCTCTGCCCCGCGCCCCGCGCCTCAATCGCCGGCGAGGCTGATAACCAGCCTGCAGGCACGCGGCCCGAGACGCAGGGCGACTCCAAGCCCGTCCGGCGTTTGAGGACACGGCCGTAGGCTGTGCCGGGGCCACCGGGGCGCGTCGGCCCTGTGCGTGTATCCGGGTCCGGCGGGGCTCTGCCCCGCACCCCGCGCCTCAATCGCCGGCGAGGCTGATAACCAGCCTGCAGGCACGCGGCCCGAGGCGCGGGGCGACTTCAGCCCGTCCGGCGTTTGAGGACGCCGTGCGCAGCGCGGTGCCGGGGCCACCGGGGCGCACCGGCCCTGTGCGCGCATCCGGGGCCGAGAGGCCGGGGGCGCGCGGACGCGCGAGGGCGGGTGATGGTTGTACGGGGGTGCGGCGTCCGGGCTGTGAGAACCGACACCCGCGCGCCCCGTGACGCTTCCCGCCCCCGTTCCGCTGGGACGGGCGTGGTCGACGTGGCCGCAGGTTCGGGAGGTACGGATGTCGAAGGAAGGGCGTGCAGCGCGGCTGCCGGGCGCCGACGGCATGCAGGGGTATGCCGCAGGGTTCGTCGCCGAGTTGAGCGAGCGGAGCAGACTGCCGCTGGACTACACGGTGGCCAGCCTCAGGCTGGTGGACTTCGTCGTCGACGGACTCAGACGCAGCACCTCGGAGCGGGCCGCCGTGGAGGGGGTGCTCCGGGGGCTCGGCGCGTACGCGGGGGAGGTCGTCGTCCGGCGGGCGGGGGCGCGGTGGGTGGATCTCGACGAGCGGGAGCGGGAGCTCTTCGGGCAGCCGGTGGGCATCAGGATGCCGGACGGCCGCGTCTGGAACCCGCTCGGCAAGGTCGTCAAGCGCTTCGAGCACGGCCCCGCGGAGTCCCTGGAGCGCTTCTACCTGCTGCTGCACGGCAGGCGCAGGCCGGGCGGCCCCGAGCGGCCCGGCCGGTGCGGAGATGCCGCCGAACGCGCCGCCTGCTGACACCGGACGGCGGCGCGCAGGCGTGAACGCCGGGCCGGTGCCGCGCGTATCTGTCGGCGGCGGGGTGCGCGAGGGCACCCCGCCGCCAGGCAGGCAGGGAGGCACCTTGTGGCAGGCAGCGACGTCACCGCGCTGTTCGGCGCGTCCACCGCGCACAGCCCGTCGTACTTCACCCTCACCAGGGCGACCGGGGCGCAGGCGGGGGAGATCGCCGACTTCTGCATCCCCTGCAACCCGTACTTCCCGACCCCCGCGATGTTCGACCGGCTGGGCGCCGGGCTGCGGGAGATCCTGACGTACTACCCGAGCAGCGCGGAGACCGTCACGGCCGAACTCTGCCGGCTGCTCGGCCTCAACCCGGCGACGGTGGCCATGGGCAACGGCTCCACCGAGCTGATCACCTGGATCGACCATCTGCTGGTGCGGGAGTCGCTCGCCGTGCCGGTGCCCACGTTCGGCCGGTGGACGGACCAGCCGATGGAGACGGGCAAGCGGGTGGACATGCTGCTGCTGCCGGAGGCCCGCGGCTTCGCCCTCGACCCGGAGGCGTTCGTGCGGTTCGTCGAGTCCCGGGGCTCGCGCGTCGCCGTCGTCTGCAACCCCAACAACCCGGACGGCGGGCTGCTGTCCAAGCCGCAGGTCCTCGGACTCCTCGACCGCCTCCAGGACCTCGATCTGGTCGTCGTCGACGAGTCGTTCCTCGAATTCGCCGACGAGGGCCAGGAGACGAGCGTGGCCGCCGAGGCCGTGCTGCGGCCCAACGTCGTCGTGCTGCGCAGCCTCGGCAAGAACTTCGGCCTGCACGGGGTGCGCTTCGGCTACCTCGTCGCCCACCCCGGCCTGGCCGGCCTGATCCGCGGCGCGCTGCCGAAGTGGAACCTCAACTCCTTCGCGGAGGCCGTGGTCTTCATGCTGCGGGAGCACCGTCACGAGTACGCCGAGAGTCTGCGCCGGGTGCGCGGCGACCGGCACGAGATGATCCGGTACCTGTCCCACCTGCCCGGTCTGACCGTCTATCCCTCGCAGGGCAACTTCGTCTATGTACGGCTCCCCGCCGGCGTCGACGGCGCACTGCTGCGCGACCGGCTGCTCACCGAGCACGGCGTGCTGGTGCGCGAGTGCGGCAACAAGATCGGCAGCTCCAGCCGCTTCGTCCGGCTCGTGGTGCGTCCGCAGGCCGATGTCGTCCGTCTGGTGTCGGCGATGGAGCAGGTGCTCTACGGCCGGACCGTGCACACCCCCGCGCCCGCGCCCCAGGCGCCCCGTCCGATGCTCGCCCAGGTGCCGGCCGGCCCGCCGGGCGTGCCCGCGCCGGACCTCCCGCAGGCGGTGGAGCGACCGCCGTCCGCCGTCCCGCAGGCGGTGGAGCGCCCGCCGGCCGCCCGCGGTCTCGTCCCGGCCGCCGCCCTGGCACCGGAGCCCGCCGTGCCCCCGCAACAGCCGCAGCCGGTGTGCCCCGATGCGGCCGGCCCGCCCGCGCAGGCCGCGCGCACCGGTCTCGTCCGGGCCATGACGGCCGGCTACACCTCGGGCACGGCGGCGATCGACCGGCTGGTCAGCGGCGCCTGAGCCGGCCCCGGCAGGGGCGCCCACGGCGACGGCACATTCTCTCAAGAACTTGCCCAGAGACGCCCGGTGACACTGTTCGCACCCGGGCCGGAGACGGTCTCCGATCCCGGGACGCCCGTGTGCACGCCGTACCTGGGGGGCCCGAGTGAGCGCAGTGACCATGATCGGCACCGGTGGGCGGGAGACCGGCGGTGACAGCGGCGGACGCCCCGCGAAGCGGTCGCGGACGGCGGCCGAACCCGTCACCGTCGACGGCCTGTTCGCGCACGCAGCCGCCCGGCGGCCCTCAGAAGTGGTCGTTGCCGACGGCGGCCGGCCCCTGACCTACGGCGCGGCCCGGGAGAACGCGAGCCGGCTCGCCTCCGTGATGCTCCGCTACGGGGTCCAGCTCGGCGACCCGGTGCTCGTCCACACCGCCGACCACGCCCAGTCCCTCGTCGCGCAGCTCGCCGTACTGGCCCTGGGCGGCGTCTGCGTGCCGGTGCCGGACGGGGCCGGCGAGCGGGACGCGGCCCGTATCGCCGAGATGAGCGGTGCCACCCTGGTGCTGTGCAGCGGCGTCCACCGGGAGCGCTGGGCGCTGGACGCCATGGTGCTCGACGACGCGCGCACCTGGGCGCGGATCGCCCCGGTCCGGGTCGACGGCTCGCTGCCGCGCTCCGGTCCGGACGACGTCGCCTATCTCCTCACGGAGCGCACCGAGGGCGGCGGTTGCGTCGGCCATCTCGTCGACCACCGCGCCTGGCTGCTCGCCACCGGCGCCCGGCTGCGCCGCGCGGGACGACCCGGACGGGGCGTACGGACCGGCCGGCGGCCGGGCGGGGCGCTGGGCCTGGCCGCGCTGTGGTGGGCGATCTCCGCGGGAAGCCGGCTGAACGGCCCCGCCGCTCCGGCCACCGGCCGGGACCAGGCGGGGGCGGCCGCGGTGTACGGACCCGAGGAGTACGCGGAGTTCCTCGAAGGGGCGGTGACCGGCGCGCCGGGCACGGCCCTGGTGATCGGGGGCGCGCTGCCGGCCGGGCTGGTGGCGCGCCACCGCGAACTGCTGCCGTACACCCGGCTGCTGGCCGAGTTCTCGCCGCGCGACGGCGCGATGCCGTGGACGGCCGCCGACTGCACCTCGGCGCACGCGGACGGATCCGGCGCGGGATCCGCGGTGCCCCGGGTGCGGGTGACCGTCCGCGACGAGGAGGGCCGTCCGGTGCCGGCCGGCGCCACGGGGCGGATCTGGGCCGCCGGTGCGGCGCTTCCCTTCGACCGGCTGTGCGACGGCTGCCGTGAACCGGCCGTCGGCCACCGGGGGTCGCTGATGTCCTCGGGGTATCTGGGCCGGTGGGCGGGCGAGGGCTCGCTGGAGATCACCGGCCGGACGGCGCGCAGTGCTCCGGCGCGGTCGTCCCGGTCGGCGTCCGCGTTCGCCTGCGCGGCGCACGGGGCGGCCTGACGGGGGTTCCTCCCGGGGGGGCTACGTCCAGCCTCGCCGGACCTGGTCGCGCACGCGGGGCCGTGCGGGCCGGTGGCCGCGGCACGGCCTGCGGCCGTGTCCTCAAGCGCCGGACGGGCTGGGACCGGCCCGCACGCGGGGCCGTGCGGGCCTGCGGCCGTGTCCTCAAGCGCCGGACGGGCTGGGACCGGCCCGCACGCGGGGCCGTGCGGGCCGGTGGTCGTGTCCTCAAGCGCCGGACGGGCTGGGAGGGGCGGCCCGTGCGGGCCGGTGGTCGTGTCCTCAAGTGCCGGACGGGCTGGGAGGGCGGCCCGTGCTGTCCTGCGGACGTCGCCTCAATCGCCGTACGGGCTGGGGTGGTTGGGGCGATTGAGCAACCACGGAGGCGCTCCGCCCAGGTGGGTCCGCGCAGACTCACACCAGTCCCGGAGATCCAGGAGCGGCAGTGGGCCGCTCGTGAAGGTGGGGGTGTTCGCGTGGTGCTCGGTAAGCATGCGGTTGTCGTCGGAGGCTCCGTCGCGGGGCTCACCGCCGCCGGTGCTCTGGCCGGCAGGTTCGAGAGAGTGACGGTGCTCGACCGGGACGCGTTGCCGTCCGACGCCGCGAACCGCAAGGGCGTGCCGCAGGCCCGCCACAGCCACGCCCTGCTGATCGGCGGACGGCTCGCGCTGGAGAAGGTCTTCCCCGGTCTGACCGCGGAGCTGACCGCGGGCGGCGCCGTCCCCTGGGACCCGGGCAACGACCTCCTGTTCCACCAGATGGGCGCGTTCCGCATCCCCTACTCCACGGGCATGATGGGCGTCAGTCTGACCCGGGCCTATCTGGAGCACTCCCTGCGCCGGCGGGTGGGCGCGCTGCCCAACGCGGTGCTGCGGGACAACGCGGCGGTCACCCAGGTGGTCGGGGTGCCGGGCCGGGTGACCGGGGTGCAGCTCGACGACGGGGAGGTGATCGAGGCCGATCTGGTCGTCGACGCCACCGGCCGCAGCGACCGCGGCGACCGCTGGCTGGAGCAGGTCGGCTGCCAGGCCCCCGAGGTCGACACGGTCAAGATCGACGTCGGCTATTCGAGCCGGATGCTCCACCGGACCCCCGGCGACCGCCTCACCGAGATGGGCGGACTGCTCTTCCTGATGGCCTCGATCGGGCCGAACGACAAGCGCGCGGCGGCGGCGTTCGCGGTCGAGGACGACCGCTGGATCATCACCCTCGGCGGCTGGCACCGCTCCTACGCGCCGACCGACCCGGACGGCTTCGCCGCCTTCGCGGCCGGGCTGCCCACCTCCCACATGAAGGACCTGCTCGCGCGGTCCGAGCCGGTGGACCCCGGCAACGCCCTGCGCTACACGTACCCGAACTCGCGCAGACGCTACTTCGAGCGCCTGCGCCGGCCCCCGGCCGGATACGTCGCCATCGGCGACGCCGTGTGCAGCTTCAACCCGCTGTACGGCCAGGGCATGACCGTGGCGATCCTGGAGGCCCTCGAACTGGGCGACAGCCTCGACCGCTGCGGCGGCCCGACCGAGGAGATGACCCGGACGTACTTCCGGGCGGTCGGCAAGCTGCTGGAGATGCCCTGGCGGATCTCGGTCGCGGGCGACTTCATCTTCCCGGAGACGGTGGGCCCCAAGGCCTTCGGTACGGACGTGGCCAACTGGTACGTGGGCCAGGTGACCCGCGCCAGCCACACCTCGGTCGACGTGCACCGCGTGATGCTGGAGGTGCAGCAGATGCTCGCCCCGCCGTCCGCGCTGCTGCGGCCCGGGGTGATCGCGCGCTCGCTGCGCGCCGCCCGCAGGTCCCCCGCGGTGAGCTCCCGGCCCGGCGCCGTGCGCAGCCCCGTCGGATGACGGACCGGCGCGCCGCGACCGCACCGCCCTTCCCAGCCCGAACCACCCGGCGAACCGCCGGACGAACACTGGAGGAAGCATGACGGAACAGCCTGTCGACACGGTGAAGCGCCTCTACGCGGGCCTGACCGCCTTCGACATCGAGATGGTCCTCGGGACCTGCGACCCCGAGGTGGAGATCGTCGCCCCCAAGTCGCTGCCGTGGTCGGAGGGCGACTACAAGGGCCTGGACGGGGCGAAGGCGTACTTCGCCAGTGCCCTGGGGCACCTCGATCAGGCCAAGTTCGACGTCGAGGAACTGCTCCCGTCCGGTGACTGGGTCACCGCGCTCGGCTGGTGGAGCGGACGCTTCAAGGAGACCGGCAACGAGTTCAACGTCCGCTTCGTGCACTTCTGGATCATCCGTGACGGCAAGGTCATCCGCGCCGAGGGAGTGTCCGACACCGTCCCGATCGCGCGGGCGGGCGAGCCCGCCGGAGCCTGAGCAGGTGCCGTGCCGGTACCCCGGCAACCGGATCGAGCAGGGGAATCACTCATGAAATTCGGTGTGTCGGCACTCGTCACGGACGAGGGGATCGGCCCGGCGAGCCTGGGCAGGGCACTGGAGGAGCGCGGCTTCGAGTCGCTCTTCGTCGGTGAGCACACCCACATCCCGGTGAAGCGGGAGACCCCGTGGCCGGGCGGCGGGGAGCCGATGCGGGAGCTCTACCGCACGATCGACCCGTTCGTGGCGCTGACCGCGGCCGCCGTGGTCACCGAGCGGCTGCTGCTCGGCGGCGGCGTCTTCCAGGTCACGCAGCGCGATCCGCTGACCCTCGCCAAGGAGATCGCCTCGCTCGACCTGATCTCCGGCGGCCGGGCGGTGGCCGGGGTCGGCGCGGGCTGGAACCGTGAGGAGATCCGCAACCACGGGACCGAGCCGAGGACCAGGATGGCGCTGATGCGCGAACGGGTCCTCGCCATGAAGGCCCTGTGGACCGAGGAGCAGGCCGAGTTCCACGGCGAGTTCGTCTCCTTCGACCCGGTGTACTCCTGGCCCAAGCCGGTGCAGCGGCCGCACCCGCCGGTGATGGTGGGCGGCAACCATCCGGCCGCCGTCGAGCGGGTGCTCGACTACGGCGACGACTGGGGCCTGATCTGGCTGCCCATGATGATGGAGGGCGAAGCCGCGCTCGGGCCGGTCATCGCCGACTTCCGCCGGCGCGCGGAGGAACGCGGCCGGGACTACATCCCGGTGACGGCGTACCAGGTGCCGCCGGACAAGGCGGTGGTCGCCTCGATCGTGGAGGCGGGCGCTGACCGGATCCTGTTCACGCTGCCCACCGTCCCCGAGGACGACACGCTGCGGAGCCTGGACGCCCTCGCCGCGCTGTTCGTCTGAACGGGCCCGCGCGCCCCGGCCGGTCCCGTGACCGGATGTGCCCCTGACCGGCCGGTCAGGGGCACATCGCGTGACAGTGGCCGGAACTGCGCGCCCGGCGTGACATTCCAGGGGCCGTGGACAACCCCTGGGGGGCATGATGCGTCCCGTCGCGAGGAGGGACTCGGCCCTGTTCTTATACGTGTCACCGGCGGCACCCGAGCGGCTGTGACGGGTGAGCAATGTGGGCGGTGACAGGTGTTCGAATGATGGCTACCTTTGCTGGAAGTTGCGCTGTGGTCAGCGCGCAATCAGCGCTTGGAGCGCAGATTGTGGACGAAGTGATACGGGGCGCGGGTGTGATGTCTGGGTAACAGTGGGGCGCGATTCTTCACCGGACGGACGCGGCGCAGCGGCGCCGGTCCGGATGTCATCGGCGTTGTCGGACAAGGGGGATCATGCGGCTGGAACTGCTGGGTTCGGTGAGGGCGTGGTGCGACGGCACGGAGGTACTGCTCGGCCCGCCCAAGCAACGCGCCGTGATCGGCGTACTGGTGAGCCGGATCAACGAGATCGTGGGCGTCGAGGAGATCGTGGACGCCGTGTGGGGCAGCGCCGTTCCGCAGACCGCGGCGAACGGCGTCCACACCTATGTCGCCGGACTGCGCAGAGTGCTCGACCCCGGCCGCGGACGACGCGAGTCGGGCGGTGTGCTCGTCTCGTCGGGCGGCGGATACGCCCTGTGCCTGGACCCCGGCCACGTCGACACGGCGCTCTTCGAACGCCACCACGCCCAGGCCCGCCGGCTGCACGGCCAGGGCCGGCTGCCCGAGGCGCTGCGCGAGTTCGACACCGCGCTCGGCCTCTGGCGCGGCGACGCCTACGCCAACGTCCCCGGCCCGTTCGCGGAGATGGAGCGGACCCGCCTGGGCGAGCTGCGGATGACCGCCGTCGAGGAATGGGCCGCGGACATGCTCGCCGTCGGCCGGCACGCCGAGGTCGTGCCCGTCCTCTCCAACCTCGTCGCCAAGGAACCGCTGCGGGAACGGCTGCGCTGGTTCCTGATGCTGACGCTCTACCGCTGCGGCCGCCGCGCCCACGCGCTGGGCGTCTACCGGGAGACCCGGCGGCTGCTCAGCGAGGAACTGGGCCTGGAGCCGGGCATCGAGCTCCAGACCCTGCACAGCCACATCCTGGAGGGCCATCCGGATCTCCTCGGCCGGGTCACGGACGTCGCCGCGCTGCGCGAGAGCTGTCGACCCCACGGCAGGACCCCGGCACAGCAGCCCCTCACGGAGAGCCTCGTCCGGCCCGCGCAGCTGCCCTACAGCGCACGGGGGTTCGTCGGACGCTCGACGGAACTCGCCGAACTCGACCTCCTCACCGCGCAGAGCGGCGGACGGCCCGAGATGCGCCCCACCCTGGTGGTGCTCGAAGGGGCCCCCGGGGTCGGCAAGTCCACCCTCGCCCTGCACGCGGCCCGCCGGCTGGCCGGCCGTTTCCCGGACGGACAGCTCTACGTCGACCTGGAGGGCAGCGCTCGGCGCCACCGCGCGCTGAGCGGACTCGACGCCCTCGCCCAGGTCCTGCGCAGCCTCGGCGTGCCCAACTCCCGCCTCCCCGACGACCTCGCCGGACGCACCGCGCTCTACCGCAGCCTGATGCACGGCAAGCGGATGCTCGTGGTGCTCGACGACGCCGTCAACGCGGAGCAGGTGCGCCCCCTGGTGCCCAGCGGCCCCTCGTGCGTCCTGGTCACCAGCCGCCGCGCCCAGCGCGGGCTCGTGGTGCGCGACGGCGCGTACCGCATCGGGCTCAAGCCGCTCGACCTCGGCGAATCGGTTCGCCTGCTCACCTATCTCATCGGTGAGGGGCGGATGGAGGGCCAGCGGGAGGCGGCGGCCAGACTCGCCGAGATGTGCGGCCGACTGCCGCTCGCCCTGCGGATAGCTGCCGAGGGTCTTGCCGACCATCCTCGGCTGTCGTTCGCGGACATGGTGCAGCAGCACGCCGCGGAGGAGGGCCGCCTCGACCGGCTGGCGGTGGAGGACGACGTCGCCGCCAGCCTCAGGGCGGCCTACGACGTCGTCTACGACGCGCTGCCGGCGGACGCCGCCCGGCTGTTCCGTCTGCTCGGCCTCCACCAGGGCGAGCTGATCACCGCGGCGGCGGGCGCCGCCCTCACCGAGACGGATCCCTCGACGGCCGCGCAGCTCCTCCAGGTCCTCGCCGACCACCACATGATCGAGGAGGCGGGCGGCGGCGTGTTCCGCTTCCACACGCTGCTGCGGATCTACGCGGCCGAGTGCGCCGAACGGGAACCGAGTCGTCATCGCACCGTGGCACTCGCCCGATTACTCGCCGAAGAGGAATTCGCTTCCGCGATCTGACAGTGATCCGGCACAAAGGATCAGCGCGCGGAGCGCGCGGCGGACGTCGGTGATCCGAATAAGGAGAGCCGGCGTCTCGCGTCTTTGTCGCGTCCTTATCGCGGAATTTACGCAACCCCTTGCGTGTGAGCTGAGCAGAGCAATATCGGAGGTGCGTGCCCACACGGCCTCTGGGAAAGTTTCCAGCACAGTTCGGTGCACGTGGATCGGGGGTTCCTCATGCGTGGTGCGGCAGGACGGACGGATGCGGTACAACCCGCCGAATCTCCCGCGCCGGGCGGAGCGGACGGGCGTGTCCACGAAGCCGTCGCCGTTGTCGGATGGGCGTGCAGGCTGCCTGGAGCGGATGATCCGGCGGCATTCTGGAAGCTGCTGAGCGACGGTCTGAGCGCCGTTTCGGCCATGTCGGACGAACGGAATGTACCCCTCGGCCGTGAGTCCGGGGAAACCTCCGCGCAACAAGCGGGGAAGCCGGTCGGCGGATTCCTGAAGAATGTCGACGGATTCGACGCGGAATTCTTCGGAATTTCTCCGCGGGAGGCCGCCGAGACCGATCCCCAGCAGCGGCTGCTGCTCGAACTCGCCTGGGAGTGCGCCGAGGACGCCCGGGTCGCCCCGGGCTCGCTCCGGGACAGCGCGACCGGCGTCTTCGTGGGCGCGATGGCGGACGACTTCGCCGGGCTCACCGCCCGCCGCGGCGCCGGGGCGACGACCCGGCACACCCTCGCCGGCACCCGGCGCACCCTGCTGGCGAACCGGGTCTCCCGCACCCTCGGCCTGCGCGGCCCGAGCCTGTGCGTGGACACCGGGCAGTCCTCCTCCCTGGTCGCCGTGCACCTGGCCTGCGAGAGCCTGCGCAGCGGCGAGTCGGGGACGGCGCTGGCCGCCGGGGTCCACCTCGTGCTCGACCCGGACGGCACCCGCGCCGTCGAGAGGTTCGGCGCGCTCTCCGCCGACGGCCGCTGCCGCACCTTCGACGCCCGCGCGGACGGCTACGTCCGCGGCGAGGGCGGTGTCGTCCTCATGCTGAAGCTGCTCTCCCGGGCGACGGCGGACGGCGACCGTATCCACTGCGTCATCCGCGGCAGCGCCGTCAACAACGACGGCCAGGACAGCGACGGCACCGCCGTCCCCAGCCCCCGCGGCCAGGAGGCCGTCATCCGCGCCGCCTGCGCCGCCGCCGGGACGGCACCGGACGACGTCCGGTACGTGGAACTGCACGGCACCGGCACCCGCGTCGGCGACCCGGTCGAGGCCGCCGCGCTCGGCGCCGCCTACGGCGTCTCCCGGGACCCGCGCGATCCCCTGCTGGTCGGCTCCGCCAAGACGAACGTGGGCCACCTGGAGGGCGCCGCGGGGATCACCGGCCTGCTGAAGGCCGGACTCGCCGTCGCCCACGGCCACGTCCCCGCCAGCCTGGGCTTCGAGACCCCCCACCCCCGCATCCCCCTCGACGACCTGCGCCTGCGCGTGGTCACCGGCCTGCTCCCCTGGCCGCGTGACCGGCGCCCGCGCTGCGCCGGCGTCAGCGCCTTCGGCATGGGCGGCACCAACGCCCACCTCCTCCTCGCCGAGGCACCCCCCGGGGCGGGCCCCGGTGAGGACGGGGGGCGCCCCGCGACGGAGGCGCCCGGAGGTGACGGCAGGGGTTCGCTCCCGGGCGGCGCGCCCCGGGCCGCGGGCGGCCGGGACGGCGGCACGGACACGTCCCGCGCCGGGGCGCCCCGGGCCACGGGCCCGAGCGGTGCCGGAACGGCCGCGCCCGCGGGCGCGGCCCGCGCGGCGGGGGCGGTGGCGGCGGCGAAGGTGCCGGCGCGGTCCGGACCGGAGGGGCTGCCGGGGGCGGTGGTCTCGACGCGGACGGGTCCGGGGCGGAGGCCGGCGGAGGTGTGACCCGTGGGGCGGGGGCCGGTGAGGGCGGCGAAGGTGCCGGCGCGGTCCGGACCGGAGGGGCTGCCGGGGGAGGCGGTCCCGACGCGGACGGGTCCGGGGCGGAGGCCGGCGGAGGTGTGACCAGTGCGGCGGGGCCCCGTGGCGGCGGGAGTGTGCCGTGGGTGGTGTCCGGGCGGGACGCGGAGGACATCGGGCGGCAGGCCGCGCGGCTGCGGGAGTTTCTCGCGGCGGCGCCCGGCGCGTCGGCCGAGGACGTCGGGTACTCCCTCGCCACCACCCGCACCCCGCTGCGGCACCGCGCCGTCGTGTTCGCCGACGGGGCCGACGCACGGCTCGCCGCGCTGGACGCCCTCGCGGCGGGCGGCCGGCCCGCCGGTACGGTCACCGGTGTCGCCCAGGGACCGGACGGCGGGGCGGCGCCGCTCGTGTTCCTGCTGCCCGGGCAGGGTGCGCAGCGCCTCGGCGCCGGCCGCGAACTGTACGCCGCGCACCCCGTCTTCGCCGCGGCGCTCGACGAGATCTGCGCCTGTCTCGACCCCCTGCTGGACCGGCCGCTCCGCGATGTGATGTGGGCCCGCCCCGGCAGCCCGGAGGCCGCTCTCCTCGACCGCACCGCCTTCACCCAGCCCGCGCTGTTCGCCCTCTCGGTCGCCCTCCTGCGGCTCTTCGCCCACCAGGGCCTCGCCCCGGACCAGCTCATCGGGCACTCCGTCGGCGAGATCGCGGCCGCCCACGCGGCGGGCGTGCTCTCCCTCGCCGACGCCTGCACGCTGGTCGCCGCCCGCGGCGAGCTGATGCAGCGGCTCCCGGCGAAGGGCGCGATGGCCGCCGTGGAGGCCGCCGAGGACGAGGTCGCCCCCCTGCTGGACGGCACGGCGGTCTCGGTCGCCGCCGTCAACGGCCCCCGCGCCACGGTCGTCTCCGGCGACGAGGACGCCGTCGAGGCCGTCGCCGCGCACTGGCGGGCCGAGGGGCGCCGCACCCGCCGGCTCTCCGTCAGCCACGCCTTCCACTCGGCGCACATGGACCCGATGCTCGACGCCTTCGCCGCCGTGGCCGAGCGCCTCGACTACCGGCCCCCCGTGACACCGGTGGTCTCCGGCCTCACCGGCCGCCCGGCCGAGGGCATCGACACCCCAGGACACTGGGTCCGCCAGGTCCGCGAGCCGGTGCGCTTCCACGACGGCCTGCGCACCCTGCGCGACCTCGGCTGCGCCACCTACCTCGAACTCGGGCCCGACGCGGTGCTCGCGTCCCTGGCACGCGAGGCCCTGACCGGCCTGCCGGACGCGGCCTTCACCGCCGCGCTGCGGCGCGGCAGACCGGAGACGGCGACCGCGGCCGCCGCGCTCGCCACCGCCCACGCCCAGGGCCGCGCACTGGACTGGGCCGCCGTGATCCCCGGCGGCCGCCGCACCGACCTGCCCACCCGCGTCTTCCTCCGGCGGAGGCACTGGCCCTTCCCGCCCTCGCCGGAGACGGAATCCGGACGGCGTGACGCCGTACCGGGTACGGCGGAACGGGCACCGCAGCCCTCCCTTGCGGTGCCCGCCCCCGTCGGCGGCGCGGCGCCCGGCACGACGGAACCGCTGCCCGTCGTGCCGGGTGACCGCGAGCCCCGTGGAGCGGGGGCGGAGCCCGCCCCCGACCGCCGCCGGCTGACCGCGCTGGTGCGGGACGCCGTCGCCGAGGTGCTCGGTCTCGCGCCCGGCGAACCGGTGCCGCTGACCCGCGCCTTCAAGGAACTCGGCTTCGACTCCCTCGGCGCGGTCGAGTTCCGCGACCGGGTCGGCTCGGCGCTCGGGTTCACGCCGCCGCCCACCCTCACCTACGACCACCCCACCCCCGCGGCCGTCGTCGACCGGCTGCTCGCACTCCTCGCCGCCCCGGCCGCACCCGCCCCGGTCCCCGCCCTGCCGCCCGCGTTCCGCAGCGACGCTCCCGATCCCGCTCATGAGCCGGTGGCGGTGGTGGGTATGGGGTGTCGTTTTCCGGGGGGTGTGGTGTCTCCGGAGGGGTTGTGGGGGTTGGTGTCGGGTGGGGTGGATGCGGTGTCGGTGTTTCCGGGGGATCGGGGGTGGGATGTGGAGGGGTTGTTTCATCCTGATCCTGATCATGTGGGGACGTCGTATGCGCGTCATGGTGGGTTTGTGCGGGGGGTTGCGGATTTTGATGCGGGGTTTTTCGGTATTTCGCCGCGTGAGGCGTTGGCGATGGATCCTCAGCAGCGTTTGTTGTTGGAGACGTCGTGGGAGGCGGTGGAGCGGGCGCGTATTGATCCTTTGTCGTTGAGGGGTTCGCGGACGGGGGTTTTCGTCGGGGTTGTTCATAATGGTTACGGGCCTTTGTTGCATGAGGCTTCGGAGGGTGTTCAGGGGTTTTTGCTGACGGGGAACACGTCGGGTGTGGCGTCGGGTCGGCTTGCGTATGTGCTGGGTCTGGAGGGTCCGGCGTTGACGATCGATACGGCGTGTTCGTCGTCGTTGGTGGCGTTGCATCAGGCGTGTGTGTCGTTGCGTCGGGGTGAGTGTGATCTGGCGTTGGCGGGGGGTGCGTCGGTGATGCCGCATCCGGGGATGTTCGTGGAGTTCTCTCGGCAGCGTGGGTTGGCTGTCGATGGGCGGTGCAAGGCGTTCGGTGCGGGGGCGGACGGGACGGTGTGGGGTGAGGGTGCGGCGTCGTTGGTGTTGGAGCGGTTGAGTGATGCGGTGCGGTTGGGTCATCCGGTGTTGGCGGTGGTGTCGGGTTCTGCGGTGAATCAGGACGGTGCGAGCAATGGGTTGACGGCGCCGTCGGGTGGGGCTCAGGAGCGGGTGATTGCGGGGGCGTTGGCGGATGCGGGGGTGTGTGCGTCCGAGGTGGATGTGGTGGAGGCGCATGGGACGGGGACGGCGTTGGGGGATCCGATCGAGGCGGGTGCGTTGCTTGCCGTGTTCGGGCCGGGTCGTGAGCGTGGGCGTGCGTTGTTGGTGGGGTCGTTGAAGTCGAACATCGGTCATGCGCAGGCGGCTGCGGGGTTGGGCGGTGTGATCAAGATGGTGATGGCGATGCGGGCGGGTGTGGTGCCTGCGTCGTTGTATGCGGGGGAGGTGTCGCCGCATGTGGATTGGTCGTCGGGTGCGGTGGAGGTGGTGTCGCGGGCGGTTCGGTGGCCGGAGTCGGGTGGTCGTCGGCGTGCGGGTGTGTCGGCGTTCGGGATCAGTGGGACGAACGCGCATGTGATCGTGGAGGAGCCGCCGGAGACGGCGTCGGGGACGGCGTCGGGGACGGCGTCGGAGGCGTCGCCGGAAGTGGTGCCGGTGGTGGGTCCGGTGGTGTGGTGTGTGTCGGGTGCGTCGGTGGAGGGGTTGCGGGCGCAGGTGGCGCGGTTGCGGGTGTTCCTGGAGGAGCGTCCGGAGGTGGGTGCCGCGGCGGTGGGGCGTTCGCTGGTGTCGACGCGGGCGTTGCTGGAGCATCGTGCGGTGGTGGTGGGGGAGGACCGGGCGGAGCTGCTGGCCGGGCTCGACGCCCTCGCCCGCGACGAGAACACCGCCCAGGTCGTGACCGGTACCGCCGACCCCGGCGCCGGCACCGTCTTCGTCTTCCCCGGACAGGGCTCCCAGTGGGCCGGGATGGCACGCGAACTCCTGGACACCGCACCGGTGTTCGCCCGGAGCATCGAGGACTGTGCGCAGGCGCTCGCACCGCACACCGACTGGTCGCTGACCGGTGTCCTGCGCGGTGCGCCGGACGCCCCCGGCCTCGACCGGGTCGACGTCGTCCAGCCCGCGCTGTTCGCGGTGATGGTCTCGCTGGCCGCGCTGTGGCGCTCGGTGGGCGTCGAGCCCGACGCCGTCGTCGGGCACTCGCAGGGCGAGATCGCCGCCGCCCATGTGGCGGGCGCGCTCGGTCTCGACGACGCGGCACGGGTGGTCGCCCTGCGGTCCCGGGCCATCGCCGCGCGGGCGGGTGACGGCGGCATGGCGGCCGTCGCGCTCGGCGCCGCCGAGCTCCGGCCGCTGATCGACGGCCTGCGTGGACACGTGTATGTGGCGACCGTCAACGGCCCCGCGTCCACCACCGTCGCCGCCGACGCGGAGGCGCTGGACGAACTGCTGGCGGCCTGCGCCGCGGCCGGTGTGGACGCCCGGCGGGTCGCCGTCGACTACGCCTCCCACTCCCCGCACGTGGAGGCGCTCCGGGACGAACTCGCCAAGGTGCTGGACGGCATCACGCCCGTCCCCTCGGCCGTCCCCTTCTACTCGACCGTGACCGGCGGGCTCCTCGACACGACCGCGCTCGACGCCGCGTACTGGTACCGCAACCTCCGGGAGACCGTGCTGTTCGAGCCGGCCACCCGGGCGCTGCTGGCCGACGGCCACCGCACCTTCGTCGAGGTCAGCCCCCACCCGGTGCTGACCGCCGCCGTCCAGGACACGGCGGCCGACGCCGCCGGCGCCGGGCGGCAGCCGCTGGTGACCGGCACCCTGCGGCGCGACGAGGGCGGCCGGCGGCGGTTCCTGCTGTCCGCCGCCCGAGTCCACACCCACGGCACCGCCGTCGACTGGAACACCGCCGTGCCGGGACCGGGCACCGCGCCGGTGGAGCTGCCCACCTACGCCTTCCGGCGCGACCGGTACTGGCTGGAGAGCGCCTCCGGCTCCGCCGGTGTGAGCGCCGCCGGACTGTCGGCGGCCGGACATCCCCTGCTGGGCGCCTCGGTGACGCTCGCCGACAGCGGGGACCTCGTGCTCACCGGTGTGCTGGAGCCCGCCGACCTCCAGGGGCCGGACGGCACCGGAGAGGACGCCGCCCTCGCGGACGCGGTGCTCACCGGGCTGGTCCTGCACGCCGGAGAGAGCGCCGGCTGCCCCTCGGCCGGCGAACTGGCCCTGCGCACCCCCCTCGTCGCGGGCGCCCGCCGCCGGGTGCAGGTCACCGTCCGCGCCGCCGGCCCCGACGGGCACCGCCGGGTCGCCGTGCACACCCGGCCGGACGCCGACGAGGACGCCGGATGGACGCGCCACGCCGAGGCCGTCGTCGGCCCCGGTGAGCCGGCGGGACCCGGGACCGACGACGACACCGCGTTCGCGGACGGCGCCTGGCCGCCCCCCGGCGCGACGGCCTACGCCCCCGCCCCCGGCGGCGACGCGGCCGAGGCGTGGCAGGACGCCCTCGCCCGGGGCGTCCGTGCCGCCTGGACCCTGGGCCGCGACCTGTACGCGGAGGTCGGGACCGGCGGCGAACCGGGCCGGGAGGACGACGGGTTCGGCATCGACCCCGCCCTGCTGGACGCCGCCGGCCGGGCCCTGGCCGCCCTGACCGCCGACGCCGGGCCCGCCCCGCGCAGGATCTCCGCCTGGGACGGCCTCCGGCTGCACGCCACCGGGGCCGCCTTCCTCCGCGTACGGCTGACGGCCCTGGGACCGGACCGCTGCCGGCTGCACGCGGCCGATTCGGCCGGACGCACGGTCCTCACCGCCCGCGCCCTCACCCTGACCGCCGCCCCCGAGCAGCCCGCCGCCCGGCAGGGCGGCAGCCGGCTCCACCGGCTCGACTGGCCGGAGGCGCCCGCCCCCGCCACCGCCCCCCGGCCGGGCGCCTGGGCGCTGCTCGGCGACGGGGCCGGCGCCCTGCGCCCGGCGATCGAGGACACCGGCGCTGTGGTCCGCGGCTACGACGGCCCGGCCGCCCTCCTCGCCGCCCGCGCGGCGGGTGAACCGGCGCCCGCCGTGGTGCTGTACGCCCCCGCGCACAGCACCGGTGACGCCGCTCCCGCCGCCCAGGCGCTGGAGGCGACCGAGGAGGTCCTCGGTGTGCTGCGGTCATGGCTGGCGGACGACGGCGACACCACCCCGGGCGGCGACACCGCCCCGCTCGCCGTCCTCACCCGGGGCGCCGTCGCGGCCCGCCCCGGCGAGGACGTCCCCGGCCTCGCCGGCGCCGCCGTGTGGGGCATGGTCCGCAGCGCCCAGGCCGAACACCCCGGACGGCTCGCGCTGATCGACACCGACGGCTCGGACGCCTCGCTGCGCGCCCTGCCCGCCGCACTCGCCGCCGGGGAACCGCAGACCGCCCTGCGCGGGGGGCGGGCGTACACACCCCGGCTGGTCCGGGGACTCCCGCGGGCCGAGCGGCCCGCCCCCGCGCCGGACCCCGGGGGCACGGTCCTGGTCACCGGCGGCACCGGCACCCTGGGGCGGCTCGTCGCCCGGCATCTGGTGACCCGGCACCAGGTCCGCCGGCTGGTGCTGACCAGCCGCACCGGACCGGACGCCGACGGAGTGGGCCCCTTCCTCGCCGAACTCGCCGCCGAGGGCGCCGAGGCCACCGCCGTCGCCTGCGACGCGGCCGACCCGGACGCGCTGCGCGCCGTCCTCGGCACGATCCCGGCCGACCGTCCGCTCACCGCCGTCGTCCACGCGGCGGGCGTGCTCGACGACGCCACCGTCGACGCCCTCACCCCCGGCCGCCTCGCCCGGGTGCTGCGCCCGAAGGCCGACGCCGCCTGGAACCTGCACCTGCTGACGCGCGGCCTCGACCTCTCCGCCTTCGTCCTGTTCTCCTCGGTCACCGGGATCATCGGCACCCCGGGACAGGCCAACTACGCGGCCGCCAACGCCTTCCTGGACGGACTCGCCGCCCACCGCCACGCCACCGGACTGCCCGCCACCTCGCTCGCCTGGGGGTACTGGGAGGTCGCCACCGGCATGACCGGCCACCTCTCCGGGGCGGACGTCTCCCGCATGGCCCGCACCGGTCTCGAACCGCTGCCCACCGACGAGGCGCTCGACCTGCTCGACGAAGCCCTCGCCGCCGGCCCGGCGCTCGCCGTGCCCGCCAGGATCCCCACCCGCGCGCTGCGCGGCCTCGCCGCCGACGGCCCGCTCCCCGCCGTCCTGCGCGGTCTCGCGCCCCCGCCGGGGCCGCGGCGGGCCGCGGCCGCCGCCGCGCCGTCCGGACCGGAGGGATGGGCCGGGCGGCTGGCCCCGCTGCCGGCGCCCGAACAGCAGGCCCTCCTCCTCGACCTGGTCCGCACCCACGCCTCCGTCGTCATCGGAGGCCCCCGGCGGACCCTCGACGCCGACCGCGCCTTCAAGGACCTCGGCTTCGACTCCCTCACCGCCGTCGAACTGCGCAACCGGCTCGCCGCGGCGACCGGCCTGCGGCTGCCCGCGACGGTCGTCTTCAACCACCCGACGGCCGCCGCCCTCGCGGACCGGCTGCGCACCCTGCTCGTCCCGGCGGCCCCGCCCGCCGACGACGCCTCGCCCCTGGCGCGGCTGACGTCCCTGGAGACGGCGGTCGACGCGCTCGACCCCGCCGACAGGGACACACGCGACACGATCGCGGCACGGCTGACGGCCCTGCTGCGTCTCGTCGAACGCCCCGGTGATCCCGCCGCGGAGGATTCCGGCGACCTCACCGACGCCATTCTGTCGGCGACTCCGGACGAAATCCTCGCCCTCATCGACAGCCGAATGGGCCGGCCCGCCAAGGCCGGTTCCGACAACCAGGGGGACCGCTCATGACGAACGAAGCGAAGCTCACCGAATACCTCAAGCGCGTCACCCTGGACCTGCACAAGGCCGAGCGCCGACTGCGCGACATCGAGGAACGCGCTCATGAGCCGGTGGCGGTGGTGGGTATGGGGTGTCGTTTTCCGGGGGGTGTGGTGTCTCCGGAGGGGTTGTGGGGGTTGGTGTCGGGTGGGGTGGATGCGGTGTCGGTGTTTCCGGGGGATCGGGGGTGGGATGTGGAGGGGTTGTTTCATCCTGATCCTGATCATGTGGGGACGTCGTATGCGCGTCATGGTGGGTTTGTGCGGGGGGTTGCGGATTTTGATGCGGGGTTTTTCGGTATTTCGCCGCGTGAGGCGTTGGCGATGGATCCTCAGCAGCGTTTGTTGTTGGAGACGTCGTGGGAGGCGGTGGAGCGGGCGCGTATTGATCCTTTGTCGTTGAGGGGTTCGCGGACGGGGGTTTTCGTCGGGGTTGTTCATAATGGTTACGGGCCTTTGTTGCATGAGGCTTCGGAGGGTGTTCAGGGGTTTTTGCTGACGGGGAACACGTCGGGTGTGGCGTCGGGTCGGCTTGCGTATGTGCTGGGTCTGGAGGGTCCGGCGTTGACGATCGATACGGCGTGTTCGTCGTCGTTGGTGGCGTTGCATCAGGCGTGTGTGTCGTTGCGTCGGGGTGAGTGTGATCTGGCGTTGGCGGGGGGTGCGTCGGTGATGCCGCATCCGGGGATGTTCGTGGAGTTCTCTCGGCAGCGTGGGTTGGCTGTCGATGGGCGGTGCAAGGCGTTCGGTGCGGGGGCGGACGGGACGGTGTGGGGTGAGGGTGCGGCGTCGTTGGTGTTGGAGCGGTTGAGTGATGCGGTGCGGTTGGGTCATCCGGTGTTGGCGGTGGTGTCGGGTTCTGCGGTGAATCAGGACGGTGCGAGCAATGGGTTGACGGCGCCGTCGGGTGGGGCTCAGGAGCGGGTGATTGCGGGGGCGTTGGCGGATGCGGGGGTGTGTGCGTCCGAGGTGGATGTGGTGGAGGCGCATGGGACGGGGACGGCGTTGGGGGATCCGATCGAGGCGGGTGCGTTGCTCGCTGTGTTCGGGCCGGGTCGTGAGCGTGGGCGTGCGTTGTTGGTGGGGTCGTTGAAGTCGAACATCGGTCATGCGCAGGCGGCTGCGGGGTTGGGCGGTGTGATCAAGATGGTGATGGCGATGCGGGCGGGTGTGGTGCCTGCGTCGTTGTATGCGGGGGAGGTGTCGCCGCATGTGGATTGGTCGTCGGGTGCGGTGGAGGTGGTGTCGCGGGCGGTTCGGTGGCCGGAGTCGGGTGGTCGTCGGCGTGCGGGTGTGTCGGCGTTCGGGATCAGTGGGACGAACGCGCATGTGATCGTGGAGGAGCCGCCGGGGACGGCATCGGAGACCACACCGGAGGCGTCGCCGGTGGTGGGTCCGGTGGTGTGGTGTGTGTCGGGTGCGTCGGTGGAGGGGTTGCGGGCGCAGGCGGCGCGGTTGCGGGTGTTCCTGGAGGAGCGTCCGGACGTGGAGCCTGCGGCGGTGGGGCGTTCGCTGGTGTCGACGCGGGCGTTGCTGGAGCATCGTGCGGTGGTGGTGGGGGAGGACCGGGCGGAGCTGCTGGCCGGGCTCGACGCCCTCGCCCGCGACGAGAACACCGCCCAGGTGTCCACCGCGACCCCCGGAAGCGGCAGGACCGCGTTCCTCTTCCCCGGACAGGGCTCCCAGCGCCCCGGCACCGGCGCCGAGCTGTACCGCACCTACCCCGTCTTCGCCGAGGCGCTGGACGCGGTCTGCGCACAGTTCGACCGCCACCTCGACCGCCCGCTGCGCGAGGTGGTGTTCGCGGAGCAGGGCTCGCCCGAGGCGGCGCTGCTCGACCGCACCGCGTACGCCCAGCCGGCCATCTTCGCCCTCCAGACCGCACTCCACGCCCTGGTGCGCTCCATGGGACCGGCCCCCGACCTGCTGCTCGGCCACTCGGTGGGCGGCATCGCCGCCGCCCACGCCGCCGGAGTGCTGGACCTGGCCGACGCCTGCACCCTGGTCGCCGCCCGCGCCCGGCTGATGGAGGCCGCCCCCGACGACGGCGCCATGGTCGCCGTCGAGGCCGAGGAGTCCGAGATGCGCGTCTGCCTCGGCGAGTTCGGGGACAGCGTCTCGGTCGCCGGGGTCAACGCGCCGCGCTCCGTCGTCATCTCCGGCGAGGACGCCACCGTCGAGAAGATCGCCTCCTACTGGGCGGCGCGCGGCCGGCGCACGACCCGTCTGCGCGTCAGCCACGCCTTCCACTCCGCGATGATGAACGGCGTCCTGGACGAGTTCCGCGCGGTGGCCCGCACCCTGACCTACCACCCGCCGGCCGTGCCCGTCGTCTCCGACCTCACCGGCCTGCCCGCCACCGGGGACGACCTCCGCACCCCCGACTACTGGGTCCGGCACCTGCGGGAGACGGTGCGCTTCATGGACGGGGCACGCACGCTGCTCGCGGAGGGCGTCCACACCTTCCTGGAACTCGGCTCCGGCGCCACCCTCACCGCGTTCGTCGAGGAGTGCGCCGCGGCCGGCGCCACCACGCCCCCGCCCGTGCTCGCCCACGCGCTCCACCACGACCGGCCCGAGGCCCGCACCCTGGCGACGGCCCTCGCCCGCATCCATGTCGCCAACGTCGCCGTGGCACGCCCCCGCATCGGACACGACGAGCGGACGCCCGAGGTGGACCTGCCGACCTACGCGTTCCAGGGCCGGCGGCACTGGCTCGACCACGGCACGGCCCGCCGGCCGCGCGCCGGAGCCCAGGGCGCCCATCCGCTGCTGGGCACGCGGATCGAGCTGGCGTCCGGCCGGGAGAGCTGGTTCGCCGGGGAACTCTCCACGACCGGGCCCTGGTTCACCGAGGGCCATGTCGTCGCGGACCGGACGGTGCTGCCCGGGAGCGCGATGCTCGAATGGGCGCTGGCCGCCGTCCGCCCGGCCGGTCCAACGGCCCCCGGCGGCTGGACGCTGCGCGACGTGAGCTTCGACGCCTTCCTGCCGCTCCCCGCCGACGGCGGCCCGGTCCCGGTGCAGGCGGTGGCCGAGGGCACGTCCGCCACCCGCCGGGTCCGGTGCCTGAGCCGGCGCCCGGACGGCCCGGCCGAGTGGACCGAGCACGCCACGGTGGGCGCGGCGGGGCCCTCGGACCGGCCCGCGCCCGCCCCGGCCCGGGAGGCGGAGCCCACCGGGGCGATGCCGGAGCTGCCCACCGGCCGGCTGTACGACGCCTACCGCGCCGTCAGCCTGGACTACGGACCGGCCTACCGCGCGCTGCGCCGGGTGTGGAGCGACGGCGACCGTGCGGTGGCCCGCGTCGAGGTGCCGGAGGCCGCCCGGGACAAGGACGTCTATCTGCTGCACCCGGTGGTGCTGGACGCCTGCTTCCAGACGCTGATCGCCTTCGCCGACGACGGTGCCCTCCGGGTGCCGGTCGGGCTCGAACGCCTCGACGTGTACGCCCCGTTGCCCCCGGAGGTCACCTGCCGGGCCCGCCGGCGCGACGCGGAGGGCGGCGAGGACGTGCTGCTCGACCTGGACGTGCTGTCCGCGGGCGGCGAGGTGCTGGCCGTCGTCGAGGGGCTGCGCTTCCGTGTGGTGCCGGACGGTTCCACGCCGCCCGCGGCCCGGACGTACGCCGTCACCTGGCAGCCGTCCGCCGCGGTGCCCGCCGCGACCGCCGTCCGGGAGGGCGACTGGCTGGTCAGCGGCGCCGACGCCGCGGCCGTCACCGCCTGGTGCGCGGGGCTCGCGGCACGCGGCGTCACCGCGACGGCCGTGCCCACCGCGCCCGGCGCCGGCGACACCGGAGGCCCGGCGGCCACGGCACGCCGCGCCTTCGAGGACATCCACCGGAGCGGGGCCGCCGTCGCCGGCCTGATCCTGCTCACGGACGGCGTCCCGGGCACGGCGTCGGGCACCCCGGCCGGGGACGCGCGCACGGCCCCGGGGGCGGCGGAGCCCGCGGGCGCGACCGCCCCCGCACCTTCCGGCACCGCCGCCGGCGACGGCGTCGTGGCCACCGCGTACCGGCTGGCGGAGGACGGCACGGCCGTGCTCGGCGCGTTCCTGCGGAGCTTCGCCGCCCGGCGTCCCGACGTCGTCGTCTGCACCTCGGGAGCGACGACCCCGGACGGCGGGCACCTCGCCCCGGGCCGGTCGGTGCTCACCGGGCTCACCCGCGCGGTCGTCGCCGAACACCCCGAACTCACCTGTGTGCAGGTCGACGTCGGCTCCGGCGACTCCGGCGACCCCGCGCCCGCACCCGACGAGGTGCTCGGCCGGGTCGCGGCGCTGGGCGGGTCCGGCCATCTCGCCGTACGCGCCGGCCGCTGGTACGAGGCCCGGCTCGCGGAGACCGCCGCCCCGGCGGCCGCGCCCGGCCCGCTCCCGGTGCGCGCCGGAGCGACGTACCTGATCACCGGCGGTCTGGGCGGCATCGGCCTCGCCGTGGCCGGCCGGCTCGCCGACCGGGGCGCGGACACCCTGCTGCTCGTCGGCCGGACCCTGCCCGCCGCGACGCCGCCGGGGATCGCCGCCCTGCGGGAGCGCGGTGTGCGCGTCGAGACGGTCGCCGCCGACGTCGCGGACGAGGCCGCCCTCGACCGGCTCCTCAGCCGTGCGGAGACCGAACTGCCGCCGCTGCACGGGATCGTGCACGCCGCCGGTGTCACCGACGGGGCGGCCGTCGAGGAGGCGGACCGGGACGGTCTGCGCCGCGCGATGGACCCCAAGGTCCGGGGCGCCTGGCTGCTGCACGAGCGCACCCGCGGGCTCGACCTCGGCTTCTTCGTGCTCTGTTCGGCGCTCGGCGCGCTGACCGGACTCGCCGGCCAGCCCGGCTATCTGATGGCGAACAGCTTCCTGGACGCGCTGGCGGTCCACCGCCGGCGCGAGGGCCTGCCGGCGCTGAGCGTCGGCTGGGGCGCCTGGTCCGGAGTCGGCATGGCGGCGGACCGCGGGCTGCTCGACGGCTTCGCCGCCCTCGGGTTCCACGGGATGACGCCGGACGAGGCGCTGGACGCCCTCGACCGGGTGCCGGCGGACGGCACGGGGCACGTCGCGGTGGGCGCGGTCGACTGGGCGCGCCTCGCCGCCGCGGCGGACCGCGCCCGGCCGGACACCCTCGTCGCCGGGCTGCTGCCGGCCGTCACCGGTCCGGCTGCCGGAACCCCCGGCGGCGGCGACACCGCCCAGGAGCTGGCGCGACTGGCCGTCGAACGGCCCGACGAGGCACCCGAGGCCGTGCTCGGACGCCTGCTCGACACGGTCGCCTCCGTCCTCGGCCTCTCCGACGCCGAACGCGAGGCGATGCGCCCCGCCTTCGGCCACCGGCGCCTGAACGAGCTCGGCTTCGACTCCCTCACCACCATCCGGCTGCGCAACCGGCTGCGGGCCGACTTCCTCGCGGACGTCCCCGCCGACTTCCTCTTCGGCGGCGGCACCGCTCGCCGGATCGCCGAACTGATCTGCCGTCAGCTCGCCGCCATGAGCGTGCTGGCCGCCGACGACGAGGAGCTCGACGACGCCGGGACCGAGGTGCTCACGCTGTGACCGCCCCGCCGCTCCCGCACCGGCCGCTTCCCGGCCCCCACGACTCGTCAACCGGCGGACAAGGAGACCCCGCGGTGACCGACAACAGCACGGCCGAGGTTCCCGCCCTGCTCGACGACCTCGCCAGGGCGGGCGTCCGACTGCGGCTCGCCGCGGACGGCAGGATCGAGGTGATCGCCCCCAAGGGGGCGCTCACCCCCGCGCTCAGGGAGCGGCTGACCCGGCACAAGCCGGAACTCGTCGGCTGGCTCGGCAGCAGCCGCGAACGGCGCGAACCCGCCCGGGAGCTGCCGGTCGTCCGCGCGGACGAGGCGAACCTGTACGAGCCGTTCGCGCCCTCCGACCTCCAGACCTCCTTCATCATGGGCGGCCGGGAGGGCTTCGAGTACTGGGTGCGCCCCCACCAGTACATGGAGTACGACCTCGCCGAAGCGGACCCGGGACGGCTGGAGAAGGCCCTCAACCGGGAACTGGAGCACCAGCGCAGGAACCTCGTCGTGGTGCGGGACGACCTGCGGCTCCAGACCGTCCGCGACCCGGCGCCCGCCAGGATCGAGGTCTACGACGTCCGCGGCGAGGACACCGAGGGCCTACGGGCCCACATCGGCCGGGTCCGCGACGAGATGAAGCGCCGCGAGCCCGTCCACGACCGGTGGCCGTGGGTGGACATGCGGCTCAGCCTGCTGCCGGACGGCTCCGCCAAGCTGCACTACAACAACAACAACCTCTTCAGCGACGCCCCCGCCACCCTGCGCTTCATCGACACCGTGCTGCGCCGCTACGACGACCCCGGCTACGCGCCGCCCGAACTGGAGATCAGCTACCGGGACTGTGTGCTGGCCCTCGCCGAGCTGGAGGAGTCCCCGCTCGGCCAGGCGTCCCGGACGTACTGGACCGACCGGATCGCGGGCTGGCCCGGCGCCCCCGAGATACCGCTCGCGCAGGGCGCCGACCCGAGGCGGCGCTCCCGGCTGGAGCGCCGGGAGCTGCTCTTCCCGCCCGAGGTCTGGGCCTCCGTCAAGGAGAAGGCCGCCGCCCGCGGGCTGACCACCACCAACGTCCTGTGCGCCGTCCACGCCGAGGTGCTCGCCTACTGGAGCGGGTCGCGGCACTTCCTGCTCAACAACATGATCACCCACCGGCTGCCGCTCCACCCGCAGATGGGCGAGGTCTTCGGCAACTTCGCCTCGCTGTACCCGCTGGAGGTCGACTGGCGCCACGACGAGGCGTTCGAGGACCGGGCGCTGCGCCTCCAGAAGCAGGTGCTCGACGACGTCGAGCACGTGTACTGGAGCGGTGTGAAGGTGCTCCAGGCGCTCAACCAGCACCGGCGCACCCCCGGAAAGGCGGTGTGTCCGTTCGCCGTCGGCAGCGCCCTCTTCGTCGGCGGGGCCGAACGGCCCGTGGACAGCCTGCTGGAGACCCCGCAGACGCTGATCGACTGCGAGTTCTGGGACCTGAAGGACGGCAGCCTCTGGGTCATCTGGGACGTCATCGAGGACATGTTCCCCGCGGGGCTGATCGACGCGATGCAGGAGGCGTATCGCTCGATCGTGCTGCGGCTCGCCGCGGGCGACGAGGCATGGCGGGAGCGGGCGTTCGCCCCGCTGCCGGACGACCAGGCCGAGCGCGTCGCCGCGCTCAACGCCCCCGCGGGCGAGCCGCCCGCCGGCCTGCTGCACGACGCGCTGGCACGCCGCGCGGCCGAGGCGCCGGAGCGTCCCGCCCTCGTCGCCGGCGGCGCCGTCGTCGGATACGGCGACCTCGCGGCACGCGCCCGGGACACCGCGGGCGCGCTGCGGGCCGCCGGGGTGCGGCCCGGTGACATGGTCGCCGTGGCCGCGCCGCGCGGAGCGGAGCAGGTCGCGTCGGTCCTCGGCGCGCTGAGCGCGGACGCCGTCTATGTGCCCGTCGACCCCGACTGGCCCGCCGACCGGGTGCGTTGGGTCCTCGCGGACACCGCTGCCGCCGCCGTGCTGACCACCCCGGACCGGCGGGAGGCGCTCGCCGCGCTGACCGGCGCGCCGGTGCTGGCCGCCGGCGGGCCGCCGGACGGCGGCGGCCGGGAGACGGCCCGCCCCGGTCCGGCGCGCGACCCCGGCGACCCGGCCTACGTCATCTATACCTCCGGCTCCACGGGACGCCCCAAGGGCGCGGTGCTCGACCACCGGGGGCCGCTCAACACCGTCGTCGACATCAACACCCGGTTCGGCATCACCGCCGACGACGTGCTGTTCGGGGTGTCGTCGCTCTGGTTCGACCTGTCGGTCCACGACATCTTCGGCACCCTGCGGGCCGGCGCCCGGCTGGTGCTCGCCGACCCCGGCCCGCCCGACCCCGCCGCCTGGGCACGGGCCCTCGGCGAGCACGGCGTCACGGTGTGGAACTCGGTGCCCGCCCTGATGCAGCTCCTGGTCGAGGAGGCCGAGGGGGCAGGTCTCACCTTCCCCCGGCTGCGGACGGTGCTGCTCAGCGGCGACTGGATCCCGGTCGGACTGCCCGACCGCATCCGGGCCGTCGCCCCCGGCGCGCGGGTCGTCGCCCTCGGCGGCGCCACCGAGGCGTCCATCTGGTCGATCTGCCACCCCGTCGACCGGACCGACCCCGCCTGGACGAGCATCCCGTACGGCAGGCCGCTCGCCAACCAGAGCTGGTACGTCCTGGACGGCCTCGGCCGGCAGACGCCCGACTGGGTGCCGGGCGAGCTGTACATCGGCGGAGCCGGCGTCGCCCTCGGCTACCTGGGGGACGAGGAGCGGACCGCCGCCGCCTTCGTCCGCCGCCCCGGCACCGGTGAACGCCTGTACCGGACGGGGGACCTGGGCCGCCGGCTGCCGGACGGGGACATCGAGTTCCTCGGCAGGACGGACTTCCAGGTCAAGATCCAGGGCTTCCGCGTCGAGCCCGGCGAGATCGAGCACGCGCTGCTGGAGATCCCCGGCGTCGCCGCGGCCGCCGTGGTGGCCCGCTCGACCGACTCGGGCAAGCAGCTCGCGGCCTGTCTGACGGCGGAGCCGGGACGGCCCGCCCCGGTGCCCGCCGAGGTGCAGAAGGCGCTCGCCCGCCGCCTCGCCGGCTACATGGTGCCCACCCAGGTCACCGTCCTGGACGCGCTGCCCCTCACCTCCAACGGCAAGGTCGACCGCAAGGCACTGGAGGCGATGCGCCCGGCCGCCACCGGCGGGGACGACACCCCGGAGGGTCCGGGCACCCCCACCGAACGGGCGCTGGCGGAGATCTGGCGGGCGGTACTCGGACGCGAACACGTCGGCGTCCACGAGGACTTCTTCGACCTCGGCGGCCAGTCCTTCACCGCCCTGCGGGTGATCGGGCAGATCGCCCGCGCCCTCGGGCACCGGGTCCCGCTCGGCACCCTGCTGGAGCACCGCACCGTCGCCGAGCTGGCGGCGTGGCTGGACGGCCGGCCCGGGGAGTGGAGCCCGCTGGTGCGGCTGCGCCCGTCCGGCGGCGACGGGGTCCCGTGGTTCTTCGTCCACCCCGCGGGCGGCAACGTGCTGTGCTACCGCGGCCTCGCCGAGTCCCGCGACCGCCCCTTCCTCGCCCTCCAGGCGCCCGGCCCGGCCACCGGCCGGGAACCGCTGGACAGCGTGCCCGCCCTCGCCGCCCTGTACGCCGACGCGATCGCCGGGGAACGGCCCCACGGGCCGTACCGGATCGGCGGCTGGTCGTCCGGCGCGGTGATCGCCGCCGAGGTGGTCCGGCTGCTGGAGGAGCGCGGGGAGACGGTCGAACGGCTGGTGGTCGTCGACTCGCCGGCCCCGCTGCCCGGCGCGGTGGACACCGCCGCGGGGCCCGTGGACGAGACCCGGATGCTGCTCTGGTTCCTGGAGGACCTCGACATCGGCTTCGACGCGCGGACCCCGGGCGCCGAGGGCCTGCCGGGCCCCGCCGGGCCGCCCGCCGGGGAACGGCTCGGGACCGCGCTCGACGCGCTGCGCGCCCGGGGCCTCGCGACCCCCGGCACCGACCGGCGCGAACTGGCCGACACCTTCGCCGTGTTCCGCGCGGTGGTGGACGCCTGCAACCGGTGGACGGCCTCCCCGGTCGCCGCCGACATCACGGTGCTGCGCGCCACCGACGGCCAGGTCAGCGAGTTCGCGGGCCATCCCCGCGCGGACGACCCCGACTGGGGCTGGTCCGACCTGACGACCGGCGCCGTCGACACCCGCCGGGTGCCCGGCACCCACCACACCCTGCTCTCCGGCCCGTCGGCGGACATCGTCGCCGACGCGCTGGACGGCACCCCCACCCGGGCCGCGGGGCCCCGGTGACCACGCCAGCCGGAGACGGAGGAGATCCACGGTGATTCAGGACCTGCTCGGCGAACTGCGCCGGCACGGCATCAGGCTCCGACTCAACGACGGGGCACTGGACGTGGTGGCCCCGGCCGGCGCCCTGACCCCGCGGCTGCGCGACGAACTGCGCGCCCACCGCGACGACCTGGTGGCCATGCTCCGGATGTCCGCGGCCCCCGCCGCGGCACCCGCACTGGTGCCGCGCCCCGGGGAGCGCCACGAACCCTTCCCGCTGACCGACATCCAGCACGCCTACTGGGTGGGCCGCGGCTCCGCCGTCGAACTCGGCGGCGTCTCCACCCACATCTACTTCGAACTCGAACGCACCGGACTCGACACCGACCGCCTGGAGCACAGCCTGCGCGCGGTCGTCGCCCGGCACGACATGCTGCGGGCCGTCATCGCGCCGGACGGCCGTCAGCGGGTGCTCGCCGACGTGCCCGCCTACCGGCTGCCCGTCGCCGACCTCAGCGGGCTCGCCGGGGAGAAGCAGGAGGAGGAGATCCTGCGCACCCGGGAGGAGATGGACCACCAGGTGCTGCCGGCGGACCGCTGGCCGCTGTTCGACATCCGCGCCACCCGGCTCGACGCCGGCCGGCTGCGGCTGCACATCAGCCTGGACACCCTGATCCTCGACGGCTACAGCATGTACCTGCTCTTCCAGGACTGGCGGCGCTTCTACGAGGACCCGTCCTGGTCCCCCGAGCCCCTGGACCTGAGCTACCGCGACCATGTGCTGGCGGAGACGGCGGCCCAGGACTCGGAGCGCTACCGGGCCGCCGAGGCGTACTGGCTGGACCGCCTCGACAGCCTGCCCGCCGCCCCCGCGCTGCCGCTGGCCGTGCAGCCCGCCACGATCGGCCGCCCGGAGTTCTCGCACCGGGGCGGCCGGCTGGAGCCGGAACTCTGGACGGCGCTCAAGGAACGCGCCCGGCAGGCGGGCGCGACCCCGTCCGCCGTGCTGATGACCGCCTACGCCGATGTGCTGCGCACCTGGTCCAGCGAGCCGGACCTCACCCTGGACCTGACCCTCTTCAACCGCCCCCAGTCCCACCCGCGGATGGGCGAACTGATCGGCGACTTCACCTCCGTGTCCCTGCTCGCGGTCACCGCGCGGGCCGGCGAGTCCTTCGGCGACCGGGTGCGCAGGCTCCAGCAGCAGCTCATGCGCGACCTGGAGCACCCGGAGTTCAGCGGGGTGCGGGTGCTGCGCGAGCGGACCCGGCGCGGCGGCGGCGGCCCCGGCGCGTCGATGCCGGTGGTCTTCACCAGCGCCCTGGTGCTCGGCAGCGGGGGAGCGGACCCGTCGGACGGCATCCGCTTCTTCGGCGACGAGGTGTACGGCATCACCCAGACCCCCCAGGTGTGGCTCGACCACCAGGTCACCGAGGAACGCGGCGCGCTGCTCTACAACTGGGACGCCGTCGAGGCGCTCTTCCCGGCCGGTCTGCTGGACGACATGTTCGCCGCCTACCGCGCGCTGCTGGACCGGCTGGCCGCCGACCCGGATTCCTGGACCGGGACCGGCACGGGCGGCCTGCTGCCCGGCCGGCAGCGCGCCGAGCGGGACGCCGCCAACGACACCGCCGAGCCGATCCCCGCCCGCACCCTGGGCGACCTCGTCGTCTCGCGCGCCCTGGCCTGCCCCGACGCGGTCGCGGTCGTCGACGAGCACGGCTCCCACAGCTACGCCGACATCCTGGCCGGCGCCTCGCGGCTGGCCCGCCGGCTCGTCGACCTCGGCGCCCGCCGCGACACCCTGACCGCCGTCGTCATGGGACGCGGCGCGGGCCAGGTCACCGCCGTGCTCGCGGTCGCCCTCTCCGGCGGCGCCTACCTGCCGATCAGCCCCGACTGGCCGGCCGCCCGGCGCCACCGGCTCATGGAGCGCGGCGAGGCACGCGTCGTCGTCACCGACCGCGCCGGCCGGGACGGGCTCGACTGGCCCGAGGGCGTCGTCGTCGTCACCGCCGACGACCCCGAGGTGCTGGCCGCCGACCCGACCCCGCCCGACACCGGGGTCGCGCCCGGCGACCTGGCGTACGTCATCTTCACCTCCGGCTCCACCGGCGAGCCGAAGGGCGTGATGATCGACCACGGCGCCGCCGCCAACACCGTGCAGGACATCAACCGGCGCTTCGCCGTCGGCCCCGCCGACCGGGTCCTCGCCCTGTCCGCGCTGAGCTTCGACCTCTCCGTGTACGACGTCTTCGGCGCCCTCGCCGCCGGCGCCGCCGTGGTCTTCCCGTCCCCGGGCCAGGCCCACGACCCGCTGCACTGGGACGACCTGGTGCACCGCCACGGCGTGAGCGTCTGGAACTCCGTGCCGGCCCTGATGCAGGCGATGACCGAGGCCCGTGCCGCGGCGCCCGGCACCGCCCCGGCCGACTCCCCGCTGCGCCTGGTGCTGCTGAGCGGCGACTGGATACCGGTCACCCTCCCGGACGCGGTCCGCGAACAGCACCCCGGGGCGCGGGTCGTCAGCCTCGGCGGCGCCACCGAGGCGTCGATCTGGTCCGTGCACCACCGCATCGGCGAGGTGCCCCCGGAGTGGACCCGCATCCCCTACGGCAAGCCGCTGGCCAACCAGACCCTCCACGTCCTCGACGCGCACATGGAGCCCTGCCCGGTGTGGACGACGGGGGAGATCTGGATCGGCGGCACCGGCGTGGCCCGCGGCTACTGGGCCGCGCCCGACCTCACCGCCGAGCGCTTCGTCGTCCACCCGGTGACCGGCGAACGGCTCTACCGGACGGGCGACCTGGGGCGCTACCTGCCCGGCGGGGACATCGACTTCCTCGGCCGCGCCGACTTCCAGGTCAAGCTCAACGGCTACCGCATCGAACTGGGCGAGATCGAGGCCGTGCTGCGCGCGGCGCCGGACGTCGCGGAGGCGCTCGCCGGGGTGGAGCGCAACCCCGCCACCGGGCGGCGCCAGCTCGTCGCCCACCTGGTGCGCGCCGCGGGGGCGCCCGGCGGGCCGGACGCCGTCGCCGCCGTCCGCGCCGCCGCCGAGAAGCTGCTGCCGGACTACATGGTCCCGCAGCACCTCCTCTTCGTCGACGAGGTGCCGCTCAGTGCCAACGGCAAGGTGGACCGCGCCGCCCTGCCGGTGCCCTGGGCCTCGCTGGCGCCGGAGGAGCGGACGGCGCCCCGCGACGAGCTGGAGTCACGGCTGATGCGGATGTGGACCGAGGTGCTCGAACAGGAGGGCTTCGGCGTCGACGACAACTTCTTCGAACTCGGGGGCGACTCCCTGCACGCCGTCCTCATCCTCACCAGGATCCGCGAGGAGATCGGGCTGTCCGACGGCACCGAGGACGACCTGGGACTGCTCTTCGAGTGCCCCACCATCGCCGAACTCGCCGCCCGGCTCGCCGCCGGGCGCTGACACCGTGCCGGACCGCGCGGCACACGGGCGGCACGGCACAAGGACGCCACGACACGCCTGCACGCACACGCCAGGCGGATGACGCACACGACAGGCGGATGACGCGGCCGGCGCGGACGACACGGCCGGCCCGACACGAGGGAGGACGAACGCCGTGGACACCGTCGAGGGCCACTGGGACGAGGTGATCGTCGGCGCCGGTTCGGCCGGCGCGGCCCTCGCGGGCAGGCTCTCCGAGGACCCCGCCCGCCGGGTGCTCCTGCTGGAGGCCGGCCCCGACGGGCGGGTCCCCGGATCCCCGGACAACCCGGTGCTGTCGGGCGCCAACTGGGACCACTCGGCGCACATCGGCCGGGAGGGCGACGCCGGACGCCGCTACCCGTACGCCGTCGGCCGGGCCGTCGGAGGCTCCTCGGCCGTCAACGGCGCCCTGGCGCTGCGGGGCCTGGCCTCCGACTTCGACGCCTGGGCGGCGTCCGGCAACCCCGACTGGTCCTGGGACAGGGTGCTGCCGTACTTCGTGCGGCTGGAGGCCGACGCCGACGTCAAGGGCCCCGCCCACGGCGCCGACGGCCCGGTACCGGTACGGCGGCTGTCCGAGGACGCCTTCGGGCCGCTGTCCCACGGCTTCCTCGCCGCCTGCCGCGACCTCGGGCTGCCGGCCGCCGCCGACCTGAACGACCCCGGCTGCACGGCCGGGGCCGGCCCGATACCCCGCAACGAGGCGGACGGGCGGCGGGTCTCCACCGCCGAGGCGTATCTCGCGCCCGCGCGGGGCCGGGCCTCGCTCACCGTCGCGGCGGACTGCCGGGTGCACCGCGTCCTCTTCGACGGCTCCACCGCGGTCGGGGTGGAGGCCGTACGGGACGGCCGGCCGCTGCGCATCGGCGCGGACCGCGTCACGCTCAGCGCCGGAGCCGTCGGCACCCCCGCGATCCTGCTGCGCTCCGGTGTCGGCCCCGCCGGCGACCTCGGCCGGCTGGGCATCCGCCCGGTGGCCGACCTGCCGGGCGTCGGGGCCAACCTGTCGGAGCATCCGCTCGTCGCCCTGTGGGGGCTGCCCGCACCGGAGGCCGTCCGGCCCGGGGAGGCCATGCACCAGGTGCTCGCGCGGGTGGCGGGCCCCGACGGCGTCCCGGAGCTCAACCTCACCCTGGTCAACGCCGTCGGCGGGCTCGACGTGCCCGGCATGGCCGGTGTGCTGCGCGGCCGCACCGCCTTCTCGCTGCACGCCTCGCTGCTGACGCCCCGCTCGCGCGGCCGGGTCCGCCTCGCCGCGCCCGACGGCCCGCCCGTGATCGAACTCGGCCTCGCCTCCGACCCCCGGGACGTGGAGCGGCTGATGGCCGGCGTGCGGATGCTGTGGTCCGCCGTCGCCGGTGCGCATCTGGCCCCGCTGACGGAACGTCTCTTCCTGTGGACGGAGCGGACCGTGCGGGACGACGACCTGCTGCGGCGCGCGGTCACCCGCTTCGTCTGCCCGTCCTGGCACCCGGCGGGCACGGCCGCGATGGGACCGGCCGGCCGGCCGGAGGCGGTCGTGGACGAACGGCTCCGGGTGCACGGGCTGGGCGGCCTGCGCGTCGTGGACGCCTCCGTGATGCCCGTCGTCCCCGCCGCACCCGTCAACCTCAGCGCCATCATGCTCGGCGAGAGGGCGGCGTCGTGGAGCCGCTGACCTCCCGCCCCCGGCGCACCGCGTCCGCCGGCGACTGGTGCGTGCGCTGGGCCGACTCCGCCGACGCCCCCGTACGGCTGTTCTGCCTGCCGCACACCGGCGGCGGCGCCGCGCTCTACCGCGACTGGGCCGGACACCTCGCCCCGGGGGCCGATGTGCTCGCCGTCCGGCTGCCCGGCCGCGAGAAACGGTTCACCGAGACGCCCTACCGCCGCCTCGACGACCTCACCGGCGCGCTCGCCGACGCCGTCGAACCGCTGCTGGACCGCCCGTACGCCTGGTTCGGCCACAGCATGGGCGCGCTGATCGGCTACGAGATGTGCCGGACCCTGCGCGCACGCGGCGTCCGGCCCCCCGGGCTGCTCATCGCCTCCGGCCGGCGCGCCCCGCACCTGCCGTCCCGGCAGCCCGCCGTGCACGCCGCGCCCCGGCGCGAACTCGTCGACCACCTGCGGGAGCTGAACGGCACCCCGGCCGAGGTGCTCGACAGCGCCGCCGCGCTGTCCGCGCTGCTGCCCATGGTGCGGGCCGACTTCGCCGTCTCCGAGACCTACCGGTGGCGGCCCGGACCCCCGCTCGACTGCCCCGTCGCCGTCTACGGCGGCCGCAACGACCCGCTGGCCACACCCGGCGAACTCGCCGGCTGGCAGCGGCACACCGCCGCGGACGCCGAGGTCCGGCTGTTCGACGGCGGCCACTTCTTCCTGCACGAGGGCGCCCGGGACCAGGTCCTGTCCGCGCTCGCCGCACACCTGCCCGCGCCGAGCGGCGCACTCACCGGGAGGCAGCAGTGACCCCCACGGAACCCCACCGGACGGCCGCCGCGCCCGCCGGGCCCGAGGACCTCTTTCCGCTGACCGATCTCCAGGCGGCCTATCTGGTCGGATCGAGCCCGCTCATGGAGCTCGGCGGATTCCGGCCCACCCTCTACACCGAGGCGGACGTCGTCGGCTTCGACCCGGTGGCCGCGAGCCGCGCCATCGACCTGCTGATCGCCCGGCACGAGCACCTGCGCACCGTGATGTCCGAGGAGGGCCAGCGGGTCCTCGGCCCCGGCGAGGTGACACCGTTCCGGCTGGACACCGCCGATCTGACCGGCCTGACCCCCGGGGAGCGCGAGGCCGCACTGCGGCGCACCCGGGAGCGGATGCGCGACGAGGGCCCGGCGCCCACCGGGTGGCCGCTGTTCGAGATCACCGCCAACCGGGTGCGGCGCCACCGCACCCGGGTGCACTTCGCGATGAGCCTGCTGCTGCTGGACTCGGCGAGCACCCGCCGCCTCCAGGCCGAGTGGTGGGCGCTATACCGCGACCCCGATGCCGAACTGCCCCCGGTGACCGGCACGTTCCGCGAGAGCGTCCTCGCCCGTGCGGCCGAGGAGTCGTCCCCCGCGCACCAGGAGCACTGGCGCTACTGGGAGGAGCGCCTCGACACCCTGCCGGGCGCCCCGCGGCTGCCGCTCGCCGCCCCCGGCAGCGGTGGCGCACCGGCCCGCCTCACCCGCCGCTCCTTCGTGCTCGGCCCCGACGAGTGGAAGCGGCTCGGCGCCGCCTTCCGCGCCCACCGCGTCATGCCGACGACGGGACTGCTGCACGTGTACGCCGAGATCCTCGGCGCCTGGGCGGCGGAGCCCGGCTTCTGCGTGAACGTGCTGCACCAGAACTGGGTGACCCGCCGGCCCGAGGCGGCGGGCGTGGTCGGCCAGTTCAGCGCCACCCTGCCGCTGGAGGTGGACCTGACGGGGTCCCCGGACTTCTTCGTCCGGGCCGCCGCCCTCCAGAAGCGCCTGTGGGACGACATGCGCCACTGCGACGTGAGCGCGATCCGGGTCACCCGCGAACTGGCCGCCCGGCGCGGCTGGACCTCGCGTGCCGCGCTGCCGTACGTCTTCAACAGCATGCTCGGGCCGGCCGGACGCCCCGCCGCCGGGCGCGGCTTCTGCCGCACCGTGGCCTCGGCGCTGCGCACCCCGCAGGTCCTGATCGACCAGCAGCTCAAGGACGCCCCCGGCGGGGGCGTCGAGTGCGTCTGGGACACCGTCGACGAGGCGTTCCCCGACGGGACGGCGGAGGCCATGTTCGACGCCTACCGCCGGATGGTCGCCCACCTCGCCGCCCCCGGCGGCGCCGACACCCCGCCCGAGGCGCCGGGCGCGGCCCACCGCGCGCTGGTCGCACGGCTCAACCCGGCAGGGGCCGAGCCGCCGGCCGGCCGGCTGGAGGACGGCTTCCTGCGGCGGGCGGCCGAGGAGCCCGGCCGCCCGGCCGTGGTCACCGCGGACCGCACCCTGACCTACGGCGAACTCGAAGGCGTCTCACGGGCGGTGGCCCACTGGCTGGCCGGGCGGGGCATCGGCCCCGGCGACACCGTGCCCGTGGTCATGGCCAAGGGCTGGGAACAGGTCGCCGCCGTGCTCGGCGTGCTGCGGACGGGCGCCGCCTACTGCCCCGTCGCCGCCGATCTGCCGCCGGCCCGCATCGGGCGCCTGCTGGACGCCTGCGCCGCCCGCGCCGTGCTCGTCCAGTCCCGCACCGCCCCCGCGGCGGACACCCTCGGCGGCCGGCCCGCCCTGCACGTCGACCGGACCGGCGCCGGCGGGCCGCCGCTCGCGGCGCGCGGCGGAACACCGGGCGACCTGGCCTATGTCATCCACACCTCGGGGTCGACCGGCGAGCCCAAGGGCGTGATGATCTCCCACGGCGCGGCGCTCAACACCGTCGCCGACATCAACCGCCGGCTGCGCCTGGTCTCCGGCGACCGGGTCTTCGGCATCTCCTCGCTCAGCTTCGACCTGTCGGTGTGGGACGTGTTCGGCACCCTCGCCGCCGGCGCCGCGCTGGTGGTCCCCGACGCCACCGGGCGCCCCGACCCGGAGGGCTGGGCACGGTCCGCCGCCGCCCACGGCGTGACGGTGTGGAACTCCGTCCCCGCGCTGGCCGAGATGCTGGTCGAGGTCCTCGCGCAGCCGCCGGCGGGGGACCTGCCCCCGCTGCGCGCCTTCCTGCTCAGCGGCGACTGGATCCCCGTCACCCTCCCGGACCGGATGCGCGCCCTGTGGGACGGGGTGCGGGTACTGGCCCTCGGCGGGGCGACCGAGGCGGCCATCTGGTCCAACTGGTACGAGGTGGACCGGGTGGACCCGACCTGGCGCAGCATCCCCTACGGCACCCCGCTCGACGGGCAGACGATGCGGGTGCTCGACCACGGCATGAGGGTCCGGGCGCCCTGGGCCACCGGCCGCATCCACATCGGCGGAGCGGGGCTCGCCGACGGGTACGCGGGGGACCCGGAGCGCACCGCCGAACGCTTCGTGCGCGATCCGCACACCGGCGAACGGCTCTACTGGACCGGCGATCTGGGCCGCTACTGGCCCGACGGCACCATCGAGTTCCTCGGCAGGGAGGACCGCCAGGTCCAGATCCAGGGCTTCCGCGTGGAGCCGGGCGAGGTCGAGGCGGCCGTCCGCAGCCACCCGGAGGTCGCCGAGTGCGTGGTCTGCGCGGCCCCGTCGCCGGGCGGCGCGCTGCGGCTGGTGTCCCTGGTGGTGCCCGAGGAGGGGACGGGCGCCGACGCGCCGCGGATCCTGGCGCATCTGCGGGAGCGGCTGCCCGCCTACATGGTGCCCGGGCAGCTCGGGATCGTGGACCGGCTGCCGCTGACGGCCAACGGCAAGGTCGACACGGGCCGGATCGCCGAGCTGCTGTCGGCGCCCTCGCCGGACGGCGCCGCGGACGGGCCGGCGCCGGACGACAAGGTGCTGCGCCGGCTCGCCGAGCTGTGGGAGGAACTCCTGGACGTGCGTCAGGCGGGCCCGGACGCCGACTTCTTCGCCCTCGGCGGCAACTCGCTGCTCGCGCTGCGGCTGGTCAACCGGGTGCGCACCGAACTCGGCACGGCGGTCCCCTTCGGCCGGATCTTCGAAGCGCCCACCCTGCGCGCCTTCGCCGCGGCCGTGCACGCCGGCACGGGCCCCGCGGCCTGCGCGGTCACGCTCTCCGACGGCACGGACCCGGGCGGGCGGCCGCTGGTCCTGTTCCACCCGGTCGGCGGTTCGGTGGCCTGCTACCGGGACCTGGCGCAGGTGTGGCCGGGGCCCGTGCACGCCTTCCAGAGCCGGATGCTCGCCGGGGGCCCCGGCACCGCGGGCGACCGGGACCTGGAGACGATGACGGCGGGCTATCTGCGGGAGCTGCGCGAGCTGGTGCCCGAGGGCCCGTATCTGCTGGGCGGCTGGTCGATGGGCGGAGTCCTCGCCTACGAGGCGGCCCGGCAGCTCACCGCAGAGGGGCACGACTGCCGGGTGGTGATGATCGACAGCCTGGTGGCCGAGGGCCGCCGGCCGGTGGGCGAGGCGGCCCGTCTGGCCGAGTTCCTGGGCGATCTGGCGGGCGGCCGTCCGCCGGCCGGCCTCCTCGCCGCGGTGCGCGACGCGGCCGGGGGCGACGTCCTCGGTGCGGCCAGGGCCGCCGCCGTCGCCCACGGGCTGTTCCCCGAGGAGGCCGACCGGGAGGCCTTCGCACGGCTGGCGGCCGCCCACGCCCACCATCTGTCGGTGCTGGCCGACTACCGGCCCGCCCCCTGCGACGTCCCCGCCCTGCTGTTCGTGGCGCGGGAGCGGGAGGGGGACCCGCACGCGCCGGGGGCCGGGTGGCGTGCGGTGTGTCCGCGGACCGAGGTCGAGTTCCTGGACGGTGACCACTACTCGGTTGTGGCGGACGGAGGACTCCGGGCCGTCGGCGGGAGCGTCATCCGTTGGCCGGCCGGTACGGGGGATGCCCGGCACGGCTTCTCGGACGGGGGTTGACGCTCTGTCGCCGACGGCCCGGAGGGTCATGGGGCCGGTGTCAGTACCGGCCCAGGGTGCCCCGGCGCCTGGCCACGTGCTCCAGCCGGCCGAAGAGCACCACGCCGATGCCGACCAGCAGCAGCGGCTGGACGATCACCCACCACAGGCCCCAGCCGGTCTGGAGGTCCAGCAGCGAGTGGCCGCCGACCAGGACGTCCCGGATGGCCTCGATGCCGGGTGCGATCGGCACCAGCAGCCGGCTGAGGAAGGCCGTCACGTCGGGCACGTTGTCCAGCGGCACGAAGGTGCCGCCGGCGATGAACCAGATGGCCATCGAGAACTGGGTGATGATCTCGATCCGCTTGAACACCAGGGTCAGGCCGCACAGGATCAGCGCCAGACCGCAGGTCCCGAGCACGATGGAGGCCAGCGGCAGCAGGATCTGCACGTCGAACGGCGTGTCCCCGCCGCGTGCCTCGATGGTGATCACACCGACGACGAGCACCGACAGCGCGCTCGGCAGGGCCGACACCACCGCGGCGACCTGGCGGCCGAGGATCAGCGTCCAGGACGGCAGCGGCGTCAGATAGGTCTGTTCGAGCACACCCGACTGCATGTCGCCGAGGTAGCTCCAGAAGGCCCGGTTCACCTGCTCGTGGATGAACGTCAGCGACACCATGCCGAGCAGGCCGGGCAGCAGCAGCTCGTCCTTGAGCTGCCCCTTGCCCATGAACAGGACGAGCAGCAGGAAGAAGACGGGGAAGGTGATCATCTGGATCACGACCTCGCGCCAGCCGGCGGCGAAGTTCAGCAGCCCCTTGTGCACCTCGTTCCTGAAGCCGTTGTAGTACGTGGCGGCGCCCGGCCGGCCGGCGGCAGGGGCCGGGCCGACGCGGTCGGCGATGGGAGTGAGCGTCGTCATGACAGGTCCCCGCTCATGTCAGTACTGGCCGAGCCGGCCGTCGCGGACGGCACGGCGTTGGTTGCGGGCGAAGATCCACCCGCCGAAGAGGACGAGGGCGAACGTGTACGCCAGCAGCCAGGGCAGCGTCCCGTCCGACCAGATGTCCCCGAGCGACGCCCCGTCGAAGAGGACCTTCGTCGTCGCCTCGATCCCGAGCGTGGTCGGCAGGAAGCGCGCGACCACCGCCAGCCAGTCCGGGTACAGACCGAGCGGCATCATCGAGCCGTTCAGCAGGATGACGAGCGAGGTGAACAGCGAGTGGAGGGCGCCGACCATAGGGGAGTTGATCGCGATGGCGGCGAGCACGAAGGTGAACGCCAGCACGTTGACCACGACGAGCGCGTAGGGCAGCAGCGCCGCGAACTTCAGCGGGATCGTCACCCCGGTCACCAGCATCGGCACCACGGTGGCGACCACGGCGACCATCAGGCCCATCAGGGAGGCCGTGAACAGCCGCCCCATCATGAACACCCACGGGGGAGCGGGCGACATGTGGCTCTGGGCGTACGTCCCGCCGCGCTTCTCCTCGACCAGGTCGGCCACCATGACGAGGCTGCCGTAGTGCAGGAACCAGTAGCCGCTGATGGCGACCAGGGTCTCCGGGATCAGGTCGCGGCGCAGCTCGCCCTGGCCCATCACGTACTGCATGCCGAGGTACAGCACCGTGCTGATGGTCAGCATGATGATGTGGCCGACCGGGTGGGCGAGCTGGGACAGCAGACCCTTGCGGATCTCGGCGCCCAGCACGCTCATTCCGGTGCGCGGGGTGAGCTTCCAGCCGGCGGCCGGGCGGGCCGCGCGCTGTGCGGGGAGGGGGGCGAGGCTAGTCATGGGCGGGCGCCTTGATGAGACCCATGAACACGTCCTCCAGGTCGGGCGCCACCTGGGAGAGCGACTGCACCACGGCGTGCTGCTCGCGCAGCCGGTCCACCAGGGCGTAGATCTCCTGCGGCTCGGCCACCCGGCCCGTGACGATCGTGGCTCCTTCGGCGCTCGTGGCGGTGAAGCCGGCCGGCAGCGACAGCTCCGGCAGGTCGCCCTCGATGCGGACCTCGTAGGCGTCGCGCTCGCGGAACTGCGACAGCAGCCGGTCGGTCGACATGTCCGCGATGACCTGGCCCTTGCGGATGACCGCGACCCGGTCGCACAGCTCCTCCACCACGTTCATCTGGTGGGTGGTGAGCAGCACGGTCTTGCCGCGTTCGCGGGACAGGGTGCGGATCCACTCCATGACGGTGCGGGTCGCCTCGACGTCCAGGCCCAGGGTCGGCTCGTCGAGCAGCACGATGGGCGGGTCGGCGATGAGCGCGGTGGCCACCGCGACCTTCTGCTGCATACCGCGTGAGTAGCCGCCGACCTTCTCGTCCCGGCGGTCCCACAGGTCGAGGCCCTTGAGCAGTTCCTCCGCGCGCACCTGCACATCGGCGCCGCGCATGCCCTTGAGGCGGCCGAAGTACTGGAGGTTCTGCCAGGCGGAGAGCGTCCAGTAGACGTTGCGCGAGCCCTCCAGGACCGCGCCGAACTGCTGCATCGCGGCCGAGCGCTGCTTGGCGACGTCGTAGCCGTTCAGCCGGGTCCTGCCGGACGTGGGGGACAGCAGCCCCGCCAGGATCTTGATCGTCGTGGTCTTCCCGGCGCCGTTGGGGCCCAGGAAGCCGAAGACCGTGCCGGCCGGGACCGACAGGGACACGTTGTCGACGGACGGCGTGTCGGACGAGCCGTACGTCTTGGTCAGCCCGCTGATCTCGATCGCGGGGGTTGCGGTGACGTCTCCCGGCCGGTCGGGGCCCGCCGGTGCCTGGGTCTGGGTACTCACATTCGCACCTTCATCGCGTTAACACTGCGCCGAAACGAGAACACCGTTCACTTTGCAGGTCGCTGTACTCTACTGTCAAGCGTGTTCTCGTAGAGAGCCGTCCATGGAATGCTGGGGACAGGTCGACCGAAGGACTGGAAGCGCGGATGGCAACGAACTGGCGTGAGAAGCGGCGCGCGTCCGCCGTGGCCGAGATCAAGGACGTGGCCAAGGAGCTGCTGGTCAAGGGCGGTCCGGGCGCGGTGTCGCTGCGGGCCATCTCACGCGAGATGGGCATGACGCCCTCCGCGCTGTACCGCTACTACCCGAGCCTGGAGGCGCTGCTCGCGGACGTGCGCAGCGACCTCTTCCAGGAGCTGGGCGCCGTCACCACCCTCGCGCGCGACGGCGTCGCCGGGGGCGATCCGCTGCCCCGCCTGCTGGCGATGGCACGCGCCTTCCGGGACTGGGGGCTGGAGCACCGCGCCGAGTTCGGGCTGATGCTCGGACCGCCGCCGCCGGGCGCGGAACGCGGCGACTCGCCCGAGCCGGACTACGCGCCGGCCTGCGTGGGCGTGACCTTCCTCGGCGAGATCGCCGAGCTGGACCGGCGCGGTCAGCTCCGCACCCCGCCGGTCGAGCTCATCGAGGACCGTCTCGCCCCGGGCCTGCGGGACTATCTGGAGGGCCAGGAGGGGCTGCCCCTCCCGGTGATCTTCGCCTTCCTGGCCGCCTGGGCACGGCTCTACGGCATCATCGCCATGGAGATCTTCGGCCACATGGACTGGGCGGTGACCGACAGCGGCGCCCTCTTCGAGACCGAGCTCATCAACTTCGCGCAGCAGCTCTCCGGCACCGACTACGACGGCTCCTGAACCTCACGGTCCAGCAGCCGCCGTGGCCGTGCCCGCGGCGGCCCGCGGCGCGGGCGGTCTCCGGCGCCGCCGGCGTTTGACGCCACCGTTCTCCGGCGCGCCGGCCCGTGGTGCCGCCGTTCTCCGACGCCGCCGGCCTTTGACGCCACCGTTCTCCGACGCCGCCGGCCTTTGACGCCACCGTTCTCCGGCGCGCCGGCCCGTGGTGCCACCGTTCTCCGGCGCGGCCTACGCGGCGCCGTCGATGTGCGCCAGGATCTCGGCCGCGGCGCGCACGGCGCCGCCCGAGTCGAGGACATGGCGCTGCATCTCCCGGGTGGCCTGTGCCGCCGACCCGTCGGACGCGAGATCGAGCACCGCCGCCCGCACGGCCTTCGCCGACGCCTCCTCCCGGCCGATCATCCGGCCCACGTTGAACTCCTCCAGCTGGCGCGCCAGCCCGTCAGCCGCGGCGAGCTGGGGCAGTACCACCAGCGGGGTGCCCGTGTGCAGCGCGTGCATCACGGTGCCCGTGCCGCCGGAGCACACCATCAGCCGCGCGTGCTCCAGGACGGCCTGGAAGGGCACCCACGGATGCACCTCCACGTCCGGCGGCAGCGGCCCCAGCGAGGCCGGGTCGACACCGGGCCCCACCGCGACCACCAGGTGCCACGGCAGGTCCTCGAACGCCTCGATGCACATCCGGAAGAGCTCGGGCTGCTGGTTGAAGCTGGTGCCCAGGGACAGCAGCGCCACCGGCCTGCCGCTCGCCGGCGGCTGCCAGTCGCCCTCCAGCGACTTGGCCCGCAGGCACGGCCCGACGAAGCGGAACCTGTCGTCGGTCTCGGCGTCGACGTAGCCGAAGCGCTTCGGATAGAAGACGATCTTCAGCGCGTCGGGGTCGCCCTTCAGCCCGTGGAAGCCGAACTCCGGGTCGATGCCGTTCATCGCGGCGAACCGGCCCATCTCCCCGGTCAGTTCGGCGTAGGCGGCGTCGCCGATGGCGGCCGGTGTGACGTGCTGGCTGACACAGCCCACCGGGAACAGCCGGACGGCCGGCACCCGCCACTTCTCGGCGAACAGCTCACCGATCCACCGCACGTAGCCGTCGTAGACGACGGCGTCCGGGCGGTCGCCGGCGAAGTGCGCGTCGAACAGCGACGTGGTGTGGATGCCCTCGCGCACACCGCTGAGCAGGACCTTGGCCAGCCAGTTCTCGGTGCCGGCCGGGAAGTCGCGCTGCACGTCGATGGTGGACTCGTACGGGACGACGTCGGCGCCCGTGGACGCCACGTCCTCGGCGTGGGCCGCGGTCGCCGGATAGCTCACGCGATGGCCCTGCCGCACCAGTTCCTCGGCGACCGCGAGCGTGGGCATCAGATGCCCCGGGGCGGGGACGTTGAAGAAGGCGATGTGCCGGCTGCGGCTGCTCACGGCGGTGCCTCCCTCAGCCACGCCGGCCGCGGATGGACACGAACTCGTGGCTGCGGACGACCATCGCCGGGTCGTGCATCGAGGCGAGGAACAGGTCGATGTCCGCGGCGTCGAAGCCCGCCTCGATCATGGCGTCGCGCTTCTGGCTGACGTTGTTCTCGAAGAGGCGGCAGCCGTGGCCCCCGCCGGTCCAGCTCTGGTAGTGCCACTGGGTGCGCACGTCCGTCAGCCCGGCGTCGAGCATGGTGGCGTGCACCTCGTGGCCCCAGGCGCCGTGGGTGTGACGGGCCGTCATCACGTCGTAGAGGCCGTCCAGGACCCGGACGAACGCCTCGGCGTGCTTCTCGCTGGGAGCGGAGACGACCTTGGGCGCCGAACGGACGAACTCGCCCAGCAGCAGCCAGCCGCCCGGCTTCAGCGAACCGGCGAGCTGGTGCACGAACTCCACCCGGTTCTCCAGGTGGTGGGTCAGCAGCCGGGCGTGCACCAGGTCGAACGGGCCCTCGGCGGGCAGCGGCTCGCCGGTGCTCAGGTCCTGGGTGTGTATGGAGACGTTGGGGGCGGGCGCCACCATGTGGGTGTCCTGGTCGACCGCGGCGACGGTGCCCGACGCGCCGGCGATCTCGGACAGCATCCGGGTCACCGAGCCGCCGCCGGCGCCCAGGTCGAGGAAGCGGCCGCCCGGCGCGGGCGCGATCTCGGCGAGTTCGGCGCGGGTGAAGGGGTCGAGGAACTCCTCCAGCGGGCTGAGCTGCGCGGGGACGTTGTGGAACACGTAGTCGGCGAGGTTGGTCATCTTGTCCTCTGTCTCGGTAGGTACCGGCGTCGCGGTGCGGGGCGGATCGGGAGCTGATGCGGTGGTGCTGCGGGACTCAAGGGCTGTAGCTGAACAGCTCCTTGTCCCGGTAGGTCTCCTCGCGGCGCTTCATGGAGCTGATCAGCGCGTCACGGATCCGGCCCACCAGGGGGTTCGTGGTGTGCCCCAGCCGGGCGAGCAGCCGGGAGTGCTGGACGATCTTGTTGGCGCGGCGGGACCGGACCCGCCCGTACTGGCGCAGCGCGGCCGGGACGTCCTGCTCGGCCAGCAGGCAGGCCAGCGTCGCGACGTCCTCCAGCGCCATGTTGGCGCCCTGGCCGAGCACCGGGCCGATCGGATGCGCGGCGTCCCCGAGCAGCACGAGCCGCCCGGTGTGGTACCGCTTCAGCGGCGGGCAGTCGTGGACGTCGGTGACGACCATGTCCTCCAGCGCGCAGGACGCCACGGTCTCCGGGAGCGGGGACGACCAGCCGCCCCACAGCTCCAGCAGGTCCGCCTTGGCCTGCTCCACCGGCTTGGCCGGCCAGACGTGCTCGGGGGAGTTCACCGTCGCCGTCCAGAACAGCCGGGTGTCGTCGAACGCCTCGGCGAAGAAGTGGCCGCCCGGGCCGACGAAGACGAAGCCGTCGCCGTGCTGCGGCGGCCGCTTGGAGATGCCGCGGACGGAGGTGAACCCGAGGTACCGCGGCGGCACCTCCCCGGCGACGATCCCGCGCAGGGTGGAGCGCACCCCGTCCGCGCCGACGACCACGTCGCCGGTGACGGTGCGGCCGTCGGCCAGGGTCAGGCTCCCGGTCCGCCCGTCGGTGGCCGCCCCCACCACGGCCGCCTGGTGGTGCACCGTCACGGGCGCGGCGCCCGGGCGGCTCACCGCGTCGGCGAGGATCCGGTGGAGGTCGGCCCGCAGGATGCCGATCATCGGGGCGCCCCACTTGGCCGGGAAGTTGCCGACCTCGCGGCTCTTCAGGAGCTTGCCCTCCGAGGACATGATGGGCATGTCGCAGGCGTGGCTCTCGCTGGACCAGCCGGCCCGGCGCACGGCCTCGCCCAGTCCGGCGCTGATCCGGTCCACCGATTTCACGCCGTTGGGCGTCAGTTCGATGCCTGAACCGGTATTCCCGAACCCCCGGGCGCGTTCGAAGACCTCCACGGCGATGCCGCGTTCGCGCAGGGCTACGGCGAGGGCGAGCCCGCCTATCCCCCCGCCGGCGACGAGTACTTTGATCGACTTCATTTCCGAGTCTCCCGAGCTGATGCCCCCGGCCCGGTCACGGGCGGGGACGAGCTGTCTTCTGCCACGTTCAACACCACCGCCCGCGCTGTGCGCAGGGCGGCGAATCGAGCCCGGACGTCCGTCCGGGAGGTAGGGGGGCGGCTATTCCGCGATTACCTGGTGCTGTGTCGCACTTTCCCGGGAGAGGGGTGGCTCCCTTGTGTATTAAGGGGCATTTTCGCATGTGGCGGGCGGTGCGAGAATATCCCAAATTGCTTTCTCGGGCGGGCCTCTTCGGGTCTTGTCGCGCTTGCCGCGGCGCGGCTATCGTCACCAATTCCGAGGCGGTGCGGATGAATTACCTGACTATCCGCGGAACGAGGACGGGTGACGGAATGACGACAATGGCGCGGGCGCACGGCACGGAGGGTACGGCGGGACGCCGGCACTCCCTGGGCGTGGCGCTCGACAAGGACGGGGCACTGGCGGAGCGCCTGCTCCTGGCGGCCGTCGCCCCCTGGGCGGCCGCGCGCGAGGCGGCCGGCGACGTGCGCGGCTGGTTCGCCGAGCGCACCGACGAGGACGGCGGGCGGCTCACCGTCCACCTCCACGGCCCGGACGACGGCGCCCTCGCGGCGCTCGGCGACGCGCTCCGTGCCGCGGTCCCCGACCCGGCGGCCGTCGACGCCGGCCCGGTGGCCGGACCCGGCCCCGACACGGCCCCGTTCGGCGGCGACGAGGGGTTCGCCCGCTGCCTGCCGCACCTCGCCTCCACCGCGCGGACCGCTCTCGCCGTGCTGCGCGCCACGCCCTCGCGCGAGAAGCGCCTGCGGGCCGCCGCCGCGCTGCTGCTCGCCTCCGCCACGGCGGCCCGCCCGGAGCCGCGGCACGCGGCGTCCTGGCTGCGCACCCACACCTCCACCCTGGCCGCCGACCGGCACGCGGCCCGCAGCGCGGCGGAGCAGGACCACTTCCGCAACGAGGCCGAATGGCGGCAGCGGCACACCGCCACCCGCGCCGAACTGGCCCTGCCCGGGACCACGGTGGGCGACTGGTACCGCGACCAGTGCGCGCTGCTGGCCGCCTTGGTGCCGGCGCACGAGGCCGGACTGCTCACCGCCGCTCCCGGCGAGGTGCTGCGGACCGTCGCCCGGCTGCTGGCGAACCACCTGGGGCTCACCGCGCAGGACGAGGCGTACGCGGCCTGGCTGGTGTCGATGGACCTGGTGTCCGGCGGGCCCCGGGTGCCCTACTTCGCCGACACCCAGCTCGCCCCGGACCGGCTGCTGCACGAGCACGGCAAGTTCTTCGACGCCCGGCTCATGGACCAGCGCCCCGACATGCCCGGCGCGACCGCCGAGGGGCGCCAGGAACTCCCGACGCCGCTCGCGCGCATCGCGCTGGAGCGCCCCGCCGTGCCGGCCGGCGCCCCCGCCTTCGAGGAGGTGCTGCTCGCCCGGCGCAGCGCGTACGGCACCTACCGCGGGCCGTTCACCCTCGGCGACCTGGGCACGCTGCTGTACTTCTCGGCCGGGGTCACGGCGCGCAAGACCATGCCGGGGGCGGACGCCTCGTACCCGGTGCGCCCGTACCCGAGCGGCGGCACCCGCTACCCGCTGCGGGTCCTGCTCCACTGCCACGACGTCGAGGGGCTCGGGCGCGGGACGTACCTCTACGACCCCGAGGGCCACGCGCTGGAGCTGATCGGCGACGAGGACATCCGCGCCGAGCTGATGCGGATGGCGCCCGCCACCGACCCGAGCGTGGTCTTCCCGCCCAAGGCGGGCGGGAACCTGCACGTCGACGACTGTCCGCTGTGGGTGTTCACGGTCGCGGACCTGACCTTCCAGAGACTCCACTACGGCCTGCGCTCCTATCGTCTCGTCCTTCAGGAGAGCGGCCACCTCGCGCAGAACCTGGCGCTCGTCGCGACGTGGCTGGGCAAGTCGTCGGTGGGGATAGGCGGTTTCTACGACGACACGGTCAACGCGGCTCTGGGGCTCGACGGCGTCGACTCCTCCGTCGTCTACGTCCACCTGGTCGGTGCGGTGGAGCCCCCTTCGCCGCACTGACGGCCGCACGGACGGCCGCCCCGGAGGGCGGCGCACCGGACGGGACGGGCCTTCGGGTCCGTCCTGTTTCCGTGTGACCCCGGCTGCCGGAAGACGTTACTATATGAGGGCTCTAGTGTCTCCCTCTTGTGAAACGGGCGGGAGGGTCCGTGGCGCGCGCCGGGCGCCTGAGCAATCCAGGAGGCGACACCTCTCGTGACCCCTGTGAAGGTCGTGCCCCGGCGGCACATCCGCCGTCGTTTTCCGGACAAGGGGGATCCGCAGATGAGCGCATGGACGGTCAACGGAAGACCCGGCACGCCGCGCAGGTCGGTTCTGCTCGGCATCGCCGCGGGCACGGGCGCGGTCGCCACCGACGGCTTCGGCCTGGCCGCCCGCCCGGCGGCCGCGGCGACACCGCGCCACCACTTCGACTTCGACAAGGGCAACGCCGCGCTCGACGTGTTCGGGCCGGTCTCCGGCGGGCCCGCGCGGGCGGCCGTGGCGCCGAGCGACGCCTCGCTGATCATCCGCTTCGCCAACCTGGTGGCGCACGCCTGGTTCGACGCGATCGCGCCGTACCACCCCACCGCGGTCGGGATCCACTCGGACCTCGGGCGCCGGCCCGCCTCGGAGGCGGCCACCAACCGCAACAAGAACATCGCGCTGCTCTACGCCACGTACCGCATGTACAACTTCCTGCTGCCCGGCTACCAGCAGCTCTGGCGGGACACCATGGTCTCCGTGGGGATGGACCCCGACGACGCGCGGGAGGACACCGGCACACCCGCCGGCATCGGCAACCTCGCCGCCCGCCACGTCCTGGAGAGCCGGCTGCACGACGGCATGAACCAGCTCGGCGACCACGGCGGCCGCGAGTACAACCGCCTGGCCTACGCCGACTACACCGGCTACCAGCCGGAGAACACCGCCTACCGGCTGCGCAACCCGTCGCGGTGGCAGCCGCTCGTCGTCACCAAGGGCAACGGGATCTTCCAGGTCCAGCAGTTCGTGACACCGCAGCTCGCCCGGGTGCGGCCCTACTCGTACAGCGACCCGAGCGAGTTCCGGGCGCCCGTGCCGAGGGCCAGCAACCACCACAACCGCGCCGAGTACCGGCGCCAGGTGGACGACATCCTCGCCATGTCCGCGAGCCTGACGGACGAGCAGAAGATGAAGTGCGAGATGTTCGACGACAAGTTCCTGAGCCTCGGCGCCGCCGTGGGCTCCGCGTCGGATGCGGCCCGGCTCGACCTCGACGGCTGGATCCACCTGCACACGGTGGCGGACACGGCGACCTTCGACGCCAGCATCTTCGCCTGGTACAACAAGGTCGTCTACGACACCGTCCGCCCGCACACCGCGATCCGCCACGTGTACGGACGCAAGCCCGTGCGCGCCTGGGGCGGGCCCGGCAAGGGGACCGTGTCGATCCCCGCCGACCAGTGGCGGAGCTACCTCGGCACCCCCGACCACCCCGAGTACCCGTCCGGATCCACCTCGCTCTGCTCCGCCGAGGCGCAGTCGGTCCGGCGCTTCCTCGGGACGGACGCGGTGGACATCAGGGTCTCCCGCGCCGCGCACTCCTCGGCCGTCGAACCGGATGTGACGCCCCGTCAGCCGCTGGAGCTCCACTGGACCTCCTGGACCGACTGGACCAGGGACTGCGGACTCAGCCGGTTCTGGGGCGGGGTCCACTTCATGCCGGCGATCGAGGCGTCCTGGTCCATGGGGCGCAAGATCGGCGACCGGGCATACGAGTTCGTCCGGTCGCACATCGAGGGGGAGGTGTGACGGCCGTCGTCCGCACCGTGTGACGCGGCCCCGGCACGGGATGTCCCGTGCCGGGGCTCCGGCACGTCCGTGCGGTGGTTCCGGCCGGACCGGAGATACGCAGAGAACGCAGACGACACAGACAGCGCAGAGGCGTTCGGGGGGAGCCTTTGACTCAGCTCACCGATGAGAAAGCAGAGGAAAGACAGACATGAACACCACCTTATGGATCGTCGCCGGAATCCTTGCCTTCCTGTTCGCCGCCGTCGGCCTGATGAAGGTCGTCACCCCGAAGTCGAAGCTGGTGGCCGGCAACATGCCGTGGGCCGCCGACTTCTCCGACGGAGCGGTCAAGGGAATCGGGGTCGTCGAGGTGCTCGGGGCCATCGGCCTGGTGCTGCCCGCGGTCCTCGACATCGCCCCCGTGCTGGTGCCCGTCGCGGCGACCGGACTCGCGATCACCATGGCCCTCGCCGCGGTCGTCCACATCCGGCGCAAGGAGGCGCCCGCCGTGGTGGTCAACCTCGTCCTGCTGGCGCTGGCCGCGTTCGTCGCCTGGGGCCGCTTCGGCGAGTACAGCTTCTGATCTCCCCGGCCGGACGCCCGGCCGCATGACGACGAGGGCCGGTCCGGATGTGCGGCGCACATCCGGACCGGCCCTCGCGACGCGTCTCGGGGGCTTCGGCCCGCGAGACGGCCCCGCAGGTCAGGCGGCCCCCTCGCCGGGGAAGGCGAAGAGGATCGGCGGGTTGGACCAGCCCAGCGGATGGAGCGTCATCTGCACGATCGGGTCGGTGCCGGGCCCCACCTGGACCGGTCCCGCGGTGCCCACCAGGAGCTGACGGGCCGTGGTGTCCCCGGTGCCGCAGGGATGCGTCCCCTGTGCCACCGCGTGGACGTACCAGGTCCCCTCGGGCACCCCGCCGATGCGGAACTGGCCCGAGTGCGCGACCACCGCGCGGGCCGCCGGCGTGCGCTCCAGGATGGGGCTCTCGAAGACACCGATGTAGATGCCGGACGCGGTCCTGCCGGGGGCCTTCACCACTCCGGTGACACAGCCCTGCTCCTGCTCCTGGCGCGGTCCCGCCTCCGGGAGCAGGTCCCGCTCCCGCTCGGCGGGACGTTCGGCGGCGAGGGCGATGCCCGGGTCGACGGGCGGGTTCTGGCTGTGGCCGGAGTGCCGGTACTGGGTGGGGGAGCAGCCCACGGACTCGCTGAAGCGCCGGGTGAAGCTGCCGGTGCTGCTGTAGCCGACCTGGGCGCCGATGTCGCTCACGTTCAGCGAGGTGGTGAGCAGCAGGATCTTCGCCTCATGGAGCCGTATCGCGCTGAGAAAACGGCCGGGGGTGACTCCGGTGATGCGCCGGAACGACCGCAGGAAGTGGAACTTGCTCACCATGGCGGCGTGGGCTAACTCATCCAGTGTCAGCGGTTCGAAGTACCGTTCTCGGATCGTCTTCACTGCGCATTGAATTGCGTACTCCATGATGGCCCCCATGTGGATTCTTCTTCGTGGAAGTCCGTGGAACTCCGGTGGAACTCCGTGGTACGGAAGTGCCCGTGCAGCGCGATGTGTCGCGCGTGGACCCGGACGGGAGACAGCTCGGCGGGCATGATGTGCCAAGTCCCGGAAATACGTGGCGGAATGTCCGGGGCGGCTGTCTCCGGGATGTGCGGTCGACTGCGCGAAGACGGTGCGACGCGTTGGTTCTCACATAGTGCGCGTGATATTCGAGATCGGCTCACCGGCTGTGTGTCCGGGGTGAGTTCCGCATCGGCGACGGTGGACTGCCCTTACCCGGAGAGCCTCGCAGACCCCGGATGCCGGTGTCTTCTTCATTCTTGCGGTTCCCCCCTTAGGGGTGGCCCCTACGGCAGCGGTATGGCGCGGATGTCGGATATCTCTGCCGCATGCCCTTCTGGGCGCCTTCGGGAATGTCCGGGCGTGGTGGCCGGGTAAGCGACCGGGGAAATCGCAGGGGGTTCACCAAGGAAATGCAAAAAAAGCTTCTGCCCGCACGGTGAACCGTGCGGGCAGAAGCCGTGGTGCGCGATGTGCCGGCCGCGGCCGGCGGTGCCTCAGACGACGGCCACGATCTCCGCGGACTCGGCGGTGGTGTCCGTGGTGAGCGCGAACGCCGCACCCGCCTCGGGGATGGTGGGCGCCGCGGCCAGTGCCTTCTGCATGTGCTCGGTGGACTCCCAGTACCAGTGGTCCACCCAGGTGCCGTCCTCGAGGCGGCCGAGGCGGGCCTCGGTGAGCCCCGGGTAGGACTCGCGGACCGCGGCGATGAGGGTGGCCCGCTTGTCGATCATCTCCGCGTCGTTGGCGGGGTCGGTCCTGAAGCGCGTGATCCGGACGACGGTCATGGCCAAGTCCCTCTCTAGAGTCACTGTCTCATGTCGGACTCTAGAGGTACACTACGCTTACAGGCAAGCCGTTCGGGAACCCCCGCGGTGACCAGCGGCTCCACAGATGTCGGCACACTTCGCCCCCGGAGCCCGCCAGCCATGCGGTCCCGGTCCGGCAGGGGTGTGCAGGTGCGCGTACACCTCACGGGGAGTCCTGCATGCGGCCCGAGATCGAAAGCGTCGTCGAAGCGATACGTCACCGGTACGACGAGGAGCTGTCGCTCTGTGTCCTGGCGGACACGGCCCGGCTGAGCTCCTTCCACATGGCCCGGCTCTTCCGGCAGGAGACCGGGCTCCCGCCCGCCCGCTTCCTCACGGCGGTCCGCCAGGAGGTCGCCAAGCGCAAGCTGCTGTGCACCTCCGACCGCGTCGCCGACATCTCCGTACAGGTCGGCTACTCGAGCCTCGGCACCTTCACGACCCGCTTCACCCGGAGCGTCGGCGTCTCGCCCGGCCGCTTCCGGCGGCTCGCCCAGCTCGGCCCCGCCGCCGTCGATTTCACCGCCGGCCGCAGGGACGACGCGCCATTCGCCTACGGATCGTTCCGCGGCCGGATTTTCCGTGCCGACGGCCAGGAGGACGAGCCGGTGTTCGTCGCCGCCATTCCCCCGCTCACCCGCCAGGAACGCCCCGCCCGCTGCTGCCGAATGGAACAGGGAAAAGGAACGTGGTGCATCGAATACGTCCCCGAGGGCCCCTGGCACATTCAGGCCGTGTCCCGCAGAGTGGGCGGCGGGAAGCAGCCCATCGCGGTGGGCACGGCCGGTCCGTTCTACATCTCGCCCGGTTCCACGGTGACGGTCGATCTCGTCCTGCAACCCCCCTCCCGGGTAAGGCTTTTCGACGCGGAACGCGCCACGATAGGCGCCGCCCTCCCGGAACTCTTCGCCTGCTGACGCAATCCCGGGCCGCTGAGCAACCCTGGAGAAGACAATTCCCGGGCGGCCTGCCGAGAATGTGCCGGGCGGTGCGCTCGCACCGCATTTCGCCATCTTGCAGGGGAGGGCTCGTGGGCGTCATCGGCGGACACGCGGTGATCATCGGAGGGTCGATCGGCGGCCTGGTCGCCGCCCGCACGCTGTCCAGCAGGTTCACATCGGTCACGGTCCTCGACCGGGACACGCTCCCCGACACGGCAGCGGACCGGAAGGGCGTGCCGCAGAGCCCGCACGCCCACGCGCTGCTCATCAGCGGGCGCCGCACACTGGACCGGCTCTTCCCGGCCCTCACCGACGAGCTGATCGCCGGCGGCGCGGTGCCCTTCGACCCCGGACACGACCTGCTCTTCCACCAGATGGGCGCGCTGCGCACCCGCTTCGAGAGCGGTCAGCTCGGCATCAGCCTCACCCGCGCCTACCTGGAGCACACCATCCGCCGCCGGGTGGCCGCCCTGCCCAACGTGGAGATCCGCGACCGCACGGCGGTGAGCGGGCTCTTCGGCGTGTCCGGCCGGGTGCTGGGCGTCGAACTCGACGACGGATCGCGGATCGGCGCCGAACTCGTCGTCGACGCCACCGGGCGCAGCGCCGGACGGACCGACCGCTGGCTGGAGGAGCTCGACTGCCCCGCGCCGAAGACCACCACGGTCAAGATCGACGTCGGCTACACGACCCGGGTGATGCACCGCCAGGGCGGTGAACTGGCCGACGACGCCCTGCTGTTCCTGATGTCCGCGGTGCCGCCCGGGGACAAGCGGGCCGCCGCGGTCTTCGCGGTCGAGGGCGACCGCTGGATCGTCACCCTCGGCGGCTGGCACCGCTCGCACGCCCCGGTCGACCCGGAGGGCTTCACCGCCTTCGCCGACGGGCTGCCCACCTCCATCGTCTCGGACCTGCTGGCCCGCACCAAGCCGGTCGACGACCAGAACGCGGAGCGCTTCACCTACCCGGCCGCCCGGCGGCGCTGGTTCGAGCGCCTGAAGAAGGTGCCGGAGGGCTTCGTCGCGCTCGGCGACGCCATCTGCAGCTTCAACCCCCTGTACGGGCAGGGCATGACGACGGCCACCCTGGAGGCCGTCGAGCTCGCCCGCTCCCTCGACCGCCACGGCGCCGCGACCCCCGCGATGGCCCGCCGCTTCTACCGCGCGGCGGCCCGGGTGATCGACACGCCGTGGCAGATGTCCACCAGCAGCGACTTCATGTACCCGGAGACGGTCGGCGCCAAGGGCGTGGGGACGGACCTGCTCAACCGCTACGTCCGCCAGGTCATGCTCGCCAGCCATGTCTCGGTGCCCGCGCACCGCGTCATGCTGGACGTGCAGCACCTGCTCGCGAAGCCCGCCGCGGTCCTCCGCCCGGACCGGGTCGTCAGGTCGCTGATCGCGGCGCGCCGCTCACCCGCGGCCGGCGCCCTTGACTGACCGCCCGCCCTGCCGGGGCTCCACCGCTTCCCGCCCCCGGGCGGGGCCGTCCGCCGGGGCCGCCGGCCGGCAGTCATACTTGCCTGGTCTGCCGGTGCGGCGGCGACCGGCCCGGCGGTCCTCCGCTCTCCACCCCGTGGCGCCGGACGCCGTAGCAGTGACGAGGAAGTGATCGACGATGGTGAGCAAGTCCCCCGGCCGCCGGCTCAAGGCGCAGCAGACCCGCAACCGGATGCTGGAGGCCGCGATGAGTCTGTTCGTCGAGCACGGCTACGGCGCCACGACGATCGACTCCATCGCCCGCGAGGCGAAGGTCGCCGTGCAGACGATCTACTTCTCCTTCGGGAGCAAGCAGCAGATCCTCAAGGAGCTCATCGACGTCCACATCGCGGGCGACGAGGACCCGGTCCCGACGCTGGAGCGCCCCCACGTGGTCGAGGCCCTGGAGGCCGAGGACCCCCGGCAGCAGATCCGTCTCCAGGTGCGGCTGACGCGCGAGGTCTACGAACGCGTCGGCCCGCTGCTGGAGGTGCTGCGGAACGCGGCGACGACCAGCGGCGACGGCGCGGAGCTGTGGGAGGCCAACAAACGCCAGCGGCAGGTCGTCCAGCGGCGCTTCACCGAGTCGCTGGTCGCCAAGAAGGCGCTGCGCGAGGACCTTTCCGTCGAGCGGGCCGTCGACATCTCCTACGTCCTGCTCGGACCGGAGCTGTTCCATCTGCTGGTGACCGAACGCGGCTGGACGCCCGAGGAATGGGAGCAGTGGGTGTACGAGGGCCATTGCCACCATCTGACCGGCGCTCAGGAATGATCGCACCGGCGGCCGGCCCCGGCCGGCCGCCCCATGCCGGGAAGTAAAGGCCCGACGCCCGGTGTGAGCAATCTGGGAGACGCCACAAGGCGACGGACTGCGAGAAAATCAGGCACCACGAAATGTGATGCCGCAGTCCCGACCTAGTCCCCGAGAGTTGCTGATGAATGCATCAATGGGTGATTCACCATCCGTGCCGTCAGCTTTCCGGCACTGGTTCGAGGACGCCCGGAAGAGCATCTACACCCACGTCGAGCGGGTCCCGCTGGCCTCCGTGACCGGCTGGCACTGCGACCCCGACGCCCCGGCCCTGACGCATCACACCGGCCGCTTCTTCTCCATAGAGGGCATCCGGACGCATCACGCGGGCGGCCCCGTCGAACACTGGGACCAGCCCGTCATCAACCAGCCGGAGACGGGAATCCTCGGAATTCTCGTACGCCGGATCGACGGCGAACTCCACTGCCTGATGCAGGCGAAGGCGGAGCCGGGGAACATCAACGGACTCCAGCTCTCTCCCACCGTCCAGGCCACCCGGAGCAATTTCACCGGAGTGCACCGCGGGAAATCGGTTCCCTATCTCCGGTATTTCCGTGAGGCCGGTGCGCACCGCATCCTCGCCGATTCCCGGCAGTCCGAGCAGGGCACGTGGTTCCTGCGCAAGCGGAACCGCAACATGATCGTGGAGACGGCCGAGGAGGTGCCGGCCGCCGAGGGCTTCCGCTGGCTGCCGCTCGGCGAACTGCTCGGCCTGCTCCGCTTCGACGACCTGGTCGGCATGGACGCCCGCAGCGTGCTGGCCTGTCTGCCCTTCCCGCCCGACGCCCCGGCCTCCCCGCCGGGCGGCCGTTCCGGCACGGCACCGCTCCTGAGCTGGATCACCGAGGCCCGCAGCCGGATCGAGGTCACCACCGAACGCGTGCCGCTGCCCCGGCTGGAGCGCTGGCGGCGCGACCCGCTCGCCATCTCCCACGAGAGCGGCCGCTTCTTCGACGTCATCGGCGTCCGGGTGAAGGCCGCCGGCCGCGAGGTCGCCGCATGGGGCCAGCCGATGATCGCGGCCCACGGCACCGGCCTGGTCGCCTTCCTCGTGACCCGGGTCGAGGGCGTGCTGCACGTGCTCGTCCGGCAGCGCGTCGAACCGGGCTTCGTCGACGTCCTCGAACTCGGCCCCACCGTGCAGTGCACCCCGCGCGACCACGAATCGGACTCAGGCACCGGGCGGCCGCGCTTCCTCGACGAGGTCCTGGGCGCGGGGCCGGACCGGATCCTCTTCGACACCGTCCTCTCCGACGAGGGCGGCCGGCTCTTCCACACCCGCAGCCGCCACCTGATCGTCGAGACCGGACACCTGCCGGAACCGCCCGGCTACCGCTGGACCACCCCCGCCCAGCTCTCCGCGCTGCTGCGCCACAGCCACTACGTCACCATGCAGGCGCGCAGCCTGCTGGCCTGTCTGCACGCCCTGGAGCACCCGGCGTACGGCACGGCGGAAGCCGGGCGGGGGGAGCCGTCATGACCACCGCGGCACAGCGCTCCGGCGCGCCGGAGCACGGCCCGCACCGCCCGCCCGGCGTCGTCGTCCTCGGTGCCTCCGGCTTCGTCGGCTCCGCCGTGACGGCCGCGTTCGCCGGACGGCCCGTACGGCTGCGCGCCGTCGCCCGCCGCGACAGCGGCCCGGTCCTCTCCCCGGGGAGCACCGCGGAGGTGCGCCGCGCCGACCTCACCGACGCCGGTGAGCTCGCGGCCGCGGTCGAGGGCGCGGACGTGATCGTCCACCTCGTGATGCACGGCGGCGGCTGGCGGGCCGCCGAGAGCGACCCCGCCGCCCGCGCCGCCAACGTCGGCGTCATGGAGAACCTCTGCGGGATCCTGCGCGAGCGGCGGCCGGGCGGCACGCCGCCGCTGGTCCTCTACGCGGGCGCCGCCTCCCAGGTCGGCCTGACGGGTGGCCGGCCGGTCGACGGCGGCGAGCGGGACCGCCCGCACACCGCCTACGACGCGCACAAGCTCGCGGCCGAGCGGATCCTGCTGGACGCCACCGCGGACGGCGTCGTACGCGGCGTCAGCCTGCGCCTGCCGACGGTCTTCGGACACACCGGCGCCCCCCACGGGGCGGACCGCGGGGTGGTCTCCTTCATGGTGCGGCGCGCCCTCGCCGGCGAACCGCTCACCCTCTGGCACGACGGCAGCGTCAAGCGCGACCTCGTCCACGTCGACGACATCGCCCGGGCGTTCACCGCCGCACTCGGCCACGGCGGTGAACTGGCCGGACGCCACTGGCCGCTCGGCGCGGGCCGGGGCGACGCGCTCGGCGAGGTGTGCCGCACCGTCGCGGAGCTGGTCGCGCTGCGGCTCGGCCGCGACCCGGTGCCGGTCGTCTCCGTCGAGCCGCCGCCCACCGCGCCCGCGACGGACTTCGACAGCGTGACCATCGACTCCGCCGCCTACCGGGCCGTGACCGGCTGGCGGCCGGAGATCGGGCTGCGGGACGCCCTGGAGCGGACCGTGGCCGCCCTGGCCGGCACCACGACATCCGACTGAGGGGACAGGGGACAAGCGTGTACGGACCGGAGTTCGCCGAGATCTACGACCTCGTGTACACCCTGCGCGGCAAGGACTACCCGGCGGAGAGCGCCTACGTCGCCGGCCTGATCCGCGAGCGGGTGCCCGGGGCGTCCTCGATCCTCGACGTCGCCTGCGGCACCGGCGGCCATCTGCGCCACTTCCTCGGCATGTTCGACCGGGCCGAGGGCGTCGAACTGTCCGACGCGATGCTCGCCGTCGCCCGGGACCGGCTGCCCGAGGCCCGCCTCCACCACGGCGACATGCGCGACTTCGACCTCGGCCGCGCCTACGACGCCGTGGTGTGCCTCTTCGCCGCCGTCGCCCACCAGGACCCGGCCGAACTCGGCGGCACCATGCGCTGCTTCGCCCGGCACCTGCGGCCCGGCGGCGTGGTCGTCGTCGAACCGTGGTGGTTCCCCGAGACGTTCACCGACGGGTACGTGGCCGCCGACGTGCTGCGGCCCGACCACCGCACCGTCACCCGGCTCTCCCACACCACCCGCGAGGGCGACGCCTCCCGGATGGACGTGCACTACGTGGTCGCCGACCCCAAGACCGGGGCGCGGCACTTCACCGAGTCCTACGTCCACCAGCTCTTCCCGCGCGCGCTGTACGAGCGGACCCTGCGCGACGCGGGGCTCACGCCCGAGTTCATCGAAGGATCCCAGTCCGGCCGTGGCGTGTTCCTCGGCGTGAAGGAAGGAGCGGACCGCCCGTGACGACCAGAGTGTGGGACTACCTGGAGGAGTACGCCGCCGAGCGGAAGGACATCCTCGACGCCGTCGAGACCGTCTTCTCCTCCGGCCGGCTCGTCCTCGGCGCCAGCACCCACGGCTTCGAGAGGGAGTTCGCCGCCTACCACGGCATGCCGCACTGCGTCGGCGTCGACAACGGCACCAACGCCATCAAACTGGCCCTCCAGGCGCTCGGCGTCCGGCCGGGCGACGAGGTGGTCACCGTCTCCAACACGGCGGCGCCGACGGTGGTCGCCATCGACTCGGTCGGCGCGAAGCCGGTGTTCGTGGACATCGACCCCGACACCTACCTGATGGACACCGCCCAGGTGGCCTCCGCCGTCACCGCGCGCACCCGCTGTCTGCTGCCCGTCCACCTCTACGGGCAGTGCGTCGACCTGGCACCGCTGCGGACGGTCGCGGCCGAGCACGGACTCGCCCTGCTGGAGGACTGCGCCCAGGCCCACGGGGCCCGGCACGACGGCGTCCTCGCGGGCACCACCGGCGACGCGGCGGCCTTCTCCTTCTACCCGACGAAGGTCCTCGGGGCCTACGGCGACGGCGGCGCGGTGCTGGTGCGCGGCGACGACACCGCCGCACGGCTGCGCCGGCTGCGGTACTACGGCATGGAGGAGCGCTACTACGTCGTCGAGACCCCGGGCCACAACGCCCGGCTCGACGAGGTGCAGGCCGAGATACTGCGCCGCAAACTGCCCCGCCTCGACGCCTACGTCGCCGCCCGCCGCGCCGTCGCCGAGCGCTACGCCGAGGGCCTGGCCGGCACCGGCCTGGTGCTGCCCGCCCTCGCCCCCGGCAACGACCACGTCTACTACGTGTACGTGGTGCGCCACCCCGAGCGGGACCGGATCCTCCAGGCGCTGCGGGAGCACGACATCGACCTCAACATCAGCTATCCCTGGCCCGTGCACACCATGTCCGGCTTCGCCGGCCTCGGTGTGCCGGCCGGCTCGCTGCCCGTCACCGAGTCGCTGGCCGGACAGATCTTCTCGCTGCCGATGTACCCCTCGCTCGCCCCCGCCGTGCAGGACCGCGTGATCGGCGTCCTGCGCGAGGTGCTGGCCGCGCTGTAGGGGCCTTCGCCCGGACCTGGGCGGATCCGGGCCGCCGCCGGCCCGCCGCCACCGCCCCGCCCCCTCCCGTCGGCGACCGCGACGGGCCCGTGCCCTGGAGGAGCCATGGAAGTACGCGAACTCGCCGTCGAGGGAGCCGTGGAGTTCACCCCGACCGTCTTCCCCGACGAACGCGGCCTGTTCGTCTCGCCGTTCCAGTCGGCGGCGTTCGAGAAGGCGGTGGGACACCGGCACTTCCGGGCGGCGCAGACCAACCACAGCCGCTCCGCGCGGGGAGTCGTCCGCGGCATCCACTACACCGCGACACCGCCGGGCACCACCAAGTACGTGTACTGCGCGCGCGGCTCCGCGCTCGACATCGTCGTCGACATCCGCGTCGGCTCCCCGACCTACGGGAAGTGGGACGCGGTGCTGATGGACCAGGTCGACTTCCGGGCGATGTACTTCCCCGTCGGCGTCGGCCACGCCTTCGTGGCGCTGGAGGACGACACCGTCATGTCCTACATGCTGACCAGCAGCTACGTGGCCGCCGACGAACTGGCGCTCTCCTTCCACGACCCGGAGCTGGGGCTGCCCCTCCCGGAGGGGACCGAGCCCGTCATGTCCGCGCGCGACCTCGCCGCGCCGACCCTCGCCGAGGCCCGCGCGGCGGGCCTGCTGCCCGACTACGCGGCCTGCCGGGCCCTTTCCCGGTGAGCAGACACCCCATGCCCGACCGTGAGGGCCCGGCCCGGCCGGCCCGGGCCGGACACCACCCCTCGGAGGACTCCATGGCGACCCGCAGGACTGAGAACACGCCGGTCAGACGCCGGGGGGTGACCGCCGCCGAGCGCTCCCCGGCCCCCGACATCGCGCGCGGCTTCATGCTGCTGCTCATCGCCCTGGCGCACGCGCCGATGTACGTGACGGGCAGCGACCCGGGCCCGGTGACCCACCCCCAGGGCGGTGACGCGCTCGACCGCACCGTCACCTTCCTCGGGCTGGACCTCGTCGACAACCGCGCCTACCCGATGTTCGCCGCGCTCTTCGGCTACGGCATGGCGATGCTCGTCATGCGGCAGCGCGCCGCGGGCACCTCCGCGAAGGCGTCCGGCCGGCTGCTGCGCAAGCGCGGCCTCTTCCTGGTGCTGTTCGGCTTCGCGCACTTCGTGTTCGTCTTCCCCGCCGACATCCTCGCGCCCTACGGGGTCGCCGCGCTGCTGTTCGGCTGGCTGCTCACCCGGGGCGACCGGGCGCTGGGCAAGGGCGTCGTGATCAGCGCGGCCGTGGGCGCGGTCACCGCCGTCCTGCTGTCGGTCGCCGTGGCGGTGGAGCAGACCGAGGACGCGGCGGCCGTGCGCGGCACGGTGTGGGCCGACGACTACGTCTCCGCGCTCGGCGAGCGCCTCGCCCAGGTGCCGTTCGCCTCGCTGCACATCCTGCTCGGCTGGCCGATCCCGGCCGCGATCCTGGTCGGCGCCTGGGCCGCGCGCAAGCGCTACCTCGACGACCCCGGCGCGCACCGGGCGCTGCTGCGGCGGGTCGCGGTGTGGGGCGGCACGGTCTCCGTGCTCGGCGGCGTGCCGCTCGCCCTCGTCGGCGCGGGCACCTGGCGGGCCGGCGACCTGGCGACCGGCCTCGTCACCGGCCTGCACGTGGTCACCGGCTTCTGCGGCGGCCTCGCCTACGCGGCCGTGTTCGGGCTGCTCGTGGCGCGGACGCGGGACCGGGGGCTGGAGCCCGGGCCGGTGAGCCGCGCCCTCGCGGCCGTGGGCCGGCGCTCCCTGACGTGCTATCTGCTCCAGTCCGCGCTGCTCGCCCTGGTCCTCGCCCGGGTCGCCTTCGGACTGGGCGACCACATCCACGCCACCGGCGCCGCGGCCGTCGCCGTCGGGGTCTGGCTGACGGTGGTGGCCGTCGCCGTCGCGCTGGAGCGCGCCGGACGCCAGGGCCCGCTGGACGCGCTGATGCGCCGGCTGGTCTACGGCGGCGGGCGGACCGCGCCAGCGCCCGCGCCGGCCGGCGAGCCGGTGTCACGGTCCGCGCCCGGGACGGGGGCCGCCTCGTGAAGGCCCTCGTCCTCGCGGGCGGCACCGGCACCCGGCTGCGGCCGTTCAGCCACACCATGCCCAAGCAGCTCATCCCGGTGGCCAACAAGCCCGTGCTGGTGCACATCCTCCAGGACCTGCGGGCGCAGGGCCTCACCGAGGTCGGGATCGTGGTCGGGGGCTACGCCGAGGACATCGCCGAGGCGCTCGGCGACGGCCGCGCGCTCGGCCTGCGGATCACCTACCTCCCGCAGGACGCGCCCCGGGGCCTGGCCCACGGGGTGGCCGTCGCCCGGGAGTTCCTCGGCGACGACGACTTCGTGATGTACCTCGGCGACAACATGCTGCCGCAGGGCATCGGCGGCGTCCTCGACGACTTCCGGGCCCACCGCACCCCCGCGCGGCTCGCCGTCCAGCCGGTCGCCGACCCGCGCGCCTTCGGTGTCGCCGAACTCGACGCCGAGCGGCGGGTGGTGCGCGTCGTGGAGAAGCCGGCCAGGCCGCGCAGCGACCTGGCGCTGATCGGGGTGTACGTCTTCACGGCGCGCATCCACGAGGCCGTCGCCGCGATCGGGCCGAGCGCCCGCGGCGAGCTGGAGATCACCGACGCCGTCCAGTGGCTGATCGACCGCGGGCACGACGTCCGCGCCTCCCGGCACACCGGCTACTGGCGGGACATGGGCAGCGTCGACGACATGCTGGAGTGCAACCGCGAGATGCTGCGCACCCTCGTCCCCGAGGTGGCGGGCACGGTCGACGACAGCAGCCGCATCACCGGCGCCGTCCGGATCGGGGCCGGCAGCCGGGTGGCCGGCTCGACCATCACCGGCCCCGTCTGCATCGGCCGGGGCACCGTCGTCGAGGGCAGCGTCATCGGCCCCGACACCGCCGTCGGCGACGGCTGCGTGGTGACCGGCTCCGAGGTCTCGTACTCCATCGTGCTCGACGCGGCGACAGTCGACGGCGTCGAGGGGCTGCACGGTTCGGTGATCGGCCGGGCGGCCCAGGTGACGTCGGCCGGACCGGAACGCCGGCACCGGCTGATGGTCGGCGACCACGCCAGCGTGCGCCTCCAGACCACCTGACCCAGACGACCTGATGAGGCTGACCGGATGAGAATTCTCGTGACCGGCGGTGCCGGGTTCATCGGCTCGGCCTACGTCCGCGCCATGCTCAGGGGCGAGTACCCGGGCTACGAGGACGCCCATGTCACCGTGCTCGACCTGCTCACCTACGCCGGCAACCGCGGCAACCTGCCCGCCGCGCACCCCCGGATGACGTTCGTCCGGGGGGACGTCTGCGACGCGCCGCTCCTGCTCGACCTGCTGCCCGGGCACGACGCGGTGGTGCACTTCGCCGCCGAGTCCCATGTCGACCGGTCGCTGTCCGCCCCCGCCGCGTTCGTGCGGACCAACGTGGCCGGCACCCAGACGCTGCTGGAGGCGTGCCTGCACGCCGAGGTGCCCCGGGTGCTCCATGTCTCCACGGACGAGGTGTACGGCTCCATCGACGACGGCTCGTGGACCGAGGGGTGGCCGCTGGACCCGAGTTCGCCCTACGCGGCGACCAAGGCGGGCAGCGATCTGATCGCGAGCGCCTACTGGCACTCCCACGGCCTGGACGTGTCCGTGACCCGGTGCTCCAACAACTACGGGCCCCACCAGCACCCGGAGAAGCTCATCCCGCTCTTCACCACCCGGCTGCTGGCCGGGGAGAGCGTGCCGCTCTACGGCGACGGCACCAACGTGCGGGAGTGGATCCACGTCGACGACCACTGCCGGGCGCTCCAGCTCGTCCTGGCCAAGGGCCGCGCCGGCGAGGTGTACCACGTCGGCGGCGGTACGCCGCGGACCAACCGGCAGGTCACCGAACGGCTGCTGGCCCTCTGCGGGGCCGGCCCCGGCCGGGTCCGCCCGGTCGCCGACCGCAAGGGCCACGACCGGCGTTACTCGCTGGACGGGACCAAACTCCGCGAGGAGCTGGGCTTCGAGCCCGCCGTGCCCTTCGAGCAGGGCCTCGCCGAGACGGTGGCCTGGTACCGGGACCACCCCGGCTGGTGGGACGCGGAGGACCGCCGGGCCCGGTGACGGGAGAGCAACACGGGAGATGCCACCGTCCGAACGCCAGTCCACAATCATAGGGACGGCGGAAATCATCCCGGGCGAAAGGAATGGCGTGCCGGACGGGGACAATGCGCCACCGCACACCGCGGCCGGGCCATTCATCCGCTACTCCGGTTCGTCGTGAGCCCGTATTCACCCCGTCTTTGCGCTGCCCGTGTGCGGCGTGAATTCCGGACATCGTCCTCACCTCGTCGCCGCGTTCGTGTGCGACGGGGTGGGTCCGTCATGTCCTTCCAGGTCAGGCCCGGACGGGTCGGCGCGGCACCGCTGCCGTGCCGCCCCGCGCGCGGTCCATACCTGTGAAACGGCCCTGGAACTGAAATCCAGAGACCGTCCAGAAGACCTTTATGGGCCACACGTCAGGCTCTGAGGAATGCCGGTGCGAGCTCCGCGCAAAGCGGGCACGTCTGTCGAAGCAAGAAGGGAAGTGTCATGTCGTCGACTCTTCACGGAGTACCTGACGAATACGACGTCATCGTCATCGGTGGTGGGCCGGCCGGCTCGACCACCGCGGGACTTCTCGCGAAGCGCGGACACCGCGTCCTCGTCCTCGACCGCGAGCGGTTCCCCCGCTACCACGTCGGTGAATCCCTCATCCCGGCCTTCATGCGCCCCATGGAGGAGCTGGGCATCACCGAGCGCATGGACGCCCGCGGCTTCGAGCGCAAGTACGGCGGCACGCTCGTCTGGGGCAACGCCCAGATCCCGTGGAACTTCTCGTTCATCGAGGGCGGCAGCCACGAGTACGCGTACCACACCCGCCGGGCCGACATGGACTCGCTGATCCTCGACCGCGCCCGTGAACTGGGCGCGTTCATCCTCGAAGAGGCCACCGTCAAGGAGCCCATCGAGACCGACGGCCGCGTCACCGGCGTGCGCTACACACTGCGCGGCACCGACGGCTCCCACGAGGCCCGCGCCAAGCTGGTCATCGACGCCTCGGGCCAGGCCCGTCTCCTCAGCCGCCGCTACGCCGACATCACCTGGCACGAGGAGCTCCGCAACGTCGCCGTCTGGACGTACTTCGACAACTGCGAGCGCCTCGGCGGCGACGAGTACACCAACATCCTCATCGAGGGCCTCGACGAGGGCTGGTTCTGGGCCATCCCGATCGACAAGGGCACCGTCAGCGTCGGTTACGTGACCCGCTCCGCGGACGCCGGCAAGGACGGCCAGTCGCTGGAGGACCTCTTCAAGAGCGAGGTGGAGAAGTCCACCAAGCTGAAGAAGATGCTCGCGGGCGCCAACCAGTCGGCCGGCTGGCGCACGGCCCGCGACTGGTCGTACACCAGCCAGAGCTTCAACGGCAACGGCTGGGTCTGCGTCGGCGACTCCGCCGCCTTCGTCGACCCGCTGTTCTCCACCGGTGTCGCGCTGGCCACCCTGGCCGGCAGCACCCTGGCGAAGATCGTCGACCAGATCATCCAGCACCCGGAGATCGAGGAGCAGGCGCTCAAGCGGTACGTCACCGCCTACCGGGCGTTCTTCGACGAGATCCGCGTCTTCGTCGAGCGGTTCTACGACCGGTCGAAGTACAAGGAGTTCTACCACAGCCTCGCCTCGGAGATGGTCGACCCCGACCGCGAGCGCACGCCCTCCTCGAACTTCGTGCAGCTCATCTCCGGCCTGAGCGGCAAGCACCCGATGCTCACGCTCCAGATCGACGACCTGATCGGGCAGCCCGCCGGGACGGCCGAGGCCGCGGAGAGCTGACCCGGGGCCTTCGGCCCCGGCGACCCCCACACCCCTGAGACAAGGACGGGCAGGATGCCGCCGTCATGAGCAGTCATCAGATCACGTTGCTCTTCATCGACCTCGGGCTGATCCTCTTCCTCGCGAGAGCCCTCGGGCATCTCGCGGCCCGGGTGAACCAGCCGGCCGTGGTGGGCGAGATCGTCGCGGGCATCCTGCTGGGACCGACCCTGTTCAACGGGGCGATATCCGATCTGCTGTTCCCGGCGGACATCCGTCCGCTGCTCACGGGCATGGCGGACGTCGGCGTGGCACTGTTCATGTTCACGGTCGGCATGGAGCTGGACCGTGCCACGCTGCGGGGCAGGAGCCGGGTCACCGGCGGAGCGGCCACCGGCTCCACGGTGATCCCGTTCCTGCTCGGCATCGGGCTCGCCTTCTACCTGATGCGCACCCACGAGGTCACGAACACGGCCGCGTTCGTCGTGTTCATCGGCCTCTCCGTCTCGGTGACCGCCTTCCCGGTGCTCGCCCGGATCCTCACCGAACGGGCGCTCAGCAGGACGACGATCGGCGGCATCGCCCTGGCCACGGCCGCCTCCGTGGACGTCGTCGCCTGGACCGCCCTCGCCGCGGTCCAGGCGTCGGTCGGCAGCGGGGGCGAGCACTGGCGGGTGGCGCTCGCCGTGCCGTACGTCCTCGTCACCCTGTTCGTGGTGCGGCCGCTGCTGCGCCGCGTCTTCGTCAGGAACGGCGAGGCGGTGCCCTTCGCGCCCTGGCACGTCGCCCTGGTCCTCATCGGCGTGCTGCTCTCGGCGGCGGCCACCGAGGCGATGGGCATGCACTTCATCTTCGGCGCCTTCCTCTTCGGCACGATCATGCCGAGGGAGAAGACCCTCCTCGTGCGCAACGAGATCGAGGACCGGATGGGGCAGGTCACCGCCCTGCTGCTGCCCGTCTACTTCGTGGTGGCCGGGCTCAAGGTCGACCTCGGCTCCATGAAGGCGTCCGACTTCGCCGAGCTGGGCCTCATCCTGCTCGTCGCGGTGGTCGGCAAGTTCGGCGGCACCTATGCGGGCGCCCGCACCCAGGGGCTGCCGTCACGGCCGGCGGCGGCGCTCGGCGTCCTGATGAACACCCGAGGGCTCACCGAACTGGTGATCCTCGGCGTCGGACTCCAACTCGGCCTGCTCGACGCCGACCTGTACTCGCTGATGGTCGTCATGGCGGTGGTCACCACGGCCATGACCGGCCCGCTGCTCGCCCGCGTCTACCGCAAACCGGTCGAGGTCCCCGCCCCGGCGGGCAAGGCGGAACCCGAACGCGTGACCTCGTCGGCCGGATAGGAGGAGTGGACCACATGCGGCTGATAGGCCGGGACCGCGAACTGACCGAACTGACCGACCTCCTCCACGCCTGCGCCCGCGGCGACGGCGGCGGCGTCGCGATGATCGGCGGCGCCATGGGATGCGGCAAGACGGAACTCCTGACGGCGGTGAAGGGCGCCGCGCGGGACGGGGGCTTCACCGTCCTGGACGCCGTGGGCTCCTGGCCCGAGCGGCTGTCCCCGGGCAGCGTCCTCCAGCAGCTGCTGCGCTCGGCCGGGGCCCCCGGCCCGGCCGCCGCCCTGCTCGACCGGCTCCGCGGCACCTGCGACGACGTGGCCGCCGGAGCCGGCGACACCCCGCTCACCCTGGACCCCGACACCACCGACGTCCTGCACGGGCTCTGCGCCGAGGTGCTCCGCTCCGCCCAGGACGCGCCCGTGCTGCTGTGCGTCGACGACGTGCAGTTCACCGACTACCTGACCCTGCACTGGCTGTTCCACCTGATCCGGCAACTGCGCGGCGCCCGGGTGGTGCTGGCGCTCACCGAGTGCCCGCTCTCCCGACCGGCGCACCCGCAGCTCCACGCCGAGCTGCTGCGCCAGCCCCGCTACCGCAGCGTCAGCCTCGGCCCGCTCTCGCTGACCGACACCACCGCGCTGCTCGCCCAGCACCGCGGCGCCCCGCCGGACCCGGTCTTCGCGGAACGCTGCCACCGGGTCAGCGGCGGTAACCCGCTGCTGGTCCGGGCCCTGCTGGAGGACTCCCGGCAGGCGTCCGACCCGGGCACCGTCGTCGTCGGCGACACCTACGGCGACACCCTGCTGAGCTGTCTGCACCGGGGCCGTCCCGCACTGCTGCGGCTCGCCCGCGCCCTCGCGGCCCTCGACGGCGACATCCACGCCCCCGCGCTGCTGGCCCGTCTCACCGGCCTGGAGCCGGGCACCGTGGTCCGCGGCACCCGGGAACTGGCCGCCGCCGGCTTCCTCGACGGGATACGCCTGCGCCACCCCGTGGCCGCCCAGGCGGTGCTCGAAGGACTGAGCGCCCCGGAGCGCGCCACGCTCCACCGGCACGCCGCCCTGATGTGCTACGAGGAGGGCGTCGCCGCCACCCGCACCGCCCGGCACCTGCGCAACTGCGACGACGACGGCTCGCTGACCTGGGCCGTACCCGTGCTGCGCGACGCGGCCGAGCGCCATCTCAACGGCAACCGGGTCGCCGAGGCCCACTCGTGCCTGGAAGCCGCCCTGCGCCTCGGCAGCGACGACGGCGAACGGGTCGGCCTGCGGGCCCTGCTGGCCTCGACCGCCTGGATGCTCAACCCGTCCATCAGCACACCCCACCTGGGCGAGCTGGCCATCGCCCTGAGCGACGGCCGGCTGCCCGCCCGGCACACCCTGATGCTCGCCAAGTACCTGCTGTGGCACGGCAGGTTCGACGAGGCGGTGGGCGCGGTCGCCCAGCTCGACGACACCGACGAGCTGAGCGACCCCGGGTACGCGGCCGAGGTGCGCGCCACCTGGAAGCTGCTGTCGGTCACCTACCCCGTCGTGCAGCCCCCGCCGCCGCTCGGCTCCACCGCGGCCGGCGATCCGCGCCTGCTGGGCGTCACCGCGCTGTCGAAGGTGCTGGCGCGGGGGCCCGACGACGCGGCGGTCGCCGACGCCGAGAGCGCCCTGCGCGCCATGCGCCTCGGCAAGCACACCCAGGAGTGGCTGATGTGCGCGGTGGCCGCCCTGTCGTTCGCCGACCGGCCGGAGGCCGCCGCCCGCTGGTGCGACCACTGGCTGGAGGAGGCGCGGGCCCGCAAGGTGCCGCTGTGGGCGGCCGAGTTCGCCTCGCTGCGGGCGGGCATCGCGCTGCGGCAGGGCGACCTGTCGCACGCCCGGATGCTGTCCGAGGCGGCCCTCGCCCAGGTCCCGGCCGACAGCTGGGGCGTGTGCATCGGCGGCCCGCTGGCCAACCTGGTCCAGGCGGCCACCGCCGCCGGGGACTTCGGCGCCGCCGCGGAGTACGTCGCCCAGCCGGTGCCCGAGGGCATGTACTCCAGCCGCTTCGGGCTCTACTACCTCCACGCCAGGGGCTGCTACCACCTGGAGACGGGCCGCCCGTACGCCGCGCTCGACGACTTCAGCCGCTGCGGCGAGCTGATGACCGAGTGGGGCCTGGACCAGCCGACGCTGGTGCCCTGGCGCAGCAGCGCCGCGCGCGCCCACCTGGCCCTGTCCGACCTCCGCTCCGCCCGTGAACTCGCCCACCAGCAGCTCGCGCTCGCGGGCGAGCGCCCCTCCCGGGCGCGCGGCATCTCGCTGCGGGTCTGCGCGGCGGTCGCCGAGGAGGGCCGGCGCGGACGGCTGCTGGAGGAGGCCGTGGAGATCCTCCGCGCCTGCGGCGACCGCTTCCAGCTCGCCGGGGCGCTCGGCGAACTCTCCGACGAGTACGGCGCGTGCGGCCAGGCCGCCCGGGGGCTCGCCGCCCTCAAGGAGTCCGAGCGCCTGCGGCGCGAGTGCGGGGTCGGCAGGCCCGCCCCGGTGGTCCACGGCACGGCGGGGGTCGCCGAGCCGGACGGCGCGGCGTTCGCCCTGCTGAGCTGGGCCGAGCGCCGGGTGGTGGCGCTCGCCGCGCACGGCAGGACCAACCGGGAGATCGCGGGGGCCCTGACCGTCACCGTGAGCACGGTGGAGCAGCACCTCACGAAGGCCTTCCGGAAGCTCGGCATCCGCACGCGGAAGGAACTGCCGAGGACCTACTTCCTGGGAGCGGCAGCGAGATGAGCAGGCACCTTTTCCTACCGACGAGAGACAGGTGAGCGGCGTGCCGCGCAAGGAAACGAAGAAGACACCCGAGAACCAGTACGACGTGGCGATCCTCGGCAGCGGCATGGCCGGCGGCATGCTGGGCGCGGTCCTCGCCCGCAACGGCGTCAAGGTCCTGCTGCTCGACGCGGGCACCCACCCCCGCTTCGCGGTGGGCGAGTCGACGATCCCGTACACGTCCGGCATGACGAGGCTGATCGCCGACCGCTACAAGGTCCCCGAGCTGAAGGCCCTCTCCAGCTTCAAGGGCATCCGCAAGGAGGTCTCCCGCAACTGCGGGCAGAAGCAGAACTTCGGCTTCGTCTACCACCGCGAGGGCCGCTCCCAGAACCCGTCCGAGGTGAACCAGCTCGTCGTGCCCTCGGCCATCAGGACCGAGACCCACCTCTTCCGGCAGGACATCGACGCCTACCTCTTCCACCTGGCCGTGAAGTACGGGGCGGTGCCCCAGCTCGCCACCCGGATCGCGGACATCGAGATCGACCCGGACAGCGGCGCGGTGCTGCGCACCGAGAGCGGCAAGGAGTTCCGGGCGAGCTACGTCGTCGACGGCAGCGGCTTCCGCTCGCCGCTGGCCGAGAAGTTCGACCTGCGGGAGACGCCCACCCGGGCGCGCACCCACTCGCGCAGCATGTTCACGCACATGGTCGGCGTGAAGCCGTACGACCGCTCGCCCAACGGACGGAACCACAAGCAGCCCAACCCCTGGCACCACGGCACCCTGCACCACGTCTTCGACGGCGGCTGGCTGTGGGTCATCCCGTTCGACAACCACGAGGACTCGCTGAACCCGCTGTGCAGCGTGGGTCTCACCTACGACCCGCGGGTCTTCCCCAAGGGCGACGCCACCCCCGAGCAGGAGTTCGACGACTTCCTGAAGCGGTACCCGGAGATCGCCTGGCAGTTCCAGGGCGCCAAGGCGGTCCGGCCGTGGGTGTCCACGGGCCGGCTCCAGTACTCGGCCAAGCAGGTCGTGGGGGAGCGGTTCTGCCTCACCTCCCACGCGGCCGGATTCATCGACGCCCTCTACTCCCGCGGCCTGACCAACACCATGGAGCTGGTCAACGCCCTCGGCTGGCGGCTGATCGCCGCCTCCCGCGACGGCGACTGGTCGCTGGAGCGCTTCTCCTACCTGGAGAACCTCCAGCAGGGGCTGTTCGACTTCCACGACAACCTGGTCTACAGCTCGTTCGTCGGCTTCCGCGACTACGAGCTGTGGAACGCGGTCAACCGCACCTGGATGCTCGGCACGATGCTCGGCAACGTGATGCTGGAGGACGCCTACTACCGGTTCGACACCACCGGCGACGAGAAGGTCTTCCTCGACCTGGAGCAGAGCAAGCACCCCGGCTCCCCGCTCCCGGTCAGTGCCGGATTCAACGAGATGGGAATTCTCGCGCGGGATCTCTGTGAATCCGTGGAAGAGGGGACCATCGCTCCGGGAGACGCGGCGAAGCGTATTCTCAAGCACATCGAGAACGCCGACTTCATTTCGCCCTCGTTCCGCCTCGGCGAGGAGTCGACCCGCTGCTTCGCCATGAGTCCGGCCAAGATGGCGATGAATGCCGTCTGGTCGCGCAGGGAGGCGCCGCCGGAGATCGGGCCGCGCATGATCAACGCCAGCAAGGGCCTGGTCAGGACGCGCTTCCGCGGCTGACCACTGCTGTCGGCACGACCCTTAGGGGCCCCCGGGAACACCCCTGGAATGTCAGGGGTGTTCCCCTGATTATGGGCTGTTATACGTTCGGACGGATTGCTTCGGTATTCGGTTGCGAGACGAGAAGGCGACGGCACATGGACGCGATTGCAGACCGTGACCCGGCGAATCTTACGGCCATTGTCGGAATGGCCGGCAAGTTTCCGGGAGCGCCTGATCTCGACAGTTTCTGGACCCTTCTCATGGACGGCGTGGACGCCATAGGCCCCGTCCCCGCCGAGCGCTGGGACAGCTCGGCGCAGCTCGACCCCGAGAAGGAGATCCAGGCCGTCGGCGGCTTCATCGACGGCGTCGACCGCTTCGACGCCCAGTTCTTCGGCATCTCGCCCCGCGAGGCCGAGGCCATCGACCCGCAGCAGCGGCTGATGCTGGAGGTCGGCTGGCGCGCGATCGAGGACGCCGGCCAGCGGGCCGCCGCCCTCGCCGGCACCCGCACCGGCGTCTACGTCGGCGCCTCCTGGCACGACTACGAACTGCTGCGCAAGGACCGCGACGCCCGCCCCACCCCGCACAGCCTCGTCGGCAACGCCCTCGACGTGATCGCGGCCCGCCTCTCGTACTTCCTGAAGGTCCGCGGCCCCAGCATGACCGTGGAGACCGGCTGCTCCTCCTCGCTGGTCGCCCTCCACCTCGCCTGCCAGGCGCTGCGCGAGGGCGAGATCGACGCGGCCGTCGTCGGCGGCACCAACCTCATCCTCGACCCCCATGTCACCGTGGGGCTCACCCACTTCGGCGGACTCTCCCCGGACGGACGCAGCAAGGCGTTCTCCGCCGCGGCCAACGGCTTCGTCCGCGGCGAAGGGGTCGCCGCCCTCTACGTGAAGACCCTGGCCCGCGCCCTCGCCGACGGCGACCGCATCCACGGCGTCGTCGCCAGCACCGTCGTCAACAACGACGGCGGCGGCGAGAGCCTCGTCACCCCCAGCCCCGCCGGGCAGGAGGACCTGCTGCGCCGCGCCTACAGCGCGGGCGCCGTACCCGCCGGCGGCCCGGACTACGTCGAGGCCCACGGCACCGGCACCGGACGCGGCGACCCGATCGAGGCCACCGCCATCGGCCGCGTCCTCGGCGGCGACCGCGACCGGCCGCTGCTCATCGGCTCGGTCAAGACCAACATCGGCCACCTGGAGGCCAGTGCGGGCCTCGCCGGCCTGATGAAGAACCTCCTCGCGCTGCGCCACCGGATGCTGCCGCCCAGCCTCCACTCCGCCGAGCTCAACCCCGCCATCCCGTTCGACGACATCAACGTCCGCGTGGTGCGCGAGGCGACACCGCTGCCCCCCACCGGGCCGCTGTGCCTCGGCGTCAACTCCTTCGGCTGGGGCGGCACCAACGCCCATGTCGTGCTGCTGAGCCCGCCCGCGGCCGAGCCGTCCGCCGACGGCACCGGGCCCGCCACCGGACTGCCCGCCGTGCTCCCGCTCTCCGCCAAGGACACCGAGGCCCTCGGCCGCCGCGCCGCCGACCTCGCCCCGCTCGTCCCCGAGGACGCGTCCGAGGCGGCGGCCCAGGCCGGAGCCCTCGCCTGGCGCCGCGACCACCACCCCCACCGCGCCGCCCTCGTCGCCACCGACGCCGACGCCCTGCGCACGCAACTGGCCGCGCTCGCCGGGGCACCCGGCGGCGAACCGGAGGCACCCGGACTCGTCACCGGCAGCGCCGTGCCGCACGGCGGCACCGCCTTCGTCTTCCCCGGCCAGGGCTCCCAGTGGACGGGCATGGGCACCCGGCTCTTCCAGGACAGCCCGCTCTTCGCCGAGGTCGTCACCCGCTGCGCCGACGCCCTGCGCCCGCACACCGACTGGAACCTGCTCGACATCTTCGCCGGCCGCGCCGACGACACCTGGACCCGGCGCATCGACATGCTCCAGCCCACCCTGTGGGCCATGTCGCTCGGGCTCGCCGGACTCTGGCGCGCCGCGGGCATCGAACCGGACGTCGTCCTCGGCCACAGCCAGGGCGAGATCACCGCGGCCACCGTCGCCGGGATCCTCTCCTACGAGGACGCCGCCCTGGTCATGGCCCGCCGCAGCGCCATCGCCCGCCGCACCTCCGGGCACGGCCGGATGCTCGCGGTGGACCTCGGCCGGGACGCCGCCCTCGCGGCCCTGGAGGGCTTCGAGGACAGCGTCTCCCTCGCCGTCCACAACGGCCCCAACTCCTGTGTCCTGTCGGGCGAGAAGGAGGCCGTGCTCACCCTCAAGGAACTCCTCGACGCCGAGGGCACCTACTGCCGGCTGGTCAACGTCGACTACGCCTCCCACAGCCCCCAGATGGACCCGCTGCGCGAGGACCTGCTCACCGCCCTCGCCCCCGTCCGGCCGCGCGAGGCCCGCATCCCGCTGCTGTCCACCGTCCGCCGCACCCGGCTGACGGGCCCCGAGATGGACGCCGCCTACTGGGTCGAGAACCTGCGCAGTCCCGTGCAGTTCGCCGACGCCATGCAGGCCGTCCTCGACGACGGCATCACCCATGTCGTCGAGATCAGCCCCCACCCCGTCCTCGCCCCCGCCGTCGAGCAGCTCACCGCCGGGCACGCGGCCCGCACCGCCGTGCTGACCACCATGCGCCGCCACCACGGCGGCACCGACGACGTCGCCACCGCCCTCGGCCGCGCCTACGTCGCCGGTCTGGAGCCCTTCGGCGACCTGCCCCGCCACGCCGCCGCCACCGTGCCCGGCTACCCGCTGCGTCCCGAACGCCACTGGACCGACGCCCGCCCGCGCGGCTCCGGCGCCGCCCGCGGCTTCGACGCACCCCTGCTGCCCGCCCCCGGCGAGGAGGACGCCCGGCACGGCGCGCTGGAACTCTCCCTCGGCAACCCGCCCTGGCTGGAGGACCACCGGGTGCACGGCACGGCCGTGCTCCCCGCGGCCGGGATGCTCGCCGTCGCCGTCAACACCGCCCGCTCGCTGCCCGGTCCGGCCGTGCGGCGGCTGGAGAAGGTCGCCTTCGCCGAGGAGGTCGCCCTCACCGACGACATCACCCGCCTCACCGCCGAATGGCGCGGCGGCACCGACGGCGGCACCTTCCGGCTGCTCTCCCTGCCCGCCGGCGCCGCCGGCTGGCAGGAGAACGCCGTCGCACGCGCCACCGCCCTGCCCGGCCCCCGGCCCGCCCCCGTCTTCCCCGACTGGCACACCGGCGCCGAACCCCGGGACACCGCCGCCTTCTACCGCGACTGGGCGGCGCGCGGCCTGGAGTACGGGCCCGCCTTCCAGGGCGTCACCACCCTCGTCACCGACCCGGACGGCACCCGCGCCCTCGGCGAGGTCGTCCTCGCCGACCGGCTGCGGGCGGGCAACCGCACCCACGCCCTGCACCCCGCCCTGTGGGACGGCGCCCTCCAGGTCTGCCTGTCGCTCTGCGCCGGCCTCGCCCCCGGCGCCGTCGTGGTCCCCACGTCCGTGGAGCGCGTCGAACTCCCCGGCACGTCCGGGGAAGGCACCACCCGGATCTGGTCCCACGCCGTGCGCCGCGCCGAGGGCCTCTTCGACATCGAGATCTTCGACGAGGGACACCGGCCCCTGCTCGTCATGGAGGGGCTGACCCTCACCCCGCTCCCCGGCACGGGCGGCGGCACGGAGACCGACGCCGAACGCCTCCACCGCATCGAGTGGACCGACCTCACCGCCCCGCGCCCCGGGACGGACGGGGCCGGCCACTGGCTCGTCACCGGCACGGCCGCGGACGGGGACACCGCGCACCCCGGCCGGGAGTCCGTCATCGCCCCGCTCGCCGCCGCGCTGGAGGCCGCCGGGGCCCGGGTCACCCGCACCGCCCTGCCCGACGGCGGGGACCTCCCCGGCCACGTCGCCTTCGTCGCCCCCGGCGCGGCGGACGGAGAGGAGGCCCAGCGCCTGGGGCTCACCCGCCTCGCCGCCCTCGCCCGCACCTGCTCCGACCTGCCCGTGCCGCCCCGGCTGACCGTCGTCACCGGCCGCGCCCAGGCCACCGGCGCCGACGACGCGCCCGACCCCGGAGCCGCCCTCTACTGGGGCTTCACCCGGGTGCTGCGCCGCGAACACCCCGAACTGCACGCCCGCGTGGTCGACGTGGACCCGGCCGACGACGCCGCCGACTGGGCCGCCGAACTCGTCGGGGACACCGCGGAGGACCAGGTCGCCCTGCGCGCCGGCCGCCGCCTCGCCGCCCGCCTCACCCGGGGCGCCGCGGACACGGAGCCCGGCGCCCTGCCGGCGCCCCGCTCCGGCCGCCAGCCCTTCCGCGCCGCCGCCCGGCGCCCCGGCGCCCGGGAGGCGGTCGAGTTCCTGCCGCTGGCCCGCCGGGCCCCGGGACCCGGCGAGATCGAGATCGAGGTCCTCGCCGCCGCCCTCGACCACGGCGACGCCCAGCGCGTCTTCGGCCCGGCACCCGGCCCCGCCGGGGCGCTGCCGCTCGGCTCCGGCTGCGCGGGACGGGTCACCGCCACCGGTCCCGACGTCACCGCCTTCGCCCCCGGCGACCGGGTGGCGGCCTGCGCCGCGGGCGCCCTCGCCAGCCATGTCACCGTCCGCGCCGAGCACGCGGTGCCCGTGCCCGAGGCCCTCGGCGACGCCGAGGCCGCCGCCCTCCCGCTGCCCATGGGCGCCGCCTGGTACGCGCTCGCCGACCTCGGGCGCCTGGAACCGGGCGAGACCGTGCTGATCGACCTGCCGCCCCAGGTCGCCGTGCGGGCCGCCGTCGAGCAGGTCGCCCGGGTGATCGGCGCCCGGATCGTCACCACCTCGGCCGCGCCCGGCCAGGACGCCGCCGACCTCGTCGTCGACCCCGCCGACCCGGCCTGGACCGACGCCGTACGGGCCGCCACCGGCGGCCGGGGCGTCGACCTGGTCCTCGCCTCCCCGGCGGGCCGGCCCGGCGACGGCCGGCTGGACGCCGTCGCCGACGGCGGCCGGTACATCACCTTCGGCGGCACCGGCGGACGCGCGCTCGGCGCCGAGGCGTACAGCAGGGGCCTCACCCTGTCCGCCGTCCACCTCCCCGCCCTGCTCGGCCCCCGCTCCCGCCGCTTCGCCGCGGCACTGACCGCCGCCTGGGGCATGCTCGCCGACGGCAAGCTGGAGCCCCTGCCGGTGCGCACCCGGCCCATGGCCGACGCCGTCGCCGCACTGCGCGAGAGCGCGGAGGCCGCCGCGGAAGGCGTCCGCACCGTGCTCACCGGCGCGGCCGGCGTCACCGGGGTGACGGCGCTGCCGCTGACCGGCGGACGCCTCCGCGCGGACGGCAGCTATCTGCTCACCGGCGGACTCGGCGCCCTCGGACTGAGCCTCGCCGAGTACCTGGCGGCGCACGGCGCGGGCGCCCTCGTTCTGCTCGGCAGGTCCGCACCGGGACCGGAGGCCGCCGCCCGCGTCGAGGCCCTGCGGGCCGCCGGCACCCGGGTCGTCACCGAGCGGTGCGACGCGGCCGACGCGGACGCGGTGCGCGCGGTGCTCGCCCGCGTCCGCACGGACCTGCCGCCGCTGCGCGGCGTGGTCCACCTCGCCGGCCTGCTGGAGGACGCCACCGTAAGGAACCTGACGGAAGATCAGGTCGGCCGGGTGCTCGCGCCGAAGACCGCCGGCGCCCGCAACCTCGACGAGGCCACCGCGGACGAACCGCTCGACCTGTTCGTGCTCTTCTCCTCCGCCGCCGCGCTCGTCGGCAACGCGGGACAGGCCGCCTACGCGGCGGCCAACTCCTACCTCGACGCCCTCGCCGAGGCACGCCGCCGTCGCGGCCTGCCCGCCCTCAGCGTCCAGTGGGGACCCTTCACCGGGACCGGCCTCGCCGCGAGCGAGGAGCAGCGCGGCGCACGGCTGGAGGAGCGCGGCATGGGCGGCTTCCCGCCCGGCGAGGCGTGGCCCGCCCTGCTGCGCATGCTGGAGCGGGACGAGCCGGTGACCGGCTACGTGCCCATCGCCCTGCGCCGCTGGTTCGACGCCTACCCCGACACCGCCGCGCTCGGGAGCTGGGAGCGGCTGCACACCGCCGCACGGGACGACGGCGCGTCCGCCGGCGGCGGCGACTTCCTCGCCCGGCTGCTCGGCACACCGGCCGGCGACCGGCCCGCGGTCGCCGAGGAGGAGGTCCGCCGGCTCGCCGGACGGGTGCTGCGCCTGGGCGCCGAAGGCGTCGGCAGCGAGGTGCCGTTCAAGGAACTCGGCCTCGACTCCCTCATGGGCCTGGAACTGCGCAACCGGCTGGAGGCCGCCTTCGGGCTCCGGCTGTCGCCCACCCTCCTGTGGTCCTACGGCACCGCCGCGGCCCTCGCCGCCGCGCTGTGCGAGCGCCTGCCCGACCCGGCGGCCGCCATGTGACCCCTCCCGTGCCCGGCCCCCTGCCCGTCACCCACGACGCCCCGTCGTACGACCGCGAGGAATACCGACACATGGAAGAGACCGCTGCACCCGCCGGAACCGGGCAGACACCGCTCACCCGGGCACTCGCCACGATCCGCACCCTGCGCCGGCGCATCGAGGAGCAGGAGAGCAGCGGGCCCGTCGCCGTCATCGGCGTCGGCCTGCGGCTGCCCGGCGGCATCGACGGCCTCGACGGGTACTGGGACGCGCTGACGGCCGGACGGGACCTGGTCCGCCCCGTCCCCGCGCACCGCAAGGAGCCGTTCGCCGCCGAGTGGGACACCCTGCCCCAGCGCGGCGGCTTCCTCGACGACGTACTCGGCTTCGACGCCGCCTTCTTCGGCATCAGCCCCCGGGAGGCACGCCACCTCGACCCCCAGCAGCGACTGCTGCTGGAGGTCGCCTGGGAGGCCATGGAGAACGCCGGCCTGCCCGCCGGGGACCTGTCCGGCACCCGGACCGGCATGTACCTCGGCATCATGTGGCAGGACTACCGCGACTGGCTCGCCGGACAGCCCGACGCCTACTGGACCACCGGCAACGGGCACAACTTCGCCGCGGGCCGCATCGCCCACGCGCTCGGCCTCAACGGCCCCGCGATGGCCGTGGACACGGCCTGCTCCTCCTCGCTGGTCGCCGTCCACCTCGCGGCGCAGGCCCTGCGGCGCGGCGACTGCGAGGTGGCGTTCGCCGCGGGCACCAACCTCATCCTGTCCCCGCGCTCCATGCGCCTGGTGCAGGAGACCCGCTCCCTGGCGCCCGACGGCCTGTGCAAGGCGTTCGACGCCCGCGCCAACGGCTTCGTCCGCGGCGAGGGCTGCGGAGTCGTCGTCCTCAAGCGCCTGGACCACGCGCTGCGCGACGGCGACCGGGTGCACGGCGTCATCCACGGCACCGCCGTCAACCAGGACGGCCGCTCGGGCGGCTTCACCGCACCCAACGTGCTCTCCCAGGTCGACCTCGTCGAACGCGCCCTCGCGGACGCCGGACTCGGGCCCGCCGACATCGGCTACATCGAGGCGCACGGCACCGGGACCTCGCTCGGCGACCCCATCGAGATGGAGGCGCTGGCCACCGCCCTCGGCCGGGTCAACGGCGGCGCGCCGCTCGCCGTCGGCGCGGCGAAGAGCAACTTCGGGCACCTGGAGGCCACCGCGGGCGTCGCCGGCCTGGTGAAGGCGATGCTCTGCGTACGCCACCGCCAGGCGCCCCCGGTCGTCCACTTCCGCACGCTCAACCCGCGGATCGACCTCTCGGGCACCGCCATCACCGTGCCGGACACCCTGACCGACCTCCCCGACGAGGCCGGGCCCTACGCGGGCGTCAGCTCGTTCGGCATGAGCGGCACCAACGCGCACGTCGTCCTCGGCCCGCCCGGCGACCCCCTGCCTCCCGCCGACGGCGCGCCCGCCGTGACCGGGTTCGACATCTCCGCGAAGACCCCCCAGGCCCTGCGCGCCCTCGCGGCCCGCTACGCGGACCACCTGACCGGCCTCGCCCCCGGCTCCTGGCCCGCCTTCGCCTACTCCGCCGGGGAGGGCCGCACGGCCCACGAGCACCGCGCCCGGATCACCGCCACCGGCCCCGACGAAGCGGCCCGCGCCCTGCGCGCCGTGGCGTCCGGCGACGCCGCCCCGCCCCCGGCCGAAGCGGAGCCCTTCGCCGCCCTGCCCCGCGACGTGATCGACCTCCCGTCCTACCCGTGGGAACGCCTCCGCTTCGCCCCGGAGAACCTTCCGGGTGGCGGGGAGCCGGGCACCGCCGCCGCCGCGACGGGTACCGCCGCCGGCGCGGTGGGCGGCAACCCGGACGCGGCGGCGTCCGGGTCCGGCGGGGCGGGCCTGCCCGGCGGGGCGGGCAACGCGGCAGCCGCGTCCGCCGGTTCGGGCGGCGTCGCGGCCGGAACCGCCGCCGGGGCCCATGCCGCCCCCGCTGCGGCAGGCCTTGCCGCCGGGCCGGGCAACGCGGTGGGCGCGTCCGCCGGTTCGGCGGATTCCCCGGCAGGGAGCGCGCCGGGCTTCCCGGTCGCGACCGGCGGCCCTGCGGGTCGCGGCGGCACCGCCGGCGTGTCCGGCGGCTCGGCCGCCGGGTCGGGCAACGCGGCAGCCGCGTCCGCCGCGTCCGCCGGTTCGGTGGGCTCCCCGGCAGGGAACGTGCCGGGCTCGCCGGTCGCGACCGGCGGCCCTGCGGGTCGCGGCGGCACCGCCGCCGGTGCGGGCGGCGTCGCGGCCGGAACCGCTGCCGCGTCCGGCGGCTCGGCCGCCGCGCCCGGCAACGCGGCGCCCACGCCTGCCGGTTCGGCCCCCGTCCCCGCCGGTGCCGAGGCGCCCGCCGCCGACCCCGGCGGCCTGCCGGGGGCGCATGTCACCCGGTGGGTGCCCGTGGCGGATGCCGTGCCCGGTGCCGGGGGCAGCGCCCCCGAGGCCCCCGAGGCGGGCGAGGTCGCGCTCGTTCTCGCGGGGGACGACTCCGGACTCCTCGCGGAGCTGGTCCGCGAGGCGGCCGCCCGGGGGGTGCGGGGGACCCTGCTCACTCCCGTACCCCCGGGGCCGGCGGAGGGGTGGGAGGTCGGCGGGCTGCCCGGGGACGCCGACGGCTGGCGGCGGTTCTGGGCGGAGCGGGACGGCGAGGCGCCCACCGCGCTCGTCCTGGCGCTGCGCGGCGCGCCGCTGCCCGCGGACCCGGCGGAGCCGGCGCCGACCGCGCCGTCGCGGACGGCGCGGCGCTCGCCGCCGCCGTGACCGCGGCCGCCGTCGGCGCGGGCGACCGCTGCCGGGCGCACGCCGTCACCCGCGCGGCCGTGCGCACCGCGGACGGCGACCACGCGGCGGCCACCGCGCACGGCCTGCTGCACGGGCTCGCCCCGGTGCTCGGGCTCGAACTCGGGGCCGCCTGGGGCGGCGTCGTCGATCTGCCCGCCGAGCCCGGACCGGGCGACACCGGCGCGCTGCTCGGCTTCGTCCTGGCGCAGACGGCGACCGCCGGGGCCGAGGACGTGGCCGCCGTGCGCGACGGACGGATCCTGGTCCCGCGGCTGGCCGAGGCCGCGGGGGAGCCCGCGGAACTCACCGTCCGGGCCGACGCCACCTACCTCGTCACCGGCGGCCTCGGCGCCGTCGGCCGGGAGCTCGTCGGCGAGCTGGTCCGCCGCGGAGCGCGCAACCTGCTGCTCGTGGGCCGCCGCGCCGAGGACGAACTCGGCGCCGAGGCGGCCGGGTTCCTCGCCGCGCTGCGCCGCGACACCGACCGCGCCGTCTACCGCGGCGGCGGCTGCGACACCCCCGCCGCCGTGGACGCCGCCCGCGAGGCCCTGGACGGCATGCCGCCCGTGCGCGGTGTGCTGCACGCGGCGGGCACCGTCTCCTACGCGCCCGCCGCCCGCACCGGCGCCGGGGAGTTCGCGGACGCGCTCGGCGGCAAGGCCGCGGGCGCCTGGTGGCTCCATCTGGCCGCCCGGGACTGGCCGCTGGACTTCTTCGTGCTGGTCTCCTCGGTCTCCTCGGTGTGGGGCACCCAGGACTGCGCCGCCTACTCGGCCGCCAACGGCGCCCTCGACCTGCTGGCCGCGCACCGGGTCTCCCTCGGGCTGCCCGCGGTGAGCATCGCCTACGGCCCCTGGGCGCTCGGCGGCGAGGGCATGGCCGACGCCGGACTGCGCGACCGCGCCGCCCGGATGGGCATCGGCACCCTCGACGCGGCCCGCGGCCGCGCGGCCCTGACGGGCCGTGCCCCGGGCGCGGACGGCCGCATCGTGGCCTGCCCGCTGGACGTCGCCCGCCTGCGCCAGGTGATGACGGGGCTCCGCCCGCGCGGACTGTTCGCCCCCGAGGCGCCCCAGGACGGCGCCGGGCGGGACGGCACCGGCGCGGCAGGCGGCCGGTTCGCCGCGCTGACCCCGGCCGAGCGCCCGGCCGCCGCCCGCACGCTGGTCCGCGAACTGCTCGCCGACCAGCTCGGCCACGCCGACGCCTCCGCCGTCCGCGACGAGGTCGGCTTCTTCGACCTCGGCCTGGACTCGATCATGGCCGTCGACCTGACCGCCCGGCTCTCCGCGGAGTTCGGCACCGACGTGCAGGTGCCGGACGTCTTCGACCACCCCACGGTCACCCGCCTCGCCGCCTTCCTGCTCGCCGCACCGGCCGCCGCACCCGCCGCTGCATCTCCCGCGCCCGCCCGCCCGGCCGGACCGCCCCCCGCGCCCGGCCGCACCCCCGCGGCCCCGGTCCCCACGGCGCCCCCCGGCACCCCGGAGCCGATCGCGATCGTCGGCATGGCCGGCCGCTTCCCCGGCGCCCGCAGCGCCGAGGAGCTGTGGGAGCTGCTGATCGACGGCCGGGACGGCGTCACCCGGGTGCCCGCCGGCCGCTGGGACCCCGACGCCCTCACCCCCGGCACGGTCACCACCGACCAGGGCGGATTCCTCGACGACATCGACCGCTTCGACGCCGGGTTCTTCTCCGTCCCGGCCCGCGAGGCCGAGAACCTCGACCCGCAGCAGCGCATCCTCCTCGAATCGGCCTGGCACGCCCTGGAGGACGGCGGCATCGACCCGCGGTCGCTGCGCGACTCGCGCACCGGGGTGTTCGTCGGCGTCAGCTACGGCGACTACGCCCGGCTGCTCGCCGCCGACGGCCCCGACGAGGTCGACGCCTACTACAGCACCGGCACCGCGCTCAACGCCGCGGCCGGCCGGATCGCCTACACCCTGGGGCTGAACGGTCCCGCCGTCGCCGTGGACACCGCCTGCTCCTCGTCACTGGTCGCCCTGCACCTCGCGGTCGGCTCGCTGCGCTCCGGCGAGAGCGACGCCGTGCTCGCCGGCGGCGTCAACGTCATGCTCGATCCCGCCTCCTGGGCCGCCGTCAGCCAGGCGCACATGCTCTCGCCCGACGGCCGGTGCCGTACCTTCTCGGCCGACGCCAACGGCTTCGTCCGCTCCGAGGGCTGCGGTGTCGTGGTCCTCAAGCGGCTCGCGGACGCCCGCCGCGACGGCGACCGGGTGCTCGCCGTCATCCGGGGCAGCGCCGTCAACCAGGACGGGGCCTCCTCCGGGCTGACCGTCCCCAGCGGGCGGGCGCAGGAGAGCATGCTCCGCGCCGCGCTGGAGCAGGCCGGCGTCGACGGCGCCGACGTCTCCTACCTGGAGGCGCACGGCACGGGCACCGCCCTCGGCGACCCGGTCGAGGTGGCCGCCGCCTGGCGGGTCCTCGGCCCCGGGCGCCGCCCCGGCCGCCCGCTGCACCTGGGCTCGGTCAAGAGCAACATCGGCCACTGCGAGTCCGCCGCCGGCATGGCCGCGCTCTTCAAGACGGTGCTCGCGCTGCGCCACGACGTGATCCCCGCCAACCTCCACTTCGGCGACCCCAATCCGCACGTCGACTGGGACGGCATGAACGTGCGGGTCGTCGACACCGCCACCGCCTGGCGCCGCGGCGACGGGCCCCGCCTCGCCGGGGTGTCCGGCTTCGGCTTCACCGGCACCAACGCGCACCTGGTCGTCGCCGACGCCCCCGACGAGGCGCCCGCCCCGCCGCCCGTGCCCGAGGACCCCGCCGCCCGCCCGGCCACCCGGCTGATCCCGCTCTCCGCCCCCGACCCGGACGGCCTGGACCGCCTGGGCGCCGCCTGGGCGGTACGCCTCGGCGACGCCGCCGACGGGGAACTGGACGCGCTCGCCGCGCAGGCCGGGGCGGGCCGCGCCCACTTCCCGTACCGGCGCGCCCTGCTGGGCACCACCGCCGGACAGCTCGCCGAGCAGCTCAGCACCCCGGCCGGCCCCGCCGCCGCCGGCGCCCCGCGCATCGCCTTCCTGTTCTCCGGGCAGGGCAGCCAGTACTTCGGCATGGGGCGCGAACTGTACGAGAGCGAACCGGTGTTCCGGGAGACGTTCGACGCCTGCGACCGGGTCCTCGCGCCCGCCCTCGGCGCCTCGCTCACCGACCTGCTGTACTACGGCGACGACCGGGACGCGGTCAACGAGACCCGGGTGACCCAGCCCGCCCTGGTGACCCTGGAACTGTCCCTCGCCGCGCTGTGGGAGTCCCGCGGCGTGCGGCCCGCCGTCGTGATGGGCCACAGCGTCGGCGAGATCTCCGCCGCCGTCACGGCCGGAGTGATGGACCTGCCCACCGGACTGGAGCTGATCGCCCACCGGGCCCGGCTCATGCAGGGCACCGAGCGCGGCGCGATGCTCGCCGTCGTCGCCGACGAGGAGCGGGCCGCCGAGTGGGCGGCCGGGACGGGACTGGACGTCGCGGCCGTCAACGGACCGGCCTCGGTGGTGCTGTCCGGCTCCGTGGACGCCGTCGACGCGCTCGCCGCCCGGCTGAAGGACGAGGGCGTACGGGCCCGCAGGCTCGGGGTGTCGCACGCCTTCCACTCCCGGCTGCTCGACCCCGCCCTCGCCGCCTTCGACGAGGTCCTCGCGCCGCTGGCGTTCCACGCCCCCGCGCTGCCCGTGATCTCCAACGTGACCGGCCGGCTCGCCGGCCCCGGCGAGTACGACGCCGCCTACTGGCGCCGCCACGCCCGCCTGCCGGTGCGGTTCCACGACGGGGCGCGCGCCCTCGCCGGGCTGGGGATCGACATCTGCCTGGAGATCGGCCCCGACCGCACCCTGGTCAACCTGGTCGCCGGGGCGGAACTCGACCCCGCGCCCGTGACCGTCCCGTCGCTGCGCCGGGGCACCGGCGACGGCGCGGCGCTGCTGGCGGCGACCCGGGCGCTGTACCTGGGCGGCCAGGACGTCGACTGGTCGCGCACCTCCCCGCGGCGGCCGGCCACCGGCACGCCCGCACCGCGCTACCCGTTCGCCCGCACCCGGCACTGGACCGACGCCGGCGGCGGCCCGGCACCCGCCGCACGGCGGCCCGCCGGGCAGGCGCCCGCCTGGGGCAGCCCGCTGCGCTCGCCCGCCTTCGGCGGCCGGGTGTGGACCACCGCGCGCAGCACCGAGTACCCGGCCCACCTCACCGACCACCGGCTGTTCGGCGTCGTGTCGGTGCCCGGCGCCTCCCAGACCGCGACGGTGCTGTCCGCGCTCGGCGCCGGCGGGGCGCCGGTCGTGCTGGAGGACCTCCACTTCCCGCGCGCCCTGGTGCTGCGGGACGGCGAGCACTACGACCTCCAGATCGTGGAGGAGGCCCAGGAGGGCCGCGCACGCGCCGTCGGCGTCCACAGCCTGCTCGACCCGGAGCGGGGGCGCTGGCAGCAGCACCTGGCCGCTCGGATCGGCGAACCGTCCGGCCCGGCGGCGGACGAGGCCCGCCGCGCGGCGCCGCCGGACCCGGCGGCCTTCGCCGCCGCGGCCGACCGGCATCTGACGGGCGACGCCTTCTACGCCCATCTGCGGGCCCTCGGCTACCACCTCGGGCCGTCCTTCCGCTGGATCGGGGAGGCGTGGATCCGCGGCCAGGAGGCGCTCATCCGCTTCACCGAGCCGGCGGAGATGAACGAGTCCCCCGACGGCTGGGAGATCCACCCGGGCCTGCTCGACTCCTGCCTCCAGAGCGCGGTGGCGTTCGCCGTCACCGGCGACGAGGTGTCCGAGGACGACGGCCTGGCGATCCCGTTCGCCGTGGCCCGCCTCTCGTTCCCGCGCCGGCCCGTCCCGGGGCAGGAACTGTGGGGCCACGTGCGGGCGGTGGTCGAGGAGGGCGCCGACGACGGACTGCTCCAGGTCAAGGCGGCCGATCTGCACATGTTCGACGGCAGCGGCGCCACCGTCCTCGCGGTGGACGACTTCCGCTTCCGCCGCGCGCCCCGCGCCGTCCTGGAACGCTCCCTGCGCGAGGGCGCCCCGCACACCTACGACCTGAAGTGGACGCCCCAGCACGCCCCCGCGGGCGACGACATCGTGTCGCGGCCGCTGCGGATCGCCCTCCTCGGGTCCACGACCCCGGCCGGCCGGGCCCTGGCCACGGCCCTCGCCGCCCAGGGCCACCAGGTCGACACCCCGGCCGCCCCCGGCGCCGTCCCGGACACCGATCCCGCCGCTGCCGTCGCCCCCGGCACGGGCGACGACCTTGGCACGGGCCCCGCCCCCCGCACGGGAGACGGCTCCCGCACCGCCTCCGGCACGGGCGACGGCTCCCGCCCCGCCCCCCGCACGGGAGACGGCTCCCGCCCCGCCACGGGCACGGGCTCCGCCTCCGGCACGGATCACCGCCCCGGCACGGGCGACGGCTCCCGCCCCGCCCCCGGCACGGGCCCCGCCTCCGGCACGGCCGGCGGCGCCGACACCCCCCGGGCCGCCGAGCTCGTGATCGACGCGCGGTTCACGGCGGAGACGGGCGGAGAGCGGACCGGTGGGCCCGGAGCCGCACGCGCGGCGGCCGTCGAACTCGCCACCGCGCTGCGGGCGTCCGAGCGGACGGTGCCGTACGCGGTGCTCGCCGCCGCGGACACCGCCGCCGCCCCCGTCCGCGAGACCCTCTGGGGCATGCTCGCCTCGCTGGAGGCCGAGCAGACCGACCGGCCGCTGCTGCGGGTCGCGCTCGGCGCCGGCTGGGAGGCCGCCCCGCTGGCCGCCACCGTGACCCGTGCGGTCACGGCCGGGCTCCCCGACCCGTGGCTGCGCGTCGGCGGCGACGGTGTCGCGGTCGCCCGGCTCGTCCCGCACGACGCCGACACCGCGCGGGGCCACGGCGGATCCCGCCCGTCCGGGCGCGGCGGCGCCGCGCTGATCACCGGCGGCCTCGGCGCCCTCGGACTCAGCAGCGCCGCCTTCCTCGCCCGGGCCGGCGCCACCGCGCTCACCCTGATGGGCCGGTCCGCCCCGGACGCCACCGCCCGCACCGTCATCGACGAACTCACCGCGGCCGGCGTGCGGGTGACGGTCGTCGCCGGGGACGTCACCGACCCCGAGGCGTGCCGCGCGGCCGTCGCGGCGGCCGGTGAGCACGCCCCGCTGCGCACGGTACTGCACCTCGCCGGCGCGGGCGACGACCGGTCCTTCGACCGGCTCGACGAGGACGCCTTCACCACCGTCTTCGCCGCCAAGGCGGAGGGTGCCGCCCACCTGGCCGCGGCGCTGGAGGGGCAGGATCTGGACGCCCTGGTGCTCTACTCGTCCGCCTCCGCCGTCCTCGGCTCCGCCGGACAGGCCAACTACGCCGCCGCCAACGGCTATCTGGACGGACTCGCGGCGCTGCTGCGCTCCCGCGGCACACCCGCCACCAGCGTCGCCTGGGGTCCCTGGGCCCCCAAGGCCCGGGGCGGCATGGCGGCGTCGGCGGCCACCGGGCGGGCCATGGAGCGGCGCGGCCTGCGGCCCCTCACCGACGAGGAGGCGGAGGAGACGCTCGCCACCGTCCTGGCCGGCGGCACCGGCAGCCGGCTCGTCGCGGTGGCCATGGACCGCGACGCGTACGCGCAGCGGCTCGCGGGGCACCCCGGCGGCGCCCTGGTGCGCCAGCTCGTCTCGGGCCCGGCACGGACCGCCGCCGCTCGGCCGGGCCGGGGCCGGCTGGCACGGGAGCTGGCCGGACTCGACGCGGAGGAGCGCGGCGAACTCCTGCACCGGGAGATCCGCGCCCTGGCGGGCGAGGTGCTCGGCGACCCCGGTGCCGTGGCCGACGACACCGGATTCACCGAGACCGGCCTGGACTCGATCATGGTGATCGATCTGCGCACCCGGCTGGCGGACGCGCTCGGCACCGATCTGCCGGCGACCGTGGCCCTGGACCACCCCACCGTCTCCCGGCTGGCGGCCTACGTCACGGGCCTGCTGTTCCCGGCGGAGGCCGGCGCGGCGCCGGACCCGGCCGGCGACCGCACCGCCACCGAGCGGCCCGCGGCCCCCGCGACGCCCCCGGACCCCGCGCCCGCCGCGCGGGACACCGCACCCGGGCCGGACCCGTCGGACCCGGCGGAACTGTCGTTCGACGAACTCGTCCAAGCCGTACAGGCAGATGTGGGGACAGAGATATGAGCGCCCGAAGCATGGAACCCGCGCAGATCCGGCAGCTGATGGAGGAGCAGCTCAAGCACTCCCGGCGGCTCCAGGCCCGCGTCCAGGAGCTGGAGGGCCGCCGGCACGCACCCCTCGCCGTGGTCGGCATGAGCCTGCGGCTGCCGGGCGGGCTCGACACCCCCGACGCCTACTGGGACTGGCTGCGAGCCGAGGGCACCGCCGACTCGGAGATCCCGGACGAACGCCCCGGGCTGCGGGCCGTCTACGACCCGGTGCCCGGCAGGCCCGGCCGCTCCTACGTCGGGCGGGCCGGCTTCCTCTCCGACATCTCCCACTTCGACGCCGACTTCTTCGGCATCTCGCAGCGCGAGGCGAAGCTGCTCGACCCGCAGCAGCGGATGCTCCTGGAGACCGCCTGGGAGGCGCTGGAGCGCGCGGGCATCGCCGTCCGGCGCTCCGACCGTCTCGACGTCGGTGTGTTCCTCGGCATGATGGCCTCCGAGTACGGCGAACGCCTCGAGGACCGCGCCGACATGACGCGGATCGACCCGTACTACACCACCGGCGGCGGGCTCTGCTTCGGCGCGGGCCGCATCAGCCATGTGATGGGCTTCCGCGGCCCGGTGCTGAGCGTGGACACCGCCTGCTCCTCCTCGCTGTCGGCGCTGCACCTCGCCACCCGCGCGCTGCGCGGCGAGGAGTGCCGCTACGCGCTGGTCTGCGGGTCCAACCTGCTGCTGTCGGCGAGCCTGATGGTCTCGCTCTGCCAGACCCGTGCCGTCTCGCCGGACGGGCGGTCGAAGTCGTTCCTCGCCAGCGCCGACGGCTACGGCCGGGGCGAGGGCGTCGGCGTCCTGGTCCTGATGCGCCAGGAGGACGCCGAGGCGGAGGGGCGCGAGGTGCTCGCCGTCGTCCGCGGCTCCGCGGTCAACCACGACGGCGCCGCCTCCGGCCTCACCGCCCCCAACGGGCCCGCGCAGCAAGAGGTGTTCCGGGCCGCCCTGGCCGACGCCCGGGTCGGCGCGGGCGAGCTGGGCTACGTCGAGGCGCACGGCACCGGCACCGCCCTCGGCGACCCGATCGAGGTCGGCGCCCTGGACGCCGTCGTCGGAGACGCCGTGCGCGAACGGGGCGCGCCGCTGCCCATCGGCAGCGTCAAGGCCCGCCTCGGGCACCTGGAGGCGGCGTCCGGCATCGCCGCCGTCATCAAGACCGTCCTGATGCTCCGGCACCGCGAGATCCCCGCCGCGCTCCCCGACGACGGCTCGGCGCTCAACCCCCACATCCCGTGGGACCGGCTCTCCGTCACGGTGCCGCGCCGCAACCGGCCCTGGCCCGCCGGGCCCCGGGTGGCCGGCGTCAACTCCTTCGGCATGAGCGGCACCAACGCCCATGTCGTCCTCCAGGGCTACGACGCCCCGGACCCGGACCCGACCCCCGCCGCCGGCGGCGCGCGGACGGAGCTGCTGACGCTCTCCGCGAAGGACCCGGCGGCCCTCGCGGAACTCGCCGTCTCCGTGCGGGCCTGTCTCAAGCAGACCGAACCGGCGCGGCTCTCGTCCGTCTGCCACACGCTGCGTGCCGGCCGCGCCCCCTTCGCCCACCGCGTCGCCGTCACCGGTGCCACCGCCGGTGAACTCGCCGAGGCCCTCGGCGCCGCGCTCGACGCGCGGACCCCCGCCGACGACGCCCGGACCCCCGCCGCGCCCCGGACGGCCGTGCTGCGGATCTCCGGGGACGAGGAGCGGCTCACCGCGGCCCTCGCCGCCCTCGCCGCGGCGTATCCCGCGGCGGCCGGCGGCGCCGAGGAGGAGGGCACCCCGGCCGCCCGGCTGGCCGGTCTGCTCGGCGTCCTCGGCCTGCGGGTCCGCCCGCGGCTCGACCCGGAGCTCGGCGAGGCGGCCGTGCTGGAGTGGGAGGCGGGCGGCGCCACCCGCACGGCGCCGCTCGTCGGCGACGACCCCGAGGGCGCGCCCGCGCTGCTGTCCGCCGCGCTCGGCACCCTTTTCACCGCGGGGGCCGACCTCCGCCTGGACGCGCTGCGGGCACCGCGGGCCCGGTTCACCGGCGACCTGCCGACCTACCCGTTCCAGCGCAGGCGGTTCTGGATCGAGGAGCCGCTCACCGGGGCGGGCGGCGAGAGCGCCGCCGCGGCCCCGGAGCACAAGCGCGGCGCGCCCGACCCGCAGGACCGCGCGGCCGTGCGCGCCTATCTGCTCGCCGAGCTGACCGAGGCGCTGCACGCGTCCGAGGAGCCCGACACCACCCTGTCGTTCCTCGACTCCGGCGGCGACTCGTTCCTGTCGGTGCTGTTCATCACGAAGGTCGAGGAGAACTACCGGCTGCGGCTGACGGCCGAGGAACTGCCACTGGACCTGCCCCTCGGGGAGCTGTTCGCGAAGCTCGCCGACGACATCGCGGCGACGGCCGCGGCCGAGGGCGCGCCGGAGCGGGACGCATGAGCAACTTCGTGCGCCCGCGCCGGCTCGACGCGCCCGCCGTCCGCCTGGTGGCCTTCCACCACGCGGGCGGCTCCGCCGCGTCCTGGTTCCCGCTGACCCGCCATCTGCCCGTTGACTGGGACGTGCTCCTGCTCGACCTCCCGGGACGCGGCAAGCGCCACACCGAACCGGCGCTGGAGTCGATGGACGAGATCGTGGCGACCGCCACCGAGGACGTCCTGCCCTGGGCCCAGGGGGCGCCGCTGGTGCTCTTCGGGCACAGCCTCGGCGCGATCGTCGCGCACGAGACCGCCCGGGCGCTGGAGCAGCGGGGCGTCCGTCCCCGCTGGGTCGGGGTCTCGGGGCGCGGGGCGCCCGGCCACGAGGTGCTGACCCGGCTGCCCGACCCCGGCAGCGAGGACGCCGAACTGCTGGCGCGGTTGCGGGAGATGGGCGGCATGCCGCAGCAACTGGACGCGGTGCCCGACTTCCGCGACCGCTTCCTGCGGCTGGTCCGCAGCGATCTGCGGGCGGTGGCCGGCTACCGGCCCGACGCCCACCGCACCCCGATGGCCGCCCCGGTGACCGTCTTCGCCGCGACGCACGACTCCTGGGCGCCGATGGTGGCGATGTCGCCCTGGGCGCGGCAGACCCGGTCCCGTTTCACCGAACGCGTCTATCCCGGCGGCCACTTCCACTTCCTCGGCGACGCGTTCGGTGCCTTCGCCGGGGACCTGGCCGCGGAGGTCAGGGCCGCGCTGCCGCCCGGCGCCCACGCCTCGCCCGATCTCGTCCGCTCGTCCACGTGACACCCAGCAGGAGGCCGACATCATGACGCCGCAGTCCGAGCAGCCCGACATCCGACCGCTCATGGCGGGGTTCCCCACCGGGGTCTCGGTGATCACCGCCGTCGCGCCCGACGGCGAGCCGTGGGGGATGACCTGCACCTCGCTGTGCAGCGTGGCGCTGAACCCGCCCACCCTGCTGGTCTGCCTGCGCCAGGGCAGTCCGACGCTCCAGGCGGTGCAGGGCAGCGGCGCGTTCGCGGTCAACCTGCTGCACAGCCAGGCCCGGGCGACCGCCGAGCTGTTCGCGTCCGGTGTCCGGGAGCGCTTCGACAAGGTCGCCTGGCGCACCGTGGGCGACATCGGCGGCCCGCACCTGCACGAGGCGGCGCACACCATCGCCGACTGCGCCGTGCACGAGATCCAGAAGGTCGGCGACCACGCGGTGGTGATGGGGCGCGTCGCCGCCATCACCCAGCTCCAGCTCCAGCTCCCGCTGATGTACGGGATGCGCCGCTACGGCTTCTGGACGGACACGGACGAGGACCGGCACCTGGACTACGACTTCATGTCCTGAGACCGGCCGCACGGGCGGCGCGCCACCGGGCCCGGGAGCCTGCTCCCGGGCCCGCCGGCGTGCCCGGAGCCCGGCCCCGGAGCCCGGCCCCGGAGCCCGGCCCCGGAGCCCGGCCCCGGGGTCCGGTCAGACGCTGCGGCGCACCGGGCCGCGGCCGGCCCACGACAGCACGGCGGCCACCGCGAAGGCCGCCGTCACCAGCGCCCAGCCGGCCGTCCAGCCGCCGGCGGACGCGACGAGCAGGCCGAAGGCCGGGGGGCCCGCCACGAAGCCGGCGAAGAAGCCGAGGGAGACCAGGGCCGAGGCGTGCCCCGTCCTGCCGAAGCCGCTGCCCCTGGTCACCGCGACCATGGTGATCGCGTTGGCCGCGGCGGCCGACCCGCCGAGCCCCACGGCCCCCGCCCACACCAGCCAGGTCCCGGCAGCGGCGGCGGGCAGCAGCAGGGCCGACGCCACCGCGGCGACCGCGAGGACGAGCAGCGAGCGGGGGACGTCCAGCCGGTCGCTGTACTTCGACCACAGCAGCCGGGCCGCGATGCCCGAGACCCCGACGGCGGCGATGAGCGCGCCGGCGCCGCGTTCGCCGAGCGAGAGCCGCTCATGGGCGTAGAGCGGCAGATACGTGGTCAGGGAGGCCAGGCCGCAGCCGATGAAGAAGGAGACGCCCATCAGCCAGCGGGTGGGCGTGTTCGGCGGCGACGGCAGCGACAGGGCGGCCCCGGACGGCGGCGGGCCGTCCGCCGGCAGCAGCAGCGCCGCCCCGGCCGCGGCCAGCGCGAGCGGCACCACCAGGGCCAGCGCGGTGCGCCACGAGGTGGCCTGCGCCAGCGACGGCAGGACCAGTCCGGCGGTGAACGCGGCGAGCGGCACCCCCGACTGCTTCACGCCGACCGCCATCGCCCGCCGCTGCGGCGGCACATGGGCGGCGATCAGCTTGTTGGTCGCCGGGTTGGCGAGCGACTGCGCCGCGCCGCCCGCGACCAGCGCGGCGAGCAGCAGCCCGTAGCTGTGCGAGGCGGCCAGCGCGGCGAACGCGCAGGCGACCAGGACCCCCAGCAGCGCCAGCGCCCGCCGCCCGCCGACCAGGTCGGCCGCATGCCCCGCGTACAGCGACAGCAGCGCCGCGGTGCCGAAGGTCACCGCGGTGAGCAGACCGAGGCGGGGACCCGACAGGTCCAGGTCGGCGACGAGGAACGGTCCGAGCGCGCCGATGGCGTAGAGCACGAACATCGACAAGCCCATGCCGCCCGTGAGGAGGGGGAGGAGGGCCGAGGGAGGACGTGTGGTGCGCGGTGTCGTCTTTTCGCCGGGATCAGCCGTCACGCTTGCACCCCTGGTCCGTCGATGTGAATATATGGCGACTCTAGACGGCGACTATAGCAAGAGGAGTTCCGGTGCTGCCGAAGGATGTCAAGCGCACGCGGGCACAGTTGACACGTCAGCGCATCCTCGACGCCGCCATGCAGCTCTTCTCCGATCACGGCTACGTGGCCACGACCATCGAGTCCATCGCCCGCCACGCGGGCGTCGCCGTGCAGACGGTCTACTTCGCCTTCGGCAACAAGCAGCGCCTTCTCGGCCATCTCGTCGACCTCCATCTCCCGTGCACCGAGGGCCCCGAAGGGCTCACCTCCTTCACCCGGGTCGCCGAGGCGCTCGCCGTCCGCGACCCCCGTCAGCAGATGCGCCACCTCGCCCAGCTCATGAGCACGGTCAACGCGCAGGCGGCGCCGCTGCTGGAGGTGCTCCGCAACGCCGCCGTCACCTACGGGGACGGCATGGAGGAGTGGCAGGTCAACCGGAGCCGGCGGCGCACGCTGCACGGCCACTTCGTCGACTCCCTCGCCGAACGCCGGGTCCTGCGCGAGGGGCTCGGACACGAACGCGCCCTCGACATCTGCGGCGCGCTGCTCGGCCCCGAGCTCTACCACCTGCTCGCCACGGAACGGAACTGGACCAGGGAGCAGTGGGAGGACTGGGCCTACGACAGCCTCTGCTGCCACCTGATCGGGGACGCCTGACGGCCCGTTTGCCGCCCGGCCGCCTCCAGAGGTTATGCAGATCGCCTTCAGCGGGCGCGATGCAGACTGCTGGACGGGCACAGCGGCCCTGCGCGTCGACGGGGGAGTGGCAAGGGTGGACAGCGGCAGTGACAGCGACAAACGGCCGAGGTTCCTCGTCGTCACGGTGGGGAGCCGCGCCGCCTTCCACACCGCGGTCGCCGCCGCGCTGAACGGCCTGACCGGAGACGGGGACCCGGGCGCCGCGTCCCGGCTGGTCACCGATGTCGCCGGGCCCCTGCCCGCGCCGCCCGACCACCCCGAGTGGCACACCGTTGCCGGACGCGCCCGCAGGTTCCTGGACCGGGTGGTGCCCGACGCCGAGGTCCGCCATCTCGCCGCCGCCACCTTCCCGGCCGCCGCCGGGGCGCTGGCCGGCGCACTGGCCCGCCGGCGCTCCGGGGACGACAGGCTCGCCCTCGTCCTCACCGAACCGGACGGACCGCGGCGGCAGCCGGACGGGACGATCGCCGCCGGGCTCGCCCTGCTCGCCGAGGCGCTCGGCGACACGCCCCACACCTTCACCTCCCGGACCGTCCTCGTCTACGACCGCGCCCCGCTCGGCCCCGCCCTCGTCGCCGGCCCCTACGGCCGCCGGCGCGCCCCGGACCGGGACTGGGTGCTCGCCGCCGACGTCGCCGTCGCCTTCACCGACTGGGTCCAGCTCGACTACGCCTCCACGGCGCTGCGGAGCGCGTCGGCCACCGGTCGCTCGCTGCTCGGCGAGCAGCTGGCCGCCTTCCTCGACGCCCGCGCCGGCGCCCGCTGGGGCCTGCACTACTACACGGGCTCCGTGGTGTCGGGGCTGATCGGCGACCTGGAGGAGCACGCCGCCCGGGGCGGCAACCCCGTGCTGCGCGGCCCCAGCGAACACAGCCTCGCCTGCGGCGCGCTGGCCCGCTGGCAGCTCGACGGGGCGCCGTTCCTCGTCGTGGTCACCAGCGGCATGGTCGACGAGTTCCGCGGCACCCTGGCCAACCTCCGGGAGGCCCGCGCCCGCGGGTTCCTGGTCTGCGCCGACTCGCCCGAGGACGCCTGGTTCCCCTTCCAGGGCACCGTCCACGCCGCCGAGGACTCCCGCGAGGTGCTGCGCGCCCGCGGCGTGCCCTTCCACCACCTCGACGACCCGGCCCGCCTGGAGGAGCAACTGCGCGCCGCCTACGCCTCGTTCGAGGAGGACCGCGGCCCCGTCGTGCTGCTCGCCACCCCGGCGGTGCTGCGCGCCCCGGCGCGGGCCGAGCCCCGCCGGCCCGCGCCGCCGCCCCCGCGCCCGAGGCCCGTCCTCACGGTCCGCGAGGACGCACTCGCCCCCGTCATGGACCTGCTCAACCGCGGCCCGGACCGGGTGCTCTGGCAGTGCGGGCCGCTCGACGCGCAGGAGGAGGGCCTGGTCCACGAGATCGCCTCCCGCGCCGGCGTCGCCCTCGCCGACTCGCTCACCCGCCCGGGCACCGTCGCCCGGTTCCGCGACGGCCGCCCCGTGCCGTACTACCTCGGCACCCTCGGGCTCTACGGGTACTCGGACCGCGTCCACGACTTCCTCCACCACGGGGGCGCCCTGCGCCCCCGGGACGAGCAGTGCCTGTTCTTCCTCAAGAGCCGCATACCGGAGGCCGCCACCCCGTTCTCCCCGCGCGCCCTGGCCCGATCGCTGCGCATCGTGCAGGTGACCAGGGAACGCGCCCATCTGGCCCCGTTCGCCGACCACCCGCTGGAGTGCGACGCGGCCGCGTTCCTGCGCGCCGTCCGCGCACGGCTCGACGTGCCGGACGCCCTGCGCGACCGGCGCGAACGGGCCATCGCGCTCAGCCGCGACAGCGCCTCCGACGTGCTGCACACCCTGCCCGTGCGGCCGATGAGCGCCAACTACTTCTTCGCCCGGCTCGGCGCCGTGCTCGACACCCTCGTCCGCCGCCACGGCTACACCTGGACCGGTGTCTTCGACGTCGGCCGCGGCGGGCTGTCCGCGATCCGCAACCTCCCCCGCACCGGCCCCGGCTTCTCCGGCTGGTACGGCAGGGCCCTGATGGGCGACGCCCTCCAGGCGGTGCCGGCGCTGGCGCTGACCCGTGACGACAACGTGCTGGCCTTCGTCGGCGACGGGGCGGCCGCGCTGGTGCCCGACATCGTGCCCACCCTGGTGCAGGAGGTCACCCTCAACGGGCACCGCCTCGCGGGCCACCTGAGCGTCTTCCGGCTGGTCGACGGCGGCCACTCGGTGATCCGCACCTACCGCGAGGGGCGCCGGGCCGGACCGGCCGGGCGCCAGACCCAGGTCCTCCATCTGCTGGAAGCCGAGGGGGAGACCGACTACGGCGGACTGACCGTCACCCGCCGCGTTCTCGACGACGTCGACCACGACGAGCTCGCCGACCGCCTGCGCAGACCGGGGGCGGTCGACCTCTGGACGGTGCCGCTGGAGCACAACAACGAGGGCGACGGCCTGAGTCTGCTCTCCTCCCTCGGCTGGCAGCGCGACCGCCTGCCGGACCTGGCCTTCGGCATGGCCCGGCGCCCGGGCCCGCGCCCCGCCCGCTGACCCGGCCCGCCCGGCACCGCGCCCCGCCGTCCCGTCAGGGTCCCGGCCCGTCTCCCGGCCCCGCCCCCGCCCGGGCCGTCCCCGCCACCCGCGCGGAGAGTCACCCGCTCGTTCCCAGACGAAGGAGAGCCCGGTGAAGTTCGGCTTCCTGGCCCACGCCGTCAGCCCCGCCCACCGCAACCAGATGCGCGGCCTGGACCTGCTGGGCCGCCTCCTCGACGACCACCGCGGCACCGTGCGCCCGCCCGGCCCGCGGCTGCACGTCCCGCTGCCGATGCTCACCTCCGTCACCTCGCCGACCGGCGACCGGTGCGACGGCGAGGTCCGCGGCCTGGCCTTCACCGCCGAGCAGATCCTCGAACGCCCCACCGCCGCCCGGGAGATGGTCGCCGCCGAGGTGGCCGCGCTGCGGGACGCCGGAGCGGAGATCGTCGGACTCGGCGGCGCCACCTCCATCGTCGGCGACCGCGGCCTGTGGACCGCGGCCCGGTCCGGCGTCCCCGTCACCAGCGGCAACTCGCTCACCGCCTACGCGGCCCACGAGGCGCTGCGCCGCTGCGCGCGGCTGCTCGGCCCCGCCGCGGCCGACGCGCCCGTGGTGGTCGTCGGCTACCCCGGCTCGATCGCCCTCGCGGTCGCCCGGCTGCTGCTCGCCGACGGGTTCCGCCTGGAACTGGTCGTCCGCCGGGGCCGCGCCGCCGGGGGGCTGCTGCGCTGGCTGGACCCGGCGGAACGGGAGCGGGTGGTGCTCCTCGACGACATCGCCGGCTGCTACGCCGCCCCGCGCCTGTACATCGCGGCGACCTCCTCGGGCGGGGTCGTCGACACCGGCCGGCTGCACCCCGGTTCGGTGGTCGTGGACGTCGCCCTGCCCCGCGACGCGCCCCTGCCGCCCGCCCGCCGGGACGTGCTCGTCGTGGACGGCGGCCTGGTCAGCGCCGACGCGTCCGTGCGCGTCGGCGACGGCGGCCTCCCCGCCCCCACCCAGCAGCTCAACGGCTGCCTGGCCGAGACCCTGGTGCTCGCCCTGGAGGGCACGGCCGAGAACTGGTCCCTCGGCCGGGAGATCGACGTGGCCGGGGTGCGCCGCATCGGCGCGCTCGCCGCCCGCCACGGCTTCCTGCCCACCCCGCTCGCCATGTTCGGCCGCCCGCTCGCCGACGAGGACATCGCCCGGCTGGCCCCCCACCACACCCCGCGGCCCCGGCCGGCGGCCCCCGCGACCACCGGACCCGCCGCGGCCCCCGCGACCACCGGACCCGCCGCGGCCCCCTCGACCACCGGACCCGCCGCGTCCGCCGCCGCCCCCGGATCGGGCGAGGCATCCGGAACCGCCGCCGCCCCCGGATCGGCCGATGCGTCCGGAACCGCCGCCCCCGCACCCGCCGAGGCGTCCGAGTCCGCCGACGCGGCGAGCCGGCGGCGCTTCCGCGACCACGTCAACCCGCCCCTGTCCCGGCTGTTCGCCGCCCACGGGATGGACCGGGTGTTCACCCGCGCGGACGGCTGTGTGCTCACCACCGCCGACGGCACCGACTACCTGGACTTCGTCGCCGGCTACGGTGCCGTCAGCCTGGGCCACAACCACCCCCGGGTGGTGGGGGCCCTGCGCGCCTTCCTCGACGGGGGCGCCCCCACCTTCACCCAGTACGTCTCGGTGCCGGTGCAGACCGGCGAACTCGCCGAACGGCTGAGCTCCCTCGCCCCGGGCCGCCTGGAGCGGGTCTTCTTCAGCAACTCCGGCGCCGAGGCGGTGGAGGCGGCGCTGAAGACCGCCCGCGCCGGCACCGGCCGCACCCGCCTGGTGCACACCGCCAACAGCTACCACGGCAAGACGATGGGCGCGCTGTCCGTCACCGGACGCGCGGCGCACGGCCGGGCGTTCGCCCCGCTGCTCGGCGACGTCGTCTCCGTCCCCTACGGCGACACCGAAGCCCTCGCCCGGGCCGTCGAGGGCGCCGCCGCCTTCATCGTCGAACCGGTGCAGGGCGAGGGCGGTGTGGTGCTGCCGCCGCCCGGCTACCTGCTGGAGGCGCAGCGCCTGTGCCGCCGTGCCGGGGCCGCCTTCGTCCTCGACGAGATCCAGACCGGACTGGGCCGCACCGGGGCCATGTTCGCCGCCGCGCACGACGGGCTCGAACCGGACGTGGTGTGCCTCGCCAAGTCGCTCTCCGGGGGACTGGTCCCGATCGCCGCCACCCTGGTGCGCGCGGAGCTCTGGGACGCCGCCTACGGCAGCACCGACCGGGCCGTGCTCCACTCGTCGACCTTCGGCGGCGGCAACCTCGCCGCCGCCGTGGCCCTCGCGGCACTGGACGTGGTGGAGGAGGAGCACCTCCCCGAGCGGGCCCGGACGACCGGCGCACGGCTGCGCGAGGGACTGCGCACGGCCTGCGCCCCGTACGGCTTCGTCCGCGAGGTGCGCGGCATCGGACTGATGAACGCCGTCGAGTTCGACGGCGACTTCTCCGGCGCCGCCGGAGCCCTCGCGGACGAACTCCTCACCCGCCTCCCGGGCGATCTGCACGGCCTCGTCGACTGGCTGCCCGACGACGTGCGGAGCGCGGTGCGCCGGGCCGGCGAGGCGCTGGAGTCCTCCCTCGGGGACATGCTGTGCCTGCGCTTCGCCGCCCAGCTCGCCCGCGACCACCGGATGCTCACCTTCGTCACGGCCAACAGCAACCGGGTGCTGCGCATCCAGCCGCCGCTCACCCTGACCGACGCCCAGGCCGACGCCTTCACGGCCGCCGTCTCCGCGGTCTGCGCCGATCTCGCGCTGCACGCAGGCAGCGTCACCGCGCCCCCCGCGCCGGGACCCGCCGGCCGCACCTGAACCGGCCGCGCCCGCCGCGCCCGCAGTACCCCCGGGTCCCCGTCGACCCCGTCGACCTCGGCCCCGACTCTTCGCCCCCACCTCCGCCCCCCACCTCCGCCCCCACCCTCGACCCTCGACCGAAGGACGAACCGATGACGACAGGAACCACCTCGGCCGACGCGATCCTCCACCGTGTGAGCGCGCTGCTGGAGGAGAAGCTCGGCCTCCTCCCCGAGGAGATCACCGCGGAGGCCCGGTTCAAGGACGACCTGGGCCTCGACTCGCTCGACATGGTCGAGCTGCTGACCATCATGGAGACGGAGAGCGGGCGGCCCGTCGACGACGACGCGGTCCTCGGGCTCGCCACCGTCGGCGACGTCGTCGGCTACCTCGTCGCGCACGGGAGCGGAGCGCGGCGGTGAGCGGCCCGCGGGTGGTCGTCACCGGGGTCGGGCCCGTCACGCCCATCGGCACCGGGCGCCACGACTTCTGGCAGGCCCAGCTCAAGGGGGTCAGCGGGATCCGCGCCATCACCCGCTTCGACGCCACCGGCCTCCCCGTCCGCATCGCCGGTGAGGTCGACCTGCCGCCCGGCCTCGCCCCCGGGCGGCGCGAGGAACTGGCCACGGACCGCGCCACCCATCTCGCGCTCGCCGCCGCCCGGCTCGCCCTCGACGACGCCGGCCTCGACCTCACCGCCCTGGACCGCGACCGGGTGGGTGTGGCCATCGGCACCGGCGCCGGCGGCGTGGGCAGCCTGGAGCGCAACGCCCGGCTGCTCCAGACCGACGGGCCCCGCCGGATCGGCGCCCGCTCGGTCGTGATGTCGATGGCCAACGCCCCCGCGGCGAACGTCGCCATCGCCCACGGCATCACCGGCCCCAGCACCTCCGTGGTCACCGCCTGCGCCTCCGGCGCCGAAGCCCTGGTCACGGCCGCCCAGATGATCGTCTCCGACGAGGCCGACGTGGTGCTGGCCGGCGGCGCCGAGGCGCCCGTCACCGCGCTGATCGTCGCCGGGTTCGCCCGGGCCGGGGCCCTGTCCGGCCGGGGTGGCGAACCCGCCGCCGCCAGCCGCCCGTTCGGCGCCGACCGGGACGGCTTCGTGCTCGCCGAGGGCGCGGCGGTGCTCGTGCTGGAGTCGGAGGAGCACGCCCGCGCCCGGGGCGCCGAGGTGCTCGCCGTCCTCGCGGGCTGGGGACGGACCTCCGACGCCCACCATGTGGCCGGCCCCCACCCCGAGGGCGCGGGCGCGGCCCGCGCGATCCGCCGGGCGCTGCGGTCCGCCGGGTGGGCGCCCTCGGACGTCTCCTACGTCAACGCCCACGGCACCGGCACCCGTTACAACGACGACGCCGAGGCCAGGGCCCTGAGGGCCGCGCTGGGCGAGGCCGCGGCGCACGTCCCGGTGTCGGCCACCAAGTCGATGACCGGGCACGCGCTGGGCGCCGCCGGTGCCGTGGAGGCGGTGGCGAGCGTGCTGGCCCTGCGGCACGGCACCGTCCCGCCAACGCTCAACCTCGACTCACCGGATCCGGCCATCGGGCTCGACGTGGTGGGTGCCGAACCGCGCCCGGCCGCCCTGCGGGCCGTGCTGTCCGACTCCTTCGCGTTCGGCGGTCACAATGTGGTGCTCGCCTTCGGCACCTGACCTCGCCCGACCGCTGTGACCTGCGGCTTCGTCGGCGGCTCCGTCCGTCTTCCGGAGTGTGCGGCGCCGAGCAATCTGGGAGAAGACGGGCCTTTGCCCGCTCTGCAACACTCGGCGGACCGGGGGCCGGATCAGGCCCCCGCCGGGCCATGGCCAGGAAGGACCGCTTCACTGCGAGCGGTACAGCTCCCCGAGTGCCCACGGCTTGCGCCCTCCGGCCCACGGTTGAGGCGGTGACTCCTGGAATGGAACGGACTGCCGCACTCATCGGAAGGACACGACATGCACGACATGCACGTCACGGCCAGTCCGGTCTGGGACGAGCTGAAGGTCTGGGACCGGCTGCCGGTCTGGGACCGCCTGCCCGTCTGGGACCGCCTGCCGGTCTGGGACGAGCTGAAGGTCTGGGACGAGCTCAAGGTCTGGGACTGTCTCCCCGTGTGGGACGAGCTCAAGGTCTGGGACCGCCTGCCGGTCTGGGACGAGCTCAAGGTCTGGGACGAGCTGAAGGTCTGGGACGAACTGCCCGTGTGGGACGAGCTCAAGGTGTGGGACGAGCTCACCGTCTGGGACCTGATCCAGGTCTGGGACGCCCACGAGCAGGGTGACACGGCCAAGGTCTGGGACCTGGCCACCGTCTGATCCCTCCCGGCCCGGGGGCCTCCCGCACGGATCGGGGCCCGCGCGCACGCCGAGATCCGGACGAGAGGCCCGAGGGGTGAACCGACCCCGTCCGGCCGACCGCAAGCACCGGTGCGGGGCCTGGGGCCCCCGGGCCCCGCACCGGCTCCACCGGCGGCCGGGACACGACCGAAGGACAACCGCCGTGACGCAGATGGACGACCTCCCGGCCCCCGCCGTGCGACCCGCGCCGCCCGGCGCCTTCACCGTGCGCCCCGGCGTGCCGGACGACTGGGACGCGCTCCTCGGAGCGGGTTCCCCGGCGACGCTCAGCCGCCGCTGGATCACCCTGGCCGAGGGCCGCATCCCCGGCGGCGCCCGCACCCTGGCGCTGAACGGCGGGCACGGCCCCTCGGTGGCCCTCGTCGGCGGCCCGGTCGCCGAGCCCACCGGCCATGTGCGCTTCGACCCCTTCCGGGTGCTCTCCGGCGGCAGCGCCGCCGACGGCGTCGCCGAACTGGGGCCGCACCCCTGGCGAGGACGCGCCCCCGAGGACGTCTTCCCGTGCTGCCTGCTGATGTTCCCCAACTACGAGACCGCCCCGGCGGGCCCCGGCGCCCACGACCCGGTGGCCTGCGGCCGCTGGGTCGACGGCCTGGTGGACTGGGCCCGGGACAACGGCATGCGGTCCGTGGCCGGCCTCTTCCTGCGCCCCGACTTCCCCGTCTTCACCGACGCCCTGCGCGAGCGGGGCTTCGACATCGTCCCCATGGTCGACCGCTGCGACATGGACGTCACCTGGCAGGACTTCGACGGCTACCTCGCGACGCTGCCGCGCAAGCGCCGGTTCGCCGTCCGCCGGGAGCTGCGCGACATCGCGCTGGCCGGCGTCGTCGTCGGCGAGCGCCCGGTGGGGGAGGAGGAGCCCGAACTGGTCAGGCTCCGCCACCAGATCGTCACCAAGTACGGCGGCGTCCCGGACGCCGAGCGGGAGGCCGGCTCGCTGCGCCACCTGCGCGAGCACTTCGGCCCGGAGAACGTCACCGTCGTGGAGGCCCGTCGGGACGGGGCGCTGCTCTCGTTCAGCATCCTCGTCCGCGACGGCGCGCAGTGGACCGTCCTGATGAGCGGCACCGACTACGACCGCCCCGACGCCTCCTTCACCTACTTCGCCACGATGTTCTACCGCCCCGCGGAACTCGCCCCCCGCCTGGGGATCACGTCGATGGCGTACGGCCTCGGGACGCTCCAGGCGAAGAAGCTCCGCGGATGCACCGTCAACACCCTTTCCGCGGCAGCCCTGCTGCTCGACCGATGAGGAGAAGTCCGTGCCGCAACCACCGGTACCGCACCACGACGGCAAGGTCCTGCTCGTCGCCGACCAGGGGCTCCAGTCCGGCGAGCACCTGACCCCGCAGCAGGTCGACCGCAAGGTGGAGGACTTCTACGAGGGCATCGGCGGCGAACCGTTCTTCCAGGCGCTGGCCACCCGCTTCTACGAACTCGTCGCCGAGGACCCGGTACTCGTCGCGCTGTTCGTCACGGACGACTGGGCCGAGCACAGCGCCCGCCTCGCCGCCCACTTCGTGCGCATGTACGGCGCCAACGACCTCACCGCCGCCTGGGACCCGCGGCTGCACCAGGCGCACAGCCACTTCCTGATCGGACGCGACCACCGGGTCCGCTGGCTGGAGCTCATCGCCCGGGCCGGGCGCGACATCGCCGCCCCCGAGCCGCAGTTCGGCGAGTTCCTCACCATCATGAAGGTCGCCAGCGGCGAGATGATGGCCGCCTCCCGGGGCGCCGCCCTGGCCCGCGGCGAACGCTTCCACTGGGACGGGACACGGGGATGACCGGCACGGGGCTGCGGCATGTCGCCGTGGTCGGGGCGGGAGCGGCGGGGGCGTTCTTCACCCTGGAGCTGTCACGCCTGAGACCGGACGTGACCATCGACCTCCACGACCGGGACGGCCGCGGGCCGGGCGCCGGGATCGTGATGTCCACCGAGTTCATGGACGGGCTCCGGCCCCGTTTCCCCGGCGTCTTCGACCTGCCGCCGGACGCCACCGGCACCTGGGACCGCACCCTGACCCGCGTCGGCGACGAGGACATCTGGTCCGGCGCCTACGGGACCGTCGCCCTCGGACGGCGGGCCTTCCACGCCCGCACCCGGGCCCTGGCGGAGGCCGGCCCCCGGGTGCGGGCGGTGCGCGGGACCGTCGGTTCCGCGCCCGGGCGGGCCGATGTGGTGGTCGTCGCCGACGGGGCCGGGAGCGCGCTGCGCCGCTCCCGTGCCGAGGCGTTCGGCACGACCGTCACCGAAGGCCGCACCCACTTCCTGTGGGCCTCGGCACCGGTGCGCCTCGACCCGCAGTTCGTCCTGAAGGACGTGCGCCCGGGGCTGCTGGTCGTCCACGCCTACCCGCACGGCGCCGAGGAGAGCACCTTCATCGTCGAGTCGGACCCCGCCACGCTCGCCGCGCACGGACTGGGCGGGGACAGGCCGCTGCCGGAGACGGAGAAGGAACTCGCCGTGATCTTCGCCGACGAGCTGCGCGGCGCGCCGCTGCACGCGCAGACCGCGCGCTGGCAGCCGTTCCGCACGGTGGCCAACTCCCGCTGGCACGACGGGCGGTGGGTGCTGGTCGGCGACGCCGCCCACACCGCGCACTTCTCCATCGGGTCAGGCACCAGCCTGGCGGTCGACGACGCGCTCTGCCTCGCCCGTCTGCTGGCCGGCGCCGCCGACGTCCCCGAGGCGCTCGACGCCTACGAGCGGGAGCGCCGGCCCGTGGTCGAGGCCGCGCAGTCCGAGGCGGCGGAGAGCGTCGAGTGGTTCGAGACCCTCTGCCGCCGCGGCCGGGTGGACGGGCACCGCACGGTCTTCGCGCTGCGCAGCCGCCGGCGGATGAACACCTGGGCGCGGCTGCGCGAGCGCGACCCGGAGTTCGCCGCGCGGACGCTGGCCCGCCTCGCGGGCGGGGGCGCGGCCACGGCCCCGAGCGAGGTGCCCGTCGCCCTCGGCGCGCTGACGGCGACGGGCCGTCTCGCCGAGGCCGAACTCGCCACGGCGGCCGGTGGCGGCGGTGTCCTGCTGGTGCCCACCGCGCACGGCACCGTGCGCTGCCCGCTCCTGCCCCCGACCGCCGCCCCCGCCACCCGCCCCGGCACGCCCGCCGCCCCCGCGGTGGGCCTGCTTCTGGACGCCTCCGCCGAGCCGGACCCTGTCGCGGACGCATCCGGCGGGGCGGGCCCCGCGGCCGGCGCCGCCGGTGCGCCGGGCCCCGTTGCGGGTGCCCCCGGTGTGAGGGGCCCGGTCGGCCTCGTCTCCGACGCAACGGCTCTCGCGGTGGACGCTCCCGGTGCGGCGGGCTCTGCCGTCGACGCTTCCGGCGGGGCGGGCGCCCCCGATGGGAGGGACCCCGTCACCCTCGTCCCCGATGCATCTGCCCTCCGGGCCGACGCTTCCGGTGGGGCGGGCCCCGCGGCCGGCGCCGCCGGTGGGGTGGGCCCCGTCGTGGACGCCTCCGCCGTGCCGGGCGTCCCGCCCGGCGCTCCGGTTGCGGCGGGCCTGCCCGCCCCCGCCCCGGCGGCAGAGCTTGCCGCGTGGGCGGCCCGGCGGGGGTTCGACTTCCTCGCCGTACCCGTGCGGCCCGGCGCGGGCCGTGTCTCGCGTACCCGGCGGGCGGAGGAGCTGACCGCCGCCGGGGTGCTGCCCGTGGTGCTGCTGGCGGAGGCCGGGCTGCCGGCGGACGAGGCGGACACCCTCGTCGCCGCCGGCCGGGCGGACCTCGTGGCCCGGTGCGCCCAGGTGCCCGGGGACGCGGCTCCGGAGGCCGCCGGATGAGCGGCACCGGCCCACCGGCGGATCCGGCCCCCGGCACCGGCCCGGCGGGCGCCCGGTCAGAAGTAGTCGCGCATCAGCTCGGCGGACCACCCCGGCTCGCGGACCGCCCCCCGGGCGGCGAATTGCGGGAGGTACGGCTTCACGTCGAGGACCGGGCTCCCGTCCAGCGCGTCGAGCCCGCGCACGGTCAGCGTCAGCCCGTCCACGGACAGCAGCGCGCAGACGGTGACGCCGAGATGGTTGGGCCGGTTCGGAGCCCGCTGGGCCAGGATCCCGACCCGGGGCCAGTCCGGGTTGCCGCGCGGATGCTGCGTCCCCCGGCACACCCGGTCGGTCAGATGGAAGCCGAAGACGACCTCCACGTGCGAGTAGTCCGACAGCCCGAGCGTCGCCTCCGGCTCCAGTTCCGCGGGGCTCAGCTCGATCCTGCACTCGACGTCCCCCCAGTCGTCCTGCCTCGTCCCCTGCCGGGGGCCGCGGACGACGCCGATGGGCACGAAGGCATGCGGCATGGAATCGCCTTTCGACGGAAAAGTGCGGGTTTGGCCCGATCATGCCCGCGTCCTGACGCCACGTCAATCCTCGTATGCACCGGGAGTCACCGATGACTGAATCCGCGCAGGAGGCCCGGCAGGGCCGGCGGTCCTTCCTGTCCGCGCTGCTGCCGGAACCGGGGCCCGGGCGGCTCCTCGTGCTGTGCACGGCCGTCGCGAGCCTCGGCAACGGCCTCTACATGGCGGGCGGCGCCGTCTACTTCGCCCGGGTCGTCGGCCTGTCCCCGGCGCAGATCGGCATCGGGCTCTCCGTCGCCGGTGTGATGGCGCTCGTCCTCGGCGTCCCCGTCGGCTTCCTCGCCGACCGCTTCGGGCCGCGCGGCACGACCGCCGTGCTCGCCCTGTGCAAGGCGGCGATGCTGGTCTTCGCCGTCTTCGTCGACTCCTTCGCCCTGTACCTGGTGATGGCCGCGCTGCTGGGCACCGCGGAACAGACCGGCCATGTCGCCCGTGGCGCGCTGGTGTCCGGGGTGATGGGGCGCGAGGGCCGGGTCAAGCTCTCCGCCTACATGCGCTCGGTCTTCAACGGCGGCTTCGCCGTGGCCTCGCTCGCCGCCGGCTTCGTGATCGCGGTCGACTCCCGCTCGCTGTACCTCGGGCTGTTCTGGGGCAACGCGATCGCCATGGTGCTCGTCGCCGGGCTGTACATGCGGCTGCCCCGGGTGGCGCCGCAGCCCCGGCAGCCGCGCGGCCGGCGCGAGCAGTCCGCCGTCCGTGACGTCCCGTACATCATGGTCGCCCAGGTCTCCGGGCTCGCCCGCATCGGCCCGACCGTGCTCGCCCTCGGTGTGCCGCTGTGGCTGGTCACCCACACCGACGCCCCGCGCGCCATGGCCGCCTGGCTGATGCTCATCAACACCCTGATGGTCGTCTTCCTCCAGGTCTACGTCGCCCGGGACGCCGACACCGTGGCCGGCGCGAGCCGCCTCCAGAAGTGGACCTTCCTCGTGCTCGCCGTGGCCTGCGCGGTCGCCGCGTTCTCCGGGGACGTCCCCGCCTGGGCCGCCGCCGCCACCCTCGCCGTCGCCACCGTGCTCTTCACCCTCGGCGAGATCTGGGGCGAGGCGGCACGCTGGGGACTGCGCTACGAACTCGCCCCGGAGAACGCCCAGGGCCAGTACGGCGGGGTGTTCGCCACCGGGGACGCCCTCGCCGTCATCGCCGGCCCCGTCCTGGTGACCACCGTGCCCGACCGCCTCGGGGCGGTCGGCTGGCTGCTGCTCGCCGTCCTGTTCACCGGTTCGCTCGCCCTCAGCGGCCCCGTGACCCGCTGGGCGGTGCGCACCAGGGTCCCCGCGGCACAGGCCGCCGAGGCCGCCGAAGAGAGCAATCTGCAAGGCGCTCCCGGCGCGACGGCGCCGCAACAATGAGCCCCCGGCAGCCGGTTGGGTCCGGCTCGTGCAGAGGAGTCAGCGATGTCCAGTAACCTCCCCGCATTCAAGGAACTGATCGGCCAGGCGAAGCACTCGGCCATCCACCTGGAGATGCGTGACACGTACACACCGAAGGGCCCGGTGTTCGTGGACTGGCAGGCCGGCAAGCCGATCGAGTACGACCGGCACCTCGACTGGGTCGAACTCGTGCAGGAGACCCTGGCTCGGGGCGTCACCTGGCGGCGGCTGCGCATCGTCTCCGAGCCGGTGACGGACTTCATCCGGTACGAGTGGGAGACGACCACCATCGTCAACGTCCCCGCCGGCGAGGACGTGCGCTGGCTGCCCCGCAGCCGGGTGTCCGACCTGCTGTTCCCCGGCAACGACTTCTGGGTGTTCGACGGCAAGCTGGTCCGGTTCACCGAGTTCCACGGCGACGGCTCCTGGGGCCCGCACACCCTGAACGAGGACCCGGCCATCGCGAAGATGTGCACCGACTCCTTCGAGGCCGCCTGGGAGCGCGGCATCGACCACGGGGACTACACGCCCGAGTGGACGCCCGCCGGGTCGAACGGCTGATCCTGCGGTGGCCGAACCCTACGCACCCGTGCCGGACGACTGGCAGCGCGCGCTGGCCGTCGTCGCCCACCCCGACGACCTGGAGTACGGCCCCGCGCTGGCCGTCGCGGCCTGGACCGCGGCCGGCCGCGAGGTCTCCTATCTGATGGTGACCCGCGGACAGGCGGGCATGGACACCGTGACGCCCGAGGAGGCCGGGCGCATCCGCGAGGAGGAGGAGATCCGGGCCGCCGCGCTCGTCGGCGTCAAGGAGATCGAGTTCCTCGACCACCCCGACGGCACCATCGAGTACGGACTGCCGCTGCGCCGCGACATCGCCGCCGCCATCCGCAGGCACCGCCCCGACATCCTCGTCACGCTCAACTTCCACGAGCGCTGGCGGGGCGGCGACTGGAACAGCCCGGACCACCGCCACGTCGGCCGGGCGCTGCTGGACGCCGCGAGCGACGCCGGCAACCGCTGGATCTTCCCCGAACTGGCCGCCGAGGGCCTCGAACCGTGGAAGGGCGTCCGCTACGTCGCCGTCGGCGGCTCCCCGTTCGCCGGCCACGCCGTCGACGTCACCGGCTGCATGGACCAGGGCGTCGCCGCGCTGGAGGCCCACCGCTCCTACCTCGACTACCTGGACGACCTCGGCCCCGGCCACCCGATGGCCGACGCGCGGGGGTTCCTGGAGAAGAAGGTGCGCACCTTCGGCGAGCGGTTCGGCGGCGTGCCGGCCATCGCCTTCGAGCTGATCGGCGTCTGACGCCGGCGACGGGCCCGCCGGGAGCGGAGCGGACCGGGCCTTGCGGACACACCCTGTCCGCAAGGCTCGGTACCGTCGTCCCATGGCCCACACGGCGAACCCTCCCGTACTCGGCGTCCGCGCCCTCAACCGCGCCACCCTGGAACGCCAGTTCCTGCTCCGGCGCGACCCGCACACCCGCCCGACCGCCGAGGCGGCGGTGGAACGCCTCGTCGGGCTCCAGGCGCAGAATGTCAAACCGCCCTACTTCGCCCTGGCCGCCCGCATCGCGGACTTCGACCCGCGGGAGCTCTCCGATGCCATGGCCGGCCGGAAAGTCGCCCGCCTGGTGACCCTGCGGTCCACCGTGCACACCCACACCGCCGACGACTGCCTGACGCTGCGCCCCCTCGTCCAGGCGGCCCGCGACCGCGAACTGCGCCAGTTCCGAGGCGGGCTCACCGGGGTCGACCTGGCGCGCCTGGCCCGCGTCGTGCGCGACCTCGTCGAGGAGCGGCCGCGGACCATGAAGCAGCTCCGGGAGGCCCTGCTCGTCCACTGGCCCGACGCCGACCCCTTCGCGCTCTCCGTCGCCGCCCGCTGCACCCTCCCGCTCGTCCAGGTCACCCCGCGCGGGCTGTGGGGCGCGAGCGGACAGGTCGAACTGACCACCGCGGAACACTGGCTGGGCCGCCCCGCCGAGCCCGCGCCCCCCGCCGACGGCACCGTGCTCCGCTACCTCGCCGCCTTCGGGCCCGCGTCCGTCAAGGACATGCAGACCTGGTCCGGGCTGACCAGGATGCGCGAGGTCTTCGAACGCCTGCGGCCACGCCTGCTGGTCTTCCGCGACGAGCGCGGCACCGAGCTGTTCGACCTCCCCGACGCGCCGCGCCCCGACCCCGCCACCCCGGCCCCGCCCCGCTTCCTGCCCGAGTTCGACAACCTGCTGCTCTCCCACGCGGACCGCACCCGCGTGGTGCCCGCGGAGCACAAGGGCCGCACCTGGACGGGCAACCAGGCCCACCGCACCTTCCTGGCCGACGGGTTCCTCGCCGGGACCTGGGACCTCGAAGAATCCGCCGCCACCGCGACCCTGACCGTGCGCCCCTTCGGCCCCCTCACCCGCGCCCTGCGCGCCGGCCTCACCGAGGAGGCCGCCCGGACCCTCGCCCTGATGTCCGCCGCACCCCGCCACGACATCCGCTTCGCGGACGCCTGAGGGGCCGGACGGCGACCCGCGCGCCCCGCGTGCCGGGCGGGGTCTCCCACGATGCCGCACGGTGCAGGGGCGGGGCCTCCCGTCAGGCGCCGGGGTACATCGCGGCGATCTCCCGGGCCCAGGCCTGCTCCACGACCGGGCGCCGCACCTTGAGGCTCGGGGTGAGCTCGCCCTGCGCGACGCCGAGTTCGCGGGGGAGCAGCGTGAACCTCTTCAGCGTCTGCCAGCGCTGGAGGCCGCCGTTGAGCTGCTCGACGAACCCGTCGACCAGCGCCCGGGTGCGCGGGTCGGCGACCACGCCGGAGTACGGCACGCCCCGCATGCCGTGCTCGGCCGCCCAGGGCATCAGGGCCGATTCGTCCAGCGTGATCAGCGCGGTGCAGTAGTTGCGGCCGTCGCCGATGACGACGACGGTGCCGACGAAGGGGCAGATCGCCTTGAACCTGCCCTCGATCTCGCTCGGTGCGACGTACTTGCCGCCGGAGGTCTTGAACATGTCCTTCTTGCGGTCGGTGATGCGCAGGTAGCCCTCCGGGTCGAGCTCGCCGACGTCACCGGTGCGCAGCCATCCGTCGCTCTCCAGCACCTCGGCCGTCACCTCCGGCAGACCGTGGTACCCGCGCATGACGCCGGGGCCCCGCAGCAGGATCTCCCCGTCCCCGGCGATCCGGACCTCGGACCCCGGCAGCGCCGTACCCACCGTGCCGCTCCGCGGGGCTCCCGGCGGGTTGATCGCGACACCGGCCGAAGTCTCGGTGAGGCCGTACGCCTCCAGCACGGGGATCCCCGCACCCGTGAAGAAGGGGCCCACCCCCGGAGCCAGCGCGGCGCTGCCCGAGACCGCGTGGCGCAGCCGCCCGCCGAACGCGGCACGGACCTTCGCGTAGACCAGCCGGTCGGCGAGCGCGTGCTGCAACCGCAGGGCCGCCGGCAGCCGCTTCCCGCCGCCGGCCCGGGCGGCCTCGGTGAGGGCCGTGTGGCGGCGGGCGACGTCCGCGGCCCGGAGGAACAGCCGGTGGGCCGTGCCGCCCTCGGCCCTCGCCCTCCCCAGGACCCCGTTGTAGACCTTCTCGAAGATGCGGGGCACGCACGCCATGACGGTGGGCCGGATCACGGTCAGGTTGTCGATGACACGGTCCACCCGGCCGTCCACGGCCATCACATGGCCGGTGCGGATCTGCCCCGCCAGCAGCGCCTTGCCGAACGCGTGGGACAGGGGCAGCCACAGGTAGTGGACGTCGTCGGCGCGGAGCACACCGCTGACCTCCTGGGAGACGCCCTGGTAGGCCCAGCAGTCGTGCGGCAGCAGGACGCCCTTGGGGCGGCCCGTCGTGCCGGAGGTGTAGATCAGCGTGGCGAGCCCGTCCCTGCCGACGGCGGCCACGGACTCCCGGACCGCCCCCGGGTGCCGCTCCAGGAACGCGAGGCCGCGCCGCTCCAGTTCACCGAGGGTCAGGACGGTGAGCCCTTCGACGGGGGTCCGTTCGGCGGGCTCCTCGAACAGCACCACATGGGTCAGGCCGGGCAGCCGTTCGACGGCGGCCGCGGCCTTGGCGAGCTGCCGCTCGCTTTCGGCGAAGAGCACCCGGCTGCCGGAGTCCGCCAGGATGTACGCCGTCTCGTCGGCGTCGGTGCCGGGGTACACCGTGGTGGTGGCGGCACCGGCGCACATGACGCCCAGGTCGGCGATGATCCATTCCACCCGGGTCTCCGAGGCGATCGCCACCCGCTGCTCCGGCCGGATGCCCAGCGACAGGAGCCCGGCGGCGACGGCTTCGACGCGCCGCGCCGTCTGCGCCCAGGTGAGCGAGTGCCACACGTCGGGAGCGGGGGCGCCGGGGCCGCCGGGAGCGGGGACGGGGTAGCGGTACGCCTCGGCGTCGGGGGTGGCCTCGACCCTGCTGAGGAAGAGATGGGCCACGGACGGCGGGCGGCGGTCGACGGGGGACGGCGCGGACGGGGCTGGCGGCATGACGGAACTCCTGATCGGGGGGCGGGCGTACAAGGTCCGGACGGTGCGCGGGGCGCATGCCCGGGTACGGACGGCTCGACGGCACACGGGTGCCGACCGGGCGCGCTCCGTGCGCGGCGGAAGCGAGGGCTACGGCCCGGGTGGCGTCTCGTCGCCGCCGGGGCGGTCCCCCGAGGCGTCCGGATCGAGGGCGCGGAGGTCGCCGAGCGGGACGGGCCGGATCGGCAGATGGGCGGCGAAACTCCCGCCCAGGCCGATGTGCCGCCCACGGGCGGCGGCGAGGACGGAGGCGACGCCGCTCTCGCAGTAGCGGCCCTGGCACGGGCCCATGCCGGCACGGCAGGAGAGCTTCAGCGCGTTCACTCCGCTGATGAACGGGGACGCGGCGAGGCAGGCGTCGAGGTCGGCACGGGTGACCGCCTCGCACCGGCAGATCAGCGTGTCCGGGGTGGCGAGCCGCCCGAGTGCCTCGCGGTCCGGTGCGAACAGGCGCTGCACGACGGTGGCGAAGCGGGCCGCCCGGCGCACGGCGCGCCGCGCCGCGGCGAAGGCCGGGGCGGGCACGGGGTGTCCGAGCTCCGCGGCGGCGACCAGCCCCGCCAGGGTTCCCTGGGCGCGGGCGTGGTCCGCGCCGGCGACGCCGGACGGCTCCCCCGCGACGAGGACATGGGGGACGGACGTGCGCAGACGTTCGTCGTGGGCGACCACCCAGCCGCCGCGGGCCGAGGCCCACCGCAGGTCGCACCCGAGCTGGCGGGCGAGGTCCGTCGACGGGGAGAACCCGTACCCGAGGACGAGATGGGCGGCCTCGACGGCGCGTGCGGGGCCGGTCGTCCGCCCGCTCCGGTCCAGGCGGGCGAGGCGGACCCGCGAGAGGCGGTCCGCGCCCTCCGCGGCGGTGACGACGGTACGGGTCGACAGGCGCACACCGCTCCGTACGAGCCCCGCCACGATGCCACCGGCCTCCGCGAGCATCCGGACGTGGCCGGGTACGGCGCCGAGTGCACGGACCAGCTCCGCCGGCTTCGGGACGCCCTGCGCGAAGGCGACCTCCCGGACGGTGACGCCCTCGCGCATCAGCTTGTCGGCCACCAGCAGCAGCAGCGGGTGCGCGCCCGCGAGGACGACATCGCCCACGGGCGCGATGTGCTGGGCCTTGACCAGGGTCTGCGCGCCACCCGCCATGACCACGCCCGGCAGGGTCCACCCGGGGAAGGCCACGGGGAGGTCGTAGGCGCCCGTCGCGATCAGCAGCCTGCGCGCGGCGATCACCCGCAGGCCGTCGCCGGGGCGGTCGACGGCCAGCTCCAGGACGCCGGGCCGGTCGTCGTCGTACAGCGCCCCGACCGCCGACCAGCCGAATCGCTTGGTCAGCCGGGTGTCGGAGTCGAATCGGCGGATCAGGCCGGCGGCCCAGGCGTAGCCGGCGGAGGGGCGGAAGGCGGTGTCGCGCGAGGGGGGCGGCCGCCGGAATATCTGGCCGCCGGCGCGCTGCTGCTCGTCGACGACCACGACGCGCAGACCCCGGTCCGCGGCGGCGAGGGCGGCCGCCATGCCGGCCGGGCCGGCCCCGACGACGGCGAGGTCGAAGGTCATCGCCGCTCCCGCGTCTCGACGGTCATGCCCTCGCGCACCGGTGTGAGACAGGTGCGGGTCAGCGGCCGGCCGTCGACGGTGGCGGCGCACTCGAAGCAGGCCCCGAGGTTGCACAGGGGCGCCCGGGGGCCGCCGTCGCGGTCCCTCCGGAAGGAGGCGCCCGCCAGCATCATGACCGCCGCCACCGTGTCGCCCGGGGCTGCGGGAAGGGGGCGCCCGTCCACGACGACGGTGACGGGGGTGCCGCCGGGCCGCCGCCGGGTGGGCCGCCAGGCCGGGTCGGGGGTCATACCGTGCTCCTCTCGGTGAAGCGGGCCGGGTCGTAGGGGGCGAGGTCGATCTCGGGCGAGCGGCCCGAGACGAGGCGGGCCAGCAGGTGCGCGAAGCTCGGGCCGAGGGTGAACGCCGAACCACCGGTGGCGACGAACACGCCCGGAGCACCCGCGACCGGTCCGACGAGGGGCAGTTGGTCCGGGGCGACGGTGGTCGCCCCGACCCAGATCCGCAGCGCGGGCACCCGTTCCAGCGCGGGGACGGTGCGCACGGCGGCACCGGCGTTGCCCGCGACGGACCGCGGAACGAGGTGGTGCTTGCGGTCGAACGCGGGCGCGCCGTCGGCGTCGCGGGCCAGCCGGGCCGGCCAGCCGCCGCCGACGAGCACCGTGCCGTCGGCCGACTGCTTGAGGGACAGCCGCGTCCCGGCGTGCTGGACGAGATGGGGCAGGAAACGCGGAATCCTGGACGTGACCGTCATGGTGAGGGCGAGCGGCACGGTGGGGAGCTCGGCGTGGAACAGCGCGCCGAGTCCCGTCGTCCACACACCCGCGGCGAGGACGACCGCGGACGTCCGCACGGTGCGGTCCTGCGTCCGTCCCGCGCGGTCCGACTCCCGGAACGTGAGGTCCCAGCCGCCCGGCACCCGGTCGGCACCGGTCAGCCGGCAGCGGGTGCGTACCGTCGCACCCGCCCGGACGGCCGCACGGCAGGCCGCGGGGGCAGCCGTCCTGGCGTCCGCCTTGCCCTCCAGAGGGCTGAGGTTGGCGGCGACGACCCCTGGTGCCAGATAGGGCGCGAGAACGTCGAGTTCGGCGCGGTCCAGGGTGCGGACGTCGAGCCCCCAGGAGCGTTCCAGCTCCGCCTTGAACCGCAGCGTCCGGACCTGGTCCGCGTTCTCGGCGACCATCAGCCCGCCGGCGCGGCGCACCCCGAGCGGTTCCCCGATCTCGTCCTCCAGCCGCGCCCACCGGGCCGCGGCGTCGAGGTGCAGGGGCATCGCCTCGGCGGCGACGCGGGCGGCCTCGGGGCCGGCCTCGACCATCCGGTACTCCAGCTGGAAGTGGAGACTGCCCGCGTTCTGGCCGGAGGCGTGCTGGTTCACCTGGTCCTTGTCGGCGAGCAGCACCCGCGCGCCGTCCCGGGCGGCGATCCACGCGGTGAGGCAGCCGAGCAGCCCGCCGCCGACGACCACGAGGTCGCACCTCTCACTCATCGCGCAGGGGCACGGTCTCGACGCCGAGGCCGCGCAGGGTCGCCTCCACGCGGGCGGTCTCGTGCGGGGCGAGGTCGAGCAGCGGTGCCCGGACGAATCCGGCCGGGACGCCGCGCAGCCTCAGCGCGGTCTTGATGACGGCCTGCTGGTTGCCGAACCGGGCCCCGTAGTCGGGCCGGAACCACTCCCGCATCAGGACGCGGTCCCGGCGGCCCAGTTCGAGGGCGCGCTCCCGGTCGCCCCGGTCGATCGCGTCCCAGAAGCCCGGGTGGTCCCGGCCGAGGACACCGCCCGTGCCCATCAGCCCGTCCCCGTGGCCGAGCAGCGCGAGGTCGGCGCCGAGGCCGTCGGTGGGCAGTCCGAAGTACCGCACACGGCCCTCCAGGGCGTACATCGCCTCCAGGAACCGGGAGAAGTCGCCCGTCGAGTTCTTGACCGCGACCACGTTCTCCAGGTCGGCGAGCTCGCTCAGCAGGTCGGTGTCCATGTCCACGACGCAGCCCCGGGGCCAGTTGTAGACCGTGAGGGGGATGTCGGTCGCGTCGCTGACGGCCCGGTAGAAGGCCACGATCTCGGCGCGGTTGGGCACCACGTAGGGCGGTGGGGTGAGGAGGATGCCGTCGAGTCCTGCGGCCTGTGCCGCGCGGGCGTGCGCGACGGCCTCCCCGGGGGTGAAGGCGTTGCAGGCCCCGATGACGGGGAACGCCGCGCTCCGGTGCCGCGCGCCCGCGGTGAACAGCTCGGCCCGCTCCCCGGCCGACATCGAGAACCACTCACCGCTCGTGCCCGCCAGGATCGCTCCGTGGACGCCCTCGTCGACGAGCCACGCCAACTGGGCGTGCAGGGCCCCGGTGTCCAGGGCGCCGTGGCGGGTGAACGGTGTGGTGACCGCGGGTATGTACCCGCGCCAGGTGACGGTGTCGCGATCCATGGCTGCTCCCTCACCGCGCCTGCGGAGGTGTCGTCCCACCGGTGCTCCGCGGCCCCGCGGCGGCGGCGGGCTCCCGCGGCAGCGCCTCGGAGTGGTGATGCACGATGTGCCAGCCGGCGTCCGAGCGGCGCAGCACGTCGGTCACCCGGTAGCACTGGTCGGACAGGTGTCCCGGATAGGCCGCGCGCAGCACGTAGCGGGCGACGGCGCCGTCCTGCCAGGTGTCGACGAGCAGGTCCTCCGGGGTCACGGAGAGCGGCACGGTGGCGGCGGTGAGGCCGGCCCGGCGCCGTGTGCGCAGGGCGTCGACCTGGCCGGTGCCGTGCAGCATCCCGTCCGCGTCGCTCTCCCAGACGGTGACCCGCGGGTCGAGCCGGCGGGCGAACGCGTCCCAGTCGCCGAGCGCCGCGTAGAGGTCCCCTATCAGGGCGCGCACGTGCCCTTCGGCGTGTACGTCGGTCATCCGTGGTCCTTCGGGTCGCAGGGGAGGGGGCGGGCCGGGGCGGTCATCGCGTCCGCCGGTCGAGGACCGTGCGGCCCCCCTTGACCACCATGCGCAGGTCGCGCATCGCGGAGATGTCCCGGAGCGGGTCGCCCGCCACCAGGACGAGGTCGGCGAGGGCGCCTTCGCGGACGCATCCGATCTCGCCGTCCATGTCCAGCCAGCGGGCGCCGGCCGAGGTGGCGGCGACGAGGGCGGCGTGCGGGGTCATCCCCGCCTCCACCATGAACTCGAGTTCGCGCACGGTCGCCGAGGTGCCGTCGAACTCGGCGTGCGGCGGCATGTCGCTGCCCAGGGCGATGGTGACGCCGTGACGGACGGCGTTCTCCAGGCTCTCCCAGTGGCGGTCCCCCCAGGCGAGCGCGCGGTCCTGCATCCAGACGGGCATGTTGTGCCGCTGGAAGAACTCCCTGCACCGGGTGACGGTGATGGTGGGCACGTAGGTGACATCGCGCTCGACCATCAGCCGGCACAGCTCGTCGGTCAGTTCGTAGCCGTGCTCGACGCAGTCGAGGCCGCGGCGGACGGCCTCGACGGTGGGTCCGGCGGGGCCGGCGTGGGCCGTCACCTTGCGTCCCCAGGCGTGCGCGACCTCGAGCACGGCGTCGAGTTCGTCGTCACGGAGCTGCGAGGTCGTCACCTTCTCGTGCTCTCCGGCCATGCCGCCGGACACGGCGAGCTTGATGAAGTCGGCCCCGTGCTTGATCTGTTCGCGGACCGCGCTCGCGAAGCCGGCGGGGCCGTCGGCCTCGCGGCTGCGCTGCCACCCGTGACCGCCGGTGGAGCAGACGAGCTGACCGGCCGTGCGGATCCGCGGTCCGAGGGTGCGGCCGCTCTCGATCGAGTTGCGGAGCGCGAAGTCGAGGTGCCCGTAGGTGCCGGTCAGGCGCACGGTGGTGACGCCGGCGAGGAGGGTGAGGCGTGCCTCCTCCGCCATGTGCAGGGCGAGTTCGGGGTCGCTGAGCATGGCCACGCGGGCCAGGTCGCCGGGGAGGGCGAGGTCCAGATGGACGTGCATGTTGATCAGCCCGGGGAGCACGGTGGCGTCGGGCGCGTCGATGATCCGCGGGTCGGCGGCGGACGCCTCGCGCAGGACCTCGTCGACGGGGCCCACCCGTCGGATGCGGTCCCCGCTGACCCAGATGGCCTGCTGCTGCGGAGCGTGGTCCGAGGTGCCGTCGAAGACACGTGCCCCGGCGATCACCAGGTCGTTCGGCTGTGCGTGCATGTCGGTTCTCCCGTGCGGTGTGCGGTGTTGCGCGCGGTGCGCGGTCCTGTGTGGGGTGGGCGCGGTGTGTGCCGTGCCGCGGTGCGGCCGAGCCCGGCTCCGGCTCAGTCCGCGGGGCCGGCTGCCACGGCCGGGGCCCGCTCCGGCCCGGGGACGGCGGTGGGTGCGGGGTGGTGGGTCTCGTCGGCCCAGTAGGTGGAGAGCAGACCGACGAGGGCGATCACGGCGAGGAGTCCGGCCAGGGGCCAGAGCGATCCGCCGGCGAGCAGGATCAGCGAGGAGACGGCCAGCGGGAACACGGCGGTGATGCCGCCGGAGATCAGGTTGACCGACATCCCGCTGTAGCGGAGGTTCGCGGGGAAGAGCTCGGTGAAGAAGCTCGGCACGGCGCCGATCATTCCGGCGTGCCCGACACCGAAGGCGAGGACGACGGCGAGGAACACGAACAGGGTGTTCTCGGTGCCCAGCATCCAGACGAGGGGGAAGGCCATGAGGGCGGCCGCCACCGCACCCGCCATGTACACGGGCCTGCGGCCGACGCGGTCGCTGAGCCGTCCGAACGCGACCATGGTCACCATCTCGACCCCGAAGCCGGTCATCAGCGCCAGCAGGGCCACGGTCGGGCTGATGCCGAGCACGTCGACGCCGTAGACGAGGACGGCGAGCTGCACGAGCGAGGAGAATCCCGACTCGCCGAGGCGGGCGCCGATGGTGACCAGGGAGCTCTTGCGGTGGTCGCGCAGCACCTCGGCGATCGGGGCGCGGGCGGCCTTGCCCTCCTCCCGGAGGGCGGCGAACTCGGGGCTCTCGCCGATCCTGAGCCGCATGTAGAGGCCGAGGGCCACCAGGAAGACGCTGAGCAGGAAGGGGACGCGCCAGCCCCAGCTCTCGAACTGCTGCTGGGTCAGCACGCCCGAGAACAGGGCGAATATGCCGGTCGCGGCGAGGAATCCGAGGGCGATCCCCGACTGCGTCATGCTGGTGTAGAAGCCGCGGCGGTGCGCCGGGGTGTGCTCGGCCACGAGGAGTACCGAGCCGCCCCATTCGCCGCCGGCGGCCAGACCCTGGACGAAGCGGAGCACGATCAGCAGCACCGGCGCCCAGATGCCGATGGTCGCGGCGGTGGGCAGCAGGCCGACCAGTGTGGTCGCCGCCCCCATGAGCACCAGAGTGAGCACCAGGGTGGTCTTCCTGCCGAGCCGGTCGCCGAGATGGCCGAAGATCAGGCCGCCCAGCGGCTTGCTCAGCGAGCCGACCGCGAGCGTGCCGAGTGCGGCGATCGTTCCGACGGCGGGGCTGAGCTGCGGGAAGAAGAGCTTGTCGAACAGCAGGGTGCCGCCGGCCACGTACAGGAAGTAGTCGTACCACTCCATCGCGGTGCCGACGGAGCTCGACACCACGACCCGGCGCAGGGATCGGCCGTCGGAGGGTTCGATTTCCGCGGGAACAGCCATACGTAGACTCCTAGCCAGCTGGTGGAACGCTCGGTGGGGACGGGGGCGGCAGGAGCTCGTCGTGCGGCTCGTCCCTCGCTCAGCCCGTCATCCGGACGCTAAGTCGAGCACCAGTGTGCAGTCAAGCTTTACAAAGCTCTGGTTTAGATAACAATGACATGCAGTGCTACACGCAGTGTGTGCAGTGAGGCTTTACGAGGGGCGCATGATCAGTCAGCAACTGCGGATGCTTCGGACCACCCGCGGACTGAGCCTGCGGGCTCTGGCCGCCGAGACGGGTGTGTCGGCGACGTTGCTCAGTCAGATCGAACGAGGTGTGACGGAGCCGAGTCTGGCCACGCTGCGGAGCCTCGCCGCGTTCTTCGGCGAGTCCGTCTCCTCGCTCTTCGACGACCAGCACAGCCCGCCGGTGTGGGTGAGCCGCCCCGGCGAGCGCTCCACCATCACCGGGCCGCGCGGCCGGCTCCGCTACGAGCGTCTGACGCCGAGCAACGGGCAGATGGAGGTCCTGCGAGGGGTCCTCGCGCCGGGGGAGTCGACGTCCGACGAGCTGTGGGCGCACCCCTCGCTGGAATGCGCCTTCGTGCTCACGGGGACGCTCACGGTCGAACTCGGCGGCGAGAGCCGCACGGTGGTGGTGGGCGAGGCGATCACGTTCGACGGGCGTCAGGCGCACCGGTACCGCAACGAGACCCCGGAGACCGTCGAGTTCATCGTCTCGGTGACACCGCCCAACCCCTGACCGCCCAACCCCTGACCGCCCGGCCCCTGGCCGCCCGCGCGGTGCGCGGGGCGGGGCGGCGCGGGACGGGCGGGGGCCGGTCCGCCGTTTCCTCCGCTACGCGCCGCGGACGGCTCCTGTCCCGGGTGTGGTCTCCCCGTCGCCGAGCGGTCGCCGGGGCCCGGGGAAGAACCGGTTGGTCGTGCGCTGGTAGTGCGCGTAGTCCGGGCGCCTGCGGCTGCTGAAGTGCTCCGCGGGCACGGCGCCCGTGTAGTGGACGAGCGTGTGGTACATCGTCCAGGAGATCCAGACCAGGCCCCCGAGGGTGAGTACGCCGAGCGCTGCGGGCGCGTCGGACCACTGGCCCGCCGCGGTGGGGAGGGACAGCAGGATCAGGCTGTTCCACTGCATCCACTGACCGAAGTAGTTGGGGTGGCGGCTGTGGCGCCACAGGCCGGTGTCGCAGGTGCGGCGCACCCCCTCGCGCCGGCACCGCGCGGCGAACCGCGCCTTCTGCCGGTCGGCCGCGGACTCCAGTGCGAAGAACGCCGCCCACAGGGCGACGGCGGCCAGGCCCACGGCTCCGAGGGACGCCGACGGCGTGGTGGCGAGGAGGGCGGGGATCGCCAGCACCGACGCGTTGGCCCCGCACTGCACCATGATCTCGACCTGGAGCGACAGCCTCTCGCTGCGGAAGCCGTCCCGTTCCCACCGGCGCCGCTGGTAGCGGTAGCGGGGCAGTTCGGCGGGCAGCCGGGCGATCACCATGAAGCGGAGGGCCCACGCGCCCATGCGCAGTCCCATCAGCAGATAGACCGCTCCGACCGCGACGGTCGCGGGGGAGGTGAGGTCGCCGAAGAGCAGGACCTGGACCCCGAGCGCCGCGAGGCCCCACGGCCAGGCGACGTCCACGTACGACATGAACCCGGTCCGGTGGGCGGGCACGCACGCGGCCACCGCGAACACGGCGAGCTGAACCGCCAGGTTGACGACGGCGAAGACCGCGACATCGCTCCGGGACGCGAGGGCGGCGAACACCACTGCGTAGACCATGAACGGCGCGGCTCGCTTCAGGACGGCCACAGGCACTCCTTTCACCTGAGACACCATGCTTGGAGTGTCTCAGGTGAGACACTAGGGTCATGATGTCTCCCTCGCAAGCGTCGCCGGCCCCCCAGGCACCGCCGGAGCCCCCGGCGCCGCTCTCCCCGGACGACCCCGTACTGCGCGCCGCCGTCGCGATGTTCCGGCGCGACGGGTGGATCGACGCCCGCGCCCTGGCGCAGGAGGCCGGCATCGGCCGCGCCACCCTGTACCGGCGCTACGGGGACCGCGACCGGCTGCTCGGCGAGGCGATCTGGAGCATCGCCACCGAGGAGTTCGCCCGCGTGCACCCCCGCTGCCGCGGGCGGGGCGCCGACGGCATCGCCGAACTCGTCCACGCCCTGCTCCACACCAGTGCGCGACTCCCCGCGATGCGGCGCTTCGTCGCGGAGCACGCCGACACCGCCCTGAAGGTCATGACCTCCCGCGACGGGGTCATGCAGCACCGGATGACCTCCACGCTCACCCAGCTCATCCGGACCGAGATCGGCGAACCGGAGGACACCGACGCCGCGACCCTCGCCTATGCCGTCACACGGGTCGGCGAGTCCTTCTACTACCGCGAACTGATCACCGGCGAACCGGCCGACATCGCCGCCGCCGCGGTCGTGATCCGCCGCATCCTGCGGTGACCGGTGACCGGTGACCGGTGACCGGCTGCCCGGCGCCGCCCGGCGCCCTCGCGGCGGCGAACGGCACCACGGGTTCCGGCGACCGACGGCCGCGCGCCGCCCCGCGCCGGACCCCGCCGAGCCGGCGGCCGCCGCGCCGCAGCCGTCCCGCGCCGCCCTACGGCAGCAGCCCCGCCCGGCGCGCCGCCGTCACGGCCTCCAGCCGGGTGCGCACCCCCAGCTTGCGCATCGCCGAGCGCAGATAGCTCTTCACCGTCTCCTGCCGCAGCCCCAGCCGGGCGGCGGCGGACGCGTTGGTCGCGCCGCCCGCCACACAGCTCAGCACGTCCAGCTCGCGCGGCGCCAGGGCGACGGCAGGCCCCGCGGGCCGTCCGCCGCCCGCCCCGGCCAGCCGGGCGCACACCTCCAGCAGTTCCTCGCGCAGCAGCGGATCGGCGATCCGGGGAGCGAGTGCCCGCAGGTCGCCGTGGGCCGCGCGGACCGCCTCCCACGCGCCCGGCTCACCGCCCGCAGCCTCACCACCCGCCGGCTCCCTGACCACGGCGATCGCGGCCTCGGCGCCGTCCCGGACGGCGAGCGCCTGCTCCACGTCCCGGGCCGCCGCCACCGCCGCGTCGAGCACCCGGTCGCCGAGCGCCAGCGGTTGCCGCAGCGCCCCGTACAGGACGCCCCGCACGGCGCGGCCCACGACGACCGGCACGGCGACCACGGACCGCAGCCCCTCGGCCGCCACGGCCGCGTCGTACTCGTGGCTGATGTGGCGGGCCTGCGGGTAGTCCGTCACCGCGCACGGCCGGGACAGCGCCATCGACCGGCCGCCGAGCCCGTTGCCGCTGCGGATCGCCAGTCCCCGCAGCGCGCCCGTGGCCGCGCCCGTCAGCTCCGCGATGCGCAGCGGCCCGCCGCCGTCCAGCAGACCGCCGAACGCGACGGGCAGCCCGGTCGAGCGCCGCAGCCGCAGCAGCGCCGTCCGCATCTCCACCGCTTCACCGGCTCCGCCCACGCCCCGTACCTCCCGTCGGTCGCCGCCCGGGGACGACACCCCCGTCCGGGGGTAGTGAGACCTGCGTCACCGATTACACGATGGCGGACGCCGGTCCCGCAACGAGGAGGACACATGACGTCAGGCAGCGCGACGGAGAGGTTCCGGGCCGCCCGGGACCTTCTGCTGCGACACCGGGAGGACTGGGCGGCGGCCCGCGACGGCTTCGCCTGGCCCCGGTTCGAGCACTTCAACTGGGCGCTCGACTGGTTCGACGTCATCGCCCGGGACAACGACCGCACCGCCCTGCACATCGTCGAGGAGGACGGCACCGAGACCCGGGTGAGCTTCGCCGCCATGGCCCGCCGCTCCGACCGGGTGGCCAACTGGCTGCGCGGGCAGGGCGTCACGGCCGGCGACCGGATCCTCGTCATGCTCGGCAACCAGACCGAGCTGTGGGAGACCGCGCTCGCCGCGATGAAGCTGCGCGCGGTCGTGATCCCGGCGACCCCCCTGCTCGGCACCGCCGACCTCGTCGACCGCGTGGAGCGCGGCCGTGTCCGGCACGTGGTGGCCCGCCCCGAGGACGTCGCCAAGTTCGACGGCGTCCCCGGCGACCTCACCCGCGTCTGCGTCGGCGACCCGGGCGGGGCGGCGGGCTGGCTGCCCTACGCGGGCGCCGACGCGAGCCCCGACGCCTTCGAGCCGGACGGGCCCACCCGCGCCGACGACACCCTGATGCTCTACTTCACCTCCGGCACCACCGCCCGCCCCAAGCTGGTCGAGCACACCCATGTGTCCTATCCCGTCGGCCACCTGGCGACGATGTACTGGATCGGACTGCGGCCCGGCGACGTGCACCTCAACATCTCCTCGCCCGGCTGGGCCAAGCACGCCTGGTCGAACCTCTTCGCGCCCTGGAACGCCGAGGCGACCGTCTTCATCCACAACTACACCCGCTTCGACGCCGCCCGGCTGATGACCGAGATGGACCGCGCGGGCGTCACCAGCTTCTGCGCGCCGCCGACGGTGTGGCGGATGCTCATCCAGGCGGACCTCGGCTCGCTCGTGACCCCGCCGCGCGAGGTCGTGGCCGCCGGGGAACCGCTCAACCCGGAGGTCATCGAGGCCGTGCGCCGGGCCTGGGGCGTCGCCGTCCGCGACGGCTTCGGCCAGACCGAGACCGCCGTCCAGGTCTCCAACAGCCCCGGCCAGCCGCTGAAGACCGGCTCCATGGGCCGCCCCAGCCCCGGCTACACGGTGGAGCTCCTCGACCCCGTCACCGGTGAACCCGGCGCGGCGGAGGGCGAGATCGCGCTCGACCTCTCCGCCGCGCCCGTCGGGCTGATGACCGGCTACCACGGCGATGCGGAACGCACCGCCGAGGCGATGGCCGGCGGCTTCTACCGCACCGGCGACATCGGCTCCCGCGACGCCGACGGCTACATCACCTACATCGGGCGCTCCGACGACGTCTTCAAGGCCAGCGACTACAAGATCAGCCCCTTCGAGCTGGAGAGCGCGCTGCTCGAACACGAGGCGGTCGCCGAGGCCGCCGTGGTGCCCGCCCCCGACCCGCTGCGCCTCGCCGTGCCGAAGGCGTACGTCGTCCTCGCGGAGGGCTGGAAGCCCGGACCGGACACGGCCAGGATCCTCTTCGAGCACTCGCGGGCCGTCCTCGCGCCCTACAAGCGCATCCGCCGGCTGGAGTTCGCCGACCTGCCCAAGACGGTGTCGGGCAAGATCCGCCGGGTCGAGCTGCGCCGCCTCACGGCGGAGGGCTCGGCCGCCGAGTACAGCGAAGGGGACCTGCGATGACCGCCCTCTCGTACGCCCACGGGGCGTCGGACACACCGCTGCTCGGCGACACGATCGGCGCGAACCTCGACCGGGCGGTCGCCGCCTGGCCCGACCGCGAGGCCCTCGTCGACGTGGCCGCCGGGACCCGCTGGACCTACGCCGAGTTCGGTGACACCGTGCGGCAGCTCGCCCGCGGCCTGCTCGGCTCGGGCATCGGCCGCGGCGACCGGGTCGGCATCTGGGCGGTCAACTGCGCCGAGTGGGTGCTGGTCCAGTACGCCACCGCCCGCATCGGCGCGATCATGGTCAACATCAACCCGGCCTACCGCGCGCACGAGCTGGAGTACGTGCTCAACCAGGCCGGGGTCTCGCTGCTCGTCGCCTCGCAGAGCCACAAGGGCAGCGACTACCGCGCGATGGTCGACGCGGTGCGCGCCGACTGCCCCGGGCTGCGGGCCGTGCACTACATCGGGGACGGCTCCTGGGACCTCCTCCTCGACGCCGCCCGCACCGTCGACGACGAACGGCTCGCCGCCCACGAGGCCCTGCTGTCCTGCGACGACCCCGTCAACATCCAGTACACCTCGGGCACCACCGGCTTTCCCAAGGGGGCCACGCTCTCCCACCACAACATCCTGAACAACGGCTACTTCGTCGGCGAGACGATCGCCTACACCGAACACGACCGCGTCTGCATCCCGGTGCCCTTCTACCACTGCTTCGGCATGGTCATGGGCAATCTGGCGGCCACCTCGCACGGCGCGTGCATGGTGATCCCGGCGCCCTCCTTCGACCCGGCGGCGACCCTGCGCACCGTCGAACAGGAGCGCTGCACCTCGCTCTACGGGGTGCCCACCATGTTCATCGCCGAGCTGAACCTCCCGGACTTCGCCTCCTACGACCTCTCCACCCTGCGCACCGGCATCATGGCCGGCTCCCCGTGCCCGGTGGAGGTCATGAAGCGGGTGGTCGGCGAGATGCACATGGCGGAGGTCTCCATCTGCTACGGCATGACGGAGACGTCCCCCGTCTCCACCCAGACCCGGCGCGACGACGACCTGGAGCGCCGCACCGGCACCGTGGGCCGGGTCCTGCCGCACGTCGAGGTGAAGATCGCCGACCCGGCGACCGGGGTGACCCTCCCGCGCGGCGAGGCGGGCGAACTGCGCACCCGCGGCTACAGCGTGATGCTCGGCTACTGGGAGCAGCCCGAGAAGACGGCCGAGGCCGTCGACGCGGGACGCTGGATGCACACCGGCGACCTCGCCGTCATGCGCGAGGACGGCTGCGTCCGGATCGTCGGCCGCATCAAGGACATGATCATCCGCGGTGGCGAGAACGTGTACCCGCGGGAGATCGAGGAGTTCCTCCACACCCACCCCGGCATCGCCGACGTCCAGGTCGTCGGCGTGCCCGACGAGCGCTACGGCGAGGAGATCCTCGCCTGCGTCATCCCCCGCGACGCCGCCCGGCCCCCGTCCCTGGACGACGTCACGTCCTTCTGCCGCGACCGCCTCGCCCACTACAAGATCCCCCGCCGCCTGGAGATCCTCGACGAGTTCCCCATGACGGTGAGCGGCAAGGTCCGCAAGATCGAACTGCGCCGCCGCTTCGGGGGGTGAGGGGCGGGCCCGCCCCACGGTTCAGGCCGGGTCGCCCGCGCTCGTGTCCGTCCCCCGGCCGGAGGCGCGTTCGTCGGGGGTGAAGCCGTGGTCGGTGCCGCCCGTGCCCAGCAGGCCGCCGTCGCGGGCGAAGTGGGGGGTGTGGAGCAGCAGGGCCCGGTCGCCGTGGAGGGCGACGGACATCAGGACGCGGGGGCCGGACGCGCGGCGGGTCTCCAGGGGATGGGCGTCGCGCAGGGACGCGAGCAGGCGCAGGCCCGCGGGCGTCTGCCGCCGCACCCGCCACAGCGCGGCGGCCGCCGCGAGCGTCAGGGCGGCGACGCCCACCCGCAGGGGCGCGTCCGGGACGGCCGGCCGGTGGAGCAGCAGCCCGGCGGCCACCGTCACCGGCACGGCGTACAGCAGTCCCCGGGCCGTCCGCCAGCGCCGGTTGGCGCGGAGCAGTCCGGCCCGCGCGCAGCCGTCGCGGAGCGCGTCGAGGGCTCTGCGCACGCGGGGCGCGGTGAGCAGCACCCCTATGCCGACGGCGCGCCGCAGCGAGGTGTGCACGGCGAGCTGGAGCGGGTCGCGCACGGCGGTGCCCCAGCCGTCGACCCGTATCGTGCCCCGGCGTCCGCTGGTGACCGCGCCGCGCTGCTGGAGCGCGACCAGCGCCACCGTCACGGCGGCCCGGCGGCCGCCGCGCAGCAGGGCGACCGACTGCGCGTCGGGCGCCGGGCCGCCGTGACGTGCGCCCGGCGCCGGTGCGAGCAGCAGGGCGCCCGCCGCCGCGAGCAGCGTCCAGGCGCCGCCGATGAACCACCACATGTCGACGGGCATCGCGCCCACCTCCCCCGCGGGGCGGTGCACGCCCCTGGAGGATTCATGCCCGGGCCGGGCGGGGTGCGAAGCCCGAACACGGCAAGTTTGAGCGCTCCTTGAGCTTTCGCCGGATGCGTCCGCTACGTGACGGTCGTGATGAGTTCGTCCGCGGGCGCGTTCACGGGCTGGGGGCAGCCGGTGAGGTCCATCACGAAGAGCGGTATCCCGAGGCCGTCGGCCCGGGTGCGTGCCTCGTCCGCGTATCCGGCCAGGGAGAAGCAGACCCCGTGGGCGGAGGCCGCGAGCCCGTTGAGCCAGAGGCATTCGACGTCGCGCAGCGAGGTGGGGCGGGTGGAGGGGTCGACCTGGGCGACGACGCCTGTGCCGCGCAGGTCGATGCCGGCGCTCGCGCCGTTGCCCGGCCGGACGACGTCGGTGAAGCCGAGCCAGCGCAGATACATGGCGGCCGCGGTCACGGCGTCGCGGGCCGTGCGGATCGTGACGGGCCGGAAGGTGGGGCGGGCGGCGGCCGGTGAGGGCGGCGGTATCAGCCGCGAGGGTGCGGGCGGCGGCGCCGCGGCGGGTCTGGGCGGCGCGCTCACCGGCCGGACGGCGATGCGCAGCACCGCGCCGCACGGGCAGCCGAGCTCCGGCTGGGGCCACTGGTCCTGCCGTTCGCACGCCGGGCAGCGGACCGTCACCCAGTCGTCCGTCCAGGTGCGGTGGGTGACGACCTCCGGGGGAGCGGCGCGCAGCAGCGGCGGTGCGAGCGGGGCGCCGCAGGCGCACGGGTAGACCGGCGCCGCGTACAGGTGGTCGCGCCGGCAGGCCGGGCAGCGGACCGGCACGCTCTCGATCATCGCGGCACACCTTCCCCTCATGCGTGGCGGCAGCTCCCCCTCGACGGCTGCGGCTGAGCTCCATCGTCCATCACGGAACGGCGGTTGGGGAGGCACTTCTCCGACTGCGCCCCCTTGTGCGCTGGCGCACTCCGGCCCCCGCCCCCGGCCCGTGGCCGCCCGGCCGTCTCCCTTGACGCCGCCCGGCGCGCGATTTAGATTGCTTCCGTATAGCAGAACATGACTTCCGCATTGTGGAAACAGGGCGGAAACAAGGACCGACACGGGGTCGGGCGTTCCCAGGTGGCGCGACGGAGCCCGATCCCCCAGCCGGAGCAGGAGCACCCCATGCCTCGTATGACCGCAGCCCGAGCGGCAGTTGAGATCCTCAAGCGTGAAGGCGTCACCCACGCGTTCGGAGTGCCGGGCGCCGCGATCAACCCCTTCTACAAGGCCCTCCAGGCCGGCGGCGGCATCGACCACACGCTCGCCCGGCACGTCGAGGGCGCCTCCCACATGGCGGAGGGCTACACCCGGACCCACCCGGGCAACATCGGTGTCTGCATCGGCACGTCGGGCCCGGCCGGCACCGACATGATCACCGGCCTGTACTCCGCGATCGGCGACTCGATCCCGATCCTGTGCATCACCGGCCAGGCCCCGGTCGCCGTGATCCACAAGGAGGACTTCCAGGCCGTCGACATCGCGTCCATCGCGAAGCCGGTCACCAAGGCCGCCACCACCGTCCTGGAGGCCGCGCAGGTCCCCGGCGTGTTCCAGCAGGCGTTCCACCTGATGCGCTCCGGCCGTCCCGGCCCGGTCCTGATCGACCTGCCCATCGACGTCCAGCTCACCGAGATCGACTTCGACCCGGAGACCTACGAGCCGCTGCCGGTCTACAAGCCGACGGCGACCCGCGCCCAGATCGAGAAGGCGATCGGCTTCCTGCTGGAGTCCGAGCGCCCGCTGATCGTCGCCGGCGGCGGCATCGTCAACGCCGACGCCGCCGCCCTGCTCGTCGAGTTCGCCGAGATCACCGGCACCCCGGTCATCCCCACCCTGATGGGCTGGGGCACCATCCCGGACGACCACGAGCTCAACGCGGGCATGGTCGGCGTCCAGACCTCGCACCGCTACGGCAACGCGACCTTCCTGGAGTCCGACTTCGTCCTCGGCATCGGCAACCGCTGGGCCAACCGCCACACCGGCTACAAGCTCGACGTCTACCGAGGCGAGCGGAAGTTCGTCCACGTCGACATCGAGCCCACCCAGATCGGCAAGATCTTCGCCCCGGACTACGGCATCGCCTCCGACGCCAAGGCCGCCCTGGAGCTGTTCGTCGAGGTCGCCCGGGAGCTGAAGGCGGCGGGCAGGCTGCCCGACCGGAGCGCGTGGATCGCCTCCGCCGCCGAGCGCAAGGCCACCCTCCAGCGCCGGACGCACTTCGACAACGTCCCGCTGAAGCCGCAGCGCGTCTACGAGGAGATGAACCGCGCCTTCGGGCCCGAGACGCGCTATGTCACCACCATCGGCCTCTCCCAGATCGCGGGCGCGCAGATGCTGCACGTCTACAAGCCCCGCCACTGGATCAACTGCGGCCAGGCCGGCCCGCTCGGCTGGACGGTCCCCGCCGCGCTCGGCGTCGCCACCGCGGACCCGGAGGCGCAGGTCGTCGCGCTCTCGGGCGACTACGACTTCCAGTTCATGATCGAGGAGCTGGCGGTCGGCGCCCAGCACCGGATCCCGTACGTCCACGTGCTCGTCAACAACTCCTACCTGGGCCTGATCCGCCAGGCCCAGATCGGCCTGGACATCAACTTCCAGGTCAACCTGGAGTTCGAGAACATCAACTCGCCCGAGCTCGGCGTCTACGGCGTGGACCACGTCAAGGTCGTCGAGGGCCTCGGCTGCAAGGCGATCCGGGTCACCGAGCCGGACCAGCTGCTGCCGGCCTTCGAGGAGGCGAAGAAGCTCGCCGCGGAGTACCGGGTCCCGGTCGTCGTCGAGGCGATCCTGGAGCGGATCACCAACATCTCCATGAGCCGGACGATGGACATCAGCGACATCTCCGAGTTCGAGGAGCTGGCCACGGAGCCCGGCCACGCGCCGACCGCCGTCAGCCCGCTGAAGGTCTGACCGGCACGCCGACTTCCCCGCGCCCAGGGGCCGTTCACCGATCCGGTGGACGGCCCCTCGGCGTATGCTGCTCCCTCTCCCGGGGACCGGACGCGGAAGGTTCCCGGCACCGGACACGGGAGGCCCTCATCGAGACGCCGGACGGGCTGCCGCTGGTGGCCTTCGACGGCCTGGCCGACCTGGAGCGCTGGCTGGAGCGGCACCACGGCACGGCCGCCGGCCTGTGGGTGGCCGTCGCCCGGAAGGACTCGGGGGTGCCCTCGCCCACGGCGGGCGACGTCAACGACGCCGCGCTCTGCTACGGCTGGATCACCGGACTGCGGCGCTCCGGCGACGGGGTGCGCTATCTGCAGAAGATCACGCCCCGCAGGCCCCGCAGCACCTGGTCCCAGGTCAACATCGCCCGGGTCGCCGAGCTCACGGCCGCCGGGCGGATGCGGGATCCGGGCCTCGCGGAGGTCGCCGCCGCCCGCGCGGACGGCCGCTGGGACGCGGCGTACGCCTCGCAGCGCGAGGCCGGCGTCCCGGAGGACCTCGAAGCGGCGCTCGCCGAGAACGCGTCGGCGCGCGCGGCCTTCGAGGGGCTGGGCAGGACGGAGCGCTACCGCATCGTGCTCGGCCTGCTGAAGGCCAGGACGGACCGCACCCGCCGCGCCCGCCTCGACCGCGCGGTGACCGCCCTCGCGGCGGGCGACCGCGTCCCCTGAGCCGGCGCCGCACGCCCGCGCCGCACACAGGGCGCACGCGCACCGCGCGTACGCCCCGCGCCGTGGGCGGGCCGTCCCCGCGCACCGCGCTCGCGTACGGGCCACCGCACCCGCGCCGTAGCCGGCGCGCGCACGGCGCACGCTCCGCGCGCGTACGGGGCGCCGCAGCCGCGCCGCGTCGGGCCCCGCACCGCGCCTGGTGCCACATGCCGGGCACCGCGCCCGCACGGTCAGCCGCGCCCGCGCATGCGACAGGGCCCGGCCTCTGTGCGGAGGCCGGGCCCTGATCGTCGGACGCGCGGTACGGGACCGTATACCGGCCGCGCGCCCGAGCCGGGAGGAGTGAGGGTGGGTACCCGGGAACGTGTGCCCGCCCGACGGTGCGAGGCCGACTGGGTGGAACATTCGCACCGCCGGACGGATCCCCGGGTGAGGCCGGGACCGCGGCGGGGGCGATTGACCGCCCGGCGCGCCTCACGTCAGGTCGGAGAGGGCGCCGGTGGCCTTCACCACCGCACTGGCATCTCCCGACCGCCGCGGTCCTCGCCTGCGCCGCGCCGTGCGGCCACCCCTCATCGGAGCCGCACGGCGCGGGGTTCGCGTCCGGGGCCGACCTCCCGTCGGGCCCCGGACGCAGCTTGCCGGCTCAGTCCTCGCGCAGGGCGCGGACCGCCGCCTCCACGCGCTTGCCGTAGTCCGGGTCGGCGGCGTGGAAGTGGGCCAGGTTCTTTTCGATCACGTCGTCACGGGTGACCTGGGACAGGCCGCCGGCGATGTTCGCGACCAGACGCTGCTTCTCCTCCTCGGACATCAGCCGGTAGAGCTCGCCCGCCTGGAAGAAGTCGTCGTCCTTGACGTGGGCGGGCGCGGCGTGGGTGCCGGTCCAGCCCTGGACCGCGAGCGGGGCCGAGAGCGCGGCGTCCGTCTGCGCGGGGCCCGCGTACGAGTTGGGCTCGTAGTTCTTGTCGTGGCGCGAGCCGCGGCGGGTGGCCATCAGGCCGTCGCGGCCGTAGTTGTCGGCGCCGCCGGCCACCGCCTTCGGCGCGTTCACCGCGAGCTGGGTGTGGTTCACACCGAGCCGGTAGCGGTGGGCGTCGGCGTAGGCGAACAGGCGGCCCTGGAGCATCTTGTCCGGCGAGGGGCCGATGCCCGGCACGAAGTTGTTCGGCGAGAACGCGGCCTGCTCGACCTCGGCGAAGACGTTGTCCGGGTTGCGGTCGAGCACCAGGCGGCCCACCCGCTGGAGCGGGTAGTCGGCGTGCGGCCACACCTTGGTGAGGTCGAACGGGTTGAAGCGGTACTCCGCGGCCTCGGCGGCGGGCATGACCTGGACGTACAGCGTCCAGGACGGGTTCACACCGCGCTCGATGGCCTGGAGCAGGTCCGTCTGGTGCGAGTTCGCGTCCTGGCCGACCAGTTCGGCGGCCTGCTCCGAGGAGAGCGAGCGCACGCCCTGGTTGGTCTTGAAGTGGTACTTCACGAAGAAGGCGTCGCCCTCCGCGTTGGTCCACTGGTAGGTGTGCGAGCCGTAGCCGTTCATGTGGCGGTACGAGGCGGGGATGCCGCGGTCGCCCATCAGCCAGGTCACCTGGTGGGTCGCCTCGGGGGCGTGCGCCCAGAAGTCCCAGACGTTGTCCGGCTCCTGGCGGCCCGTGAACGGGTCGCGCTTCTGGGAGTGGATGAAGTCGGGGAACTTGATGGGGTCCTTGATGAAGAAGACCGGGGTGTTGTTGCCGACGAGGTCGTAGTTGCCCTCCTCGGTGTAGAACTTCAGCGCGAAGCCCCGCGGGTCGCGGACCGCGTCCGCGCCGCCGAGGGAGTCGGCCACGGTGGAGAAGCGCAGGAAGGTCTCGGTGCGCCGGCCCACCTCGGAGAGGAAGTCGGCCCGGGTGTACGCGGTGACGTCGTCGGTGACCTCGAAGTAGCCGTAGGCACCGGAACCGCGGGCGTGCACCACGCGCTCCGGGATCCGCTCACGGTTGAAGCGCGCGAGCTTCTCCAGCAGGTGCTGGTCCTGGAGGAGGAGCGGGCCGCCGGCACCGGCGGAGGCGGAGTTCTGGTTGTCGGCGACCGGGGCGCCTGACTCGGTGGTAAGCACGCGCTGCGTCATGGAATCGGTTCGGCCTTCCGTACGGGAGCTGCACTGGCTGACGGTTCGAGGAGCGTAGATTCGCCGCGAAGAAAACGTCAACAGTTTGTTGAAAGCGGTGGGTGATGTTCCGGTCGGCGTCGGCGCCTGGGCGCGACAGGACAGGTGTCAGCGCCGACGCCGACCGGGGTATCGGGGGCCGCGGGCCCGGCGGGTGCCGGGCGGCGGCGGGGGGAGGGCCCGTGGATCAGACCTGGGCGCCGGAGAGGCGCTCGACCGCGCGCAGCAGCGCCGAGTGGTCGAGCCCGCCGTCGCCCTGGGCGCGCAGCGAGGCGACGAGCTGGGCGACGACCGAGCCCACCGGGAGCGCTGCGCCGACGGTACGGGCGGCGTCGGTCACGATGCCCATGTCCTTGTGGTGCAGGTCGATACGGAAGCCGGGCTTGAAGTCCCGGTTCAGGAAGTTGTCCTTCTTGCGGGTCAGCACGGTCGAGCCGGCCAGGCCGCCGTTCAGCACGCTCAGCGCGGCCGCCAGGTCCACACCGGACTTCTCCAGGAAGACCACGGCCTCGGCGCACGCCTGGATGTTGACGGCCACGATGAGCTGGTTGGCGGCCTTCACCGTCTGGCCGGAGCCGTGCGGGCCGCACAGCACGATCGTCTTGCCGAGGGCCTCGAGGATCGGCTCCGCGGTGTCGAAGTCGGCCTGCTCGCCGCCCACCATGATGGACAGCACGGCCTCGATCGCACCCGCCTCGCCGCCGGACACGGGGGCGTCCAGCACGCGGATCCCCTTCTCCGCGGCGGCCTTCGCCAGGTCGATCGAGGTCTGCGGGGTGATCGACGACATGTCGATCAGCAGCGCGCCCCGCTTCGCGTTCTCCAGGATGCCGTCGGGACCGTAGGCGATCGCCTCGACCTGCGGGGACGCGGGCACCATCGTGATCACGACATCGGCGTCGGCGACCGCCTCGGCGATCGAGGCGGCGGCGGTGCCGCCGGCCGCGGCGAGGCGGTCCAGCTTGTCCTGCTCCAGCGTGAAGCCGGTGACGGGGTAGCCCGCCTTCAGCAGGTTCTCGGACATGGGGGAGCCCATGATGCCGAGACCTATCCACGCGACCTTGGGGAGGGAGCTGCTCATGAGGGTGCCTTTCTCGAAACAGGTACTGCGTGAGGTCAGTTGGCGGGGCGCGCCGCGGCCGGGAGCCAGTCGAAGGCCTCCGCGGAGGGCCGGTCGCCCGCCTTGTACTCCAGGCCGACGAAGCCCTCGTATCCGGCGGCCCGCAGCTCGTCGAGGAGCCGCTCCAGCGGCAGCGAGCCGGTGCCGGGCGCGCCGCGGCCGGGGTTGTCGGCGATCTGCACATGGCCGGTCCGGTCGGCGTACGCGGCGATGACCTCGGAGACGTTCTCGCCGTTCATCGACAGGTGGTAGACGTCCAGCAGGAACTTGGCGTTGCCGAGGCCGGTCGCGGCGTTCACCTTGTCGACGACGTCGATCGCGGCCGGGGCGCTGACCAGCGGGTACAGCGGCGATTCCGGCTTGTTGAGGGTCTCGACGAGCAGGATCGCGCCGATCCGGTCGGCCGCGCGGGCCGCCAGCGCGAGGTTCTCCAGGGCGAGCGCGTCCTGGACCTGCGGGTCGGCGCCGTCCACGCGGTTGCCGTAGAGGGCGTTGAGCGCCGTGCAGCCGACCGAGGCGGCGAAGTCGGCGGCCACCTCGATGTTGGCGCGGAAGCGGTCGGACTCCGTGCCGGGGAGCGAGAGCGCACCCCGGTCGGGGCCGGGCAGCTCGCCGGCGTAGAAGTTCAGGCCCACGAGCTGCGTGCCGGCGTCGTCGAGCGCCTTCCTGAGGGCGTCGAGCTCGGCCTGCGGCGGGGTGGGGGTGTCGATCCAGGGCCACCACAGCTCGACCGCCGTGAAGCCTGCCGCGGCGGCGGCCGCGGGGCGCTCCAGGAGCGGGAGTTCCGTGAAGAGGATCGAGAGGTTCACATCGAAGCGCTGGTCCGCGTATCCCATGAGGGTTGTGCGCTCCTTCCGTATTGCGGAAGTTTCTTTCTGCTTAATGGAATTCTGCTCAGGGGGTGCGGAGCCTGTCAAGACGCGCCGGCAAAAATCCCGGTCCGCCGGCCGACGCCGAGCCCCCGCCCGCACCGCTCCGGCGGCAGGGCGCCGGAGCACGCGGAACGAGGGATCGGTGCAGCTCGGCGAGGGTGCGGCGGGGATGCGGCGGGGGCGCCGCCGGGCGTCAGTCCGGGCGGCCTTCACCGGCGGGCCGGGACCGCGACGCGTCCCGGCCGCCGTCGCCGTCCCGCGCGCCGTGCGCGCCGTCGGCCCCGCGACGGCCGGTGCCGTCGGCGGTGCCGGGCCTGTCGCCGCCCGCGTCGGCCGGGCGGTTCGGGGCGGGGGTGCGTTCTCCGGTGGCGGCTGGGTTCCGGCCGGAGCGGTCGGCCGCGCGCCGCCGCCGCCCTGCGCCCGCCGGTGCCGCCTGCCGCGCCGCCGCCGCCCCGCCGGCACCCGCGTCGGCCGGGCGGTCCGGGGTGGGGTCGGCGGCCCGGTCGTCGGTGGGGCCGGCGGTCCGGCCGCCGTCGGCCGGGGCCTCGGGGGTGTCGGGCTCCGGTGGGGGCGGGGTGCGGTCCGCGAGGGCCGGGGCCGGGGTCGTGCCCGACTCCTCCGCCTCGACCTCGCGCTGGACGCGGCGGACCTGGCGGGTGGGCTCCACGTCCTGCTCCAGCGGCGAGCGGCTCACCGCCGCCGTCAGCTCGCCCAGCGCACGCGTCTGGAGCTCGGCCGCCCCGCGCACGACCGGGTCGTCGTTGTCGCTCCACTCGTCGAGCGCCTGCTCCACCCGGTCCCAGTCCAGCGCGCGGCGGCGGCGCACATCGCGCACCGCCTGCTCGGTGTCGGCCTCCAGGGCCTCGGCGAACCGGCTCGCGCCGGGGGAGGGGCGGGCGTCCGGGCCCGGCAGATGGGTCTCCAGCAGCATCGCCGCGCGCCCCAGCGACGTCAGCGCGTCGTCGGCCTCCTCGGCCTCCTCGCGGGTCAGGCCCGGGTGGAGGACGGGCTCCTGCTTCGCCCGCAGGAACGCCTCGTTCCACGCCGCGTCCGCCGCGCGGCCCGCGAGCAGCGCGTCATGGACCTCGGACCGGCTCTCCGTGGCCGGTTCCGCGTAGCCGCGCACCACCGTGGCCGCGTACCGGCCCGTCCCGGCCAGCCGGTCGGCGAGCCGGTCGAGGATGCGCGGCGTCTCCCACGCCGGGAAGAGCGCGTACGCGGTCATCGCCATCGCGCCGCCCAGCAGCGTCAGCAGCACCCGGTCCCCGGCCGTCTCCTGCCAGGTCTCGCCGCCGAGTCCGAGCAGGAAGACCACGTACGCGGCGGTGAAGCACTGGGACGCGGCGTACCCGGTGCGCATCAGCAGGTACGTGAGCCCGGCGGCGACCACCGCCAGCGCGCCGGTGACCCAGGAGCCGGGGTGCGCGAGCTGCACGGTGGCCGTGGCGAGCCCCACCCCCACGGCCGTCCCCGCGAGGCGGGCCACCGCCCGCGCGTAGGTCTGGTGGAAGTCCGGGCGCATCACCATCACGGCCGTGATCGGCACCCAGTAGCCGTGGTCGGGGGAGACGACCGTCCCGATCCCGTAGCCCGCGCAGGCCACCGCCGCCAGGCGCAGGGCGTGGCGCAGCACCGTGGAGTCCCGGCGCAGCTCGCGCCGGAACGCCCGGTGCAGCACGGGGACCAGCCGCAGCATGGTCGGCCGGCGCAGCGGCCCGCCGTCGCCCTGGCTCCCGCCCGCGCGGGTGGGAGCCAGGGCGTCCCCGCTGTCCGCGATCTCCACCGCCTGTTCCAGCAGGTCGGCCAGGCGCCGGGCGGCGCGCAGGGCCGACCCGTCGAGCGCCCCCGGGTCGAAGTCACCGTCGTACCCGGCGTACGAGGCGTACTCGGCGTAGCCGGAATCCCGGGCCTCCCCGTCGCCCGCGGCGGGGTCCGGGCCCCGGGTGTCGCGCCGCAGCGCCTCGACGGAGTGCTCCGGCACGTTGACCGGCTCCCCGCGGCGGATGGCGCGGGCGGCGGCGTCCAGGATCCCGGCGGCGGTGGCCAGCAGGTCCCGGGCGCGGTCGCGGCCCGGGCCCTCGGCGGGGGCGCCGACCTCGGGGTCGGCGAGGGTCGCCAGCACCGGGCGGATGCGTTCGGCGAGGCCGCGCGACCCGTGCAGCACGGCGGGGCGCCGCCGGGCCTGCGAGGGCGTCAGCGTGGCCGCGTCGCGGGCGGTGGTCATCGGCTCGGCGTCGAACGGCGCCTCGGGGTCGTGCCGCAGCCGACGGGCGAAGTCCGCCAGCGCGGCGAAGGCGTCGGCGAGGGCGTCCCGGTGGGCGCCCCAGCGGCGGATGGGGAAGGCCCAGATCAGCGCCGCCTGCACCAGCCCGCCGAACGCGATGACCCCGGCGTGCTCCAGCGCCTCGGTGACCGAGGTCGGCAGGGTGACGGTGACCAGCATCGCCGCGACGGTGGCGCAGGAGACGATGCCCGCCGTCGGCCCGGCCGACCACGCCATGCCGGCGAGGAAGGTCCAGGTGGCGAGCACCAGCAGGAACGACACCGGATGACCGGCGGCCACGTAGCCGCAGAACGTGCTGATCGCGAGCCCGGCCCCGGCGCCGAGCGCCAGCACCTTCCGCGGACGCCAGCTCCGCTGGAACGTCGCCGTCCCGGCGGAGAACGCGCCCAGGGCGGAGGAGGCGGCGTAGGCCGGGGAGACCAGCCACAGGAACAGGCCGACCACGATCGCCACTCCGGCGGCGGCGCGCAGCGCCACCAGGGGTTCGAGCCGGGTGCGCTCGATCGTCAGCCCGGCGCGCAGGATCGCCCCGAGGACCCGCAGCCATCTCACCCCGCCGAGCCTACGGGCGAGGCCGCCGCGCCGCGGCTCGCTGCGGGGTCGTGTCGGGAGGTCGCTGCGCCGGCGTCGCGTGGGCCGGCTTCTCCAGCCCGTCCGGCGATGGAGGACACGGCCGCAGGCCGTGCACACGGCGACGGCCGGCACCCGGGCGGCAGGACCGGGCCCACGCGCCTCGCCGCCACCGGCCCGCGCGCCACCCACGCCCCCGCACCCCCCTGCCCCCGCAGCTCCATGGCTCCTGCGCCCCGCCCCCCGCCCACCCCGGAGGGTTTCCCCCACCCCCCGGTCCCGCCGCCCGCCCGAGGGCTACCTTGGGGGCATGGTGCGACTGAGAGTGGAGTTCACGACCGAACCCTTCGACCTGGACGAACCGCCGGCGCACGCCCTCGCCGCGCGGGACGTCGTCGAGGGGGCGGGGCTGGACAAGGTGGACGTCGGTCCGTTCGGGAACACGGCGGAGGGCGGGACGGACGAGGTGCTCGACGCCGTCGGCGCCCTGCTGCGCGAGGCGCTGCACAACGGGGCGACCCGGGTGTCCCTCCAGGTCAACGTGGTCGGTGCGGCGGACGCCGACGGCGCCGCGGAGGGCGAGGGATGAGCCTCGACCACGCCCTCGCGCAGGCGGTCAAGCCGCTCGTCGACGCCATGGGCGGCACGCTGATCGAGCCCGCCGACGCGGGGCAGGACGACGTGGTGCTGCACTGGGAGGGCGAGGAGGTCCTCGCCGTGCGGCTGCCGCAGCTCGCGGACTCCCTCGACCACATCCTCGCCGCGCTGGAGCGGCAGCACGGCCGCCCGCTGGCCGAGCTGGACCGCAGGACCAAGCAGTCGGTGGTGCGGACGCTGGAGGCGCGGGGGGCGTTCTCGGTGCGCCACGGCGTGGAGACGGTGGCCGGCGCACTGGGTGTCAGCCGCTTCACCGTGTACAACTACCTGAACAGGGAGAACGCGGCGAAGGGCGACTGAGCCGCCGCTCCCCGGCCGCAGATCACGAGCCGTCGTCCGGTGTTCCGGACGGCGGCTTTTGTGTCCGCGACTTTTCAACAAAGTGTTGACGTCGTGTTCCTGAGGGCGTTAGCTATCCGCAGCCCGTCCGACGCACCGAGATGATCAAGCCACGGAGGCTCCCGTGACTGCACTTGAGAACCCGGGCCTCGCCCGGTTCAACGCCTCCGAGGACAGCGCGGCCGACACCGCGCTGCGCGAGGTCTGCGCCAGCGGCGCCTGGGCGAGCAGGATCCTCGCCCGGCGCCCGTACGCCGACACCGAAGCCCTCTTCGCCGCCAGCGACGCCGCCACGGCGGAGCTGACGGCAAAGGACCTGGCCGAGGCGATGGCCGGTCACCCGCCGATCGGCCGGCCCAAGCCGGGCGACCCGACCTCGTCGCGCGAACAGAGCGGCATGGCCGGGGCGTCCGAGGACCTGAAGGCCGAGATGCTCGAACTGAACCTGGCCTACCAGGACACGTTCGGCCATGTCTTCCTGATCTGCGCCACCGGCCGCACCGGTGAGCAGATGCGGGACGCCCTGCGGGCACGGATCGGCAACTCGCCCGAACAGGAGCGGGAGATCGTCCGCACCGAACTGGGCAAGATCAACCGCATCCGTCTGACCCGCCTCGTAGAGCAGGAAGAAGCATGAGTACCGAAACCACCGCATCGGTGTCCACGCACATCCTGGACACCAGCGCCGGACGCCCCGCGGAAGGCGTCGCGATCTCGCTGTCGGCCCGTGGGGGGCCGGCGGCCGAGTGGCGGCCGCTCGGCGGCTCGGCCACCGACGCGGACGGACGGTGCAAGGACCTCCCGGCTCTGCCGGAGGGAACGACCCGGGTACGTCTCGACTTCGAGACCGAGGCGTACTTCACGAAGAAGCAAGACGCCGAGGCGCAGCAGGACGCCCCCGCGAATCGGGACAGCGGCGTGTTCTTCCCGGAGGTGGCGATCACGTTCGCCGTCGTGCCGGGCGAGCACTACCACGTACCGCTGCTGCTCAACCCGTTCGGCTACTCCGTATACCGAGGGAGCTAGCAGATGCCCACGATTCTGGGACAGAACCAGTACGGCAAGGCAGAGAACCGCGTCGTCAAGATCACGCGGGACGGGGACACCCACCACATCAAGGACCTGAACGTCTCCGTCGCCCTCTCCGGCGACATGGAGGACGTCCACTACTCCGGCTCGAACGCCAACGTCCTGCCGACCGACACCACCAAGAACACGGTGTACGCGTTCGCCAAGGAGTACGGCATAGAGTCCGCCGAGCAGTTCGGCATCCACCTCGCCCGCCACTTCGTGACGAGCCAGGAGCCGATCCACCGGGCACGCATCCGCATCGAGGAGTACGCCTGGGAGCGCATCGAGACCTCCGACGGCAACTCCAAGTTCATCGGCGCCGACGAGGTCAAGCACTCCTTCGTCCGCCAGGGCCAGGAGGTGCGCACCACCGAGATCACCTACGACGGCGAGTCGTGGCAGGTCATCTCCGGCCTCAAGGACCTGGTCGTGATGAACTCGACCAACTCCGAGTTCTGGGGCTACGTCAAGGACAAGTACACGACGCTCAAGGAGGCGTACGACCGCATCCTCGCCACCCAGGTGGCCGCCCAGTGGCGGTACAACTGGACCTCGGACGAGGAGCGCATGCCCCACTGGGAGAAGTCGTACGCCCAGGCCAGGAAGCACATGCTCCAGGCCTTCGCGGAGACGTACTCGCTGTCGCTCCAGCAGACCCTCTACCAGATGGGTTCGCGGATCATCAACAGCCGCAGCGAGATCGACGAGATCCGCTTCTCGCTCCCCAACAAGCACCACTTCCTGGTGGACCTCGAACCCTTCGGGCTCAAGAACGACAACGAGGTCTACTTCGCGGCGGACCGTCCCTACGGTCTGATCGAGGCCACCGTGCTCCGGGACGGCGTCGAACCGCGGATCCCGGTCGACATGACCAACCTCTGACGGACGCCAGGCCGCCGGCCGCCTCGCCCGCCCGCAGTTCGGGCGGGGCGGCCCCGCGGGCCGGAGGGAAGACCATGGCACAGCCCCCCACGGGGCCGGCTCACCCGGCACCGGACACGCTCCTCACCTCCGACGTCCACCCGGTGGACGAGAAGCTCCCCCTCGCGCGGCTCGTTCCCGCCGCGCTCCAGCACATCGCCGCCATGTACGCGGGCGTTGTCACCCCTCCGCTGATCATCGGCCAGGCCGTCGGGCTCGACGCCGCCGGCATGACCCGGCTGATCGCGGCAAGCCTGCTGATCGCCGGTCTCGCCACCATCCTCCAGACCGTCGGCGTCGCGAACATCGCCGGCAACCGGCTCCCGTTCGTCAACGCCGCGTCCTCGGCGGGCATCGCGCCGATGCTCGCCATCGCCGAGACCAGCGCCCCCGGACGCCAACTCCCCGCCATCTACGGCGCGGTGATGGTCGCCGGTGTGTTCTGCCTCCTCGTCGGGCCGTTCTTCGGGCGGCTGCTGCGCTTCTTCCCTCCACTCGTCACCGGCGTCGTCATCACCCTCATCGGCGTCACCCTGATGCCGGTACCCGTCGCCTGGGCGCGCGGCGGCGACGCGACGGCCGCGGACTTCGGCGCGACGAAGTACCTGGCACTGGCCGGCTTCACCCTCCTCGTGATCCTGCTCTTCCAGCGCTTCGGCCGCGGTTTCGTCCGCCAGGTCGCCCTGCTGCTCGGCCTGTTCATCGGCACCCTCGCCGCCATCCCCTTCGGCATGGCCGACTTCTCCGCACTGCGCGAGGCCCCGGTGGCCGCGCTGCCTAGCCCCTTCGCCTTCGGCGCACCCGAGTTCCAGCCCGCCGCCATCCTCTCCCTGTGCATCGTGATGCTGGTGCTGATGACCGAGTCCAGCGCCGGGATGCTCGCACTGGGCGAGATCTGCGAGCGCCGCAGCGACGGACGCACCATCACCCGGGGACTGCGCACCGACGGGATCGCCACCCTCCTCGGCCCCGTCTTCGGCGGCTTCCCCACCTCCGCCTTCGCGCAGAACGTCGGCGTCGTCTCCCTCACCCGGGTCCGCAGCCGCTACGTCGTCGCCGTGGCCGGCGCCGCCCTGCTCGTCCTCGGCGCCTTCCCCGTCCTCGGCGCGGTCGTCTCCCTCGTGCCGATGCCGGTCCTCGGCGGCGCCGGCATCGTCCTGTTCGGCTCCATCGCCGTCAGCGGCATCCGCACCCTCTCCGAGGCGGGACTCGACGACAGCTCCAACATCATCCTGGTCGCCGTGGCCCTCGGCGCGGGCATCATCCCCCTCGCCGCGCCCACCTTCTACGCGGGATTCCCCGCCTGGGCGCAGACCGTCCTCGGCTCCGGGATCAGCGCCGGAGCGCTCGTCGCCGTCGCTCTCAACCTGTTCTTCCACCATCTCGGCACCCGCAGCCACCCGGCTGTGGCACTCAAATCCTCCTAGGGTCCTGCCGTGCCCTCCCCCCGGTCCGGCCGGCCCGGGGGACCGCCGCCACAACCGACAGAAGAAGGACGCACCATGGCACCTTCGGCATCCCCCGACGGCGCGACCGAGCGCATCGTCATCGAGAACTGCGCGATCGCCACCGTCGACGCCCACGACACCGAGTACGCCTCGGGCCATGTCGTCGTCGCCGGCAACCGGATCGAATCCGTCGGCGCGGGCGCGGCCCCCGCCGGGCTCGGACACGTCGTGCGCCGCGTCGACGGCACCGGCCACCTCGTCACCCCGGGCCTGGTCAACACCCACCACCACTTCTACCAGTGGATCACCCGCGGTCTCGCCACCGACCACAACCTCTTCGACTGGCTGGTGGCGCTCTACCCGACCTGGGCGCGGATCGACGAGCCGATGGTGCGGGCCGCCGCGCAGGGCTCCCTCGCCATGATGGCCCGCGGCGGCGTCACCACCGCCATGGACCACCACTACGTCTTCCCGAAGGGCTCGGGCGACCTCTCCGGCGCCATCATCGGCGCCGCCCGCGAGATGGGCGTACGGTTCACGCTCGCCCGCGGCTCCATGGACCGCAGCGAGAAGGACGGCGGACTGCCGCCGGACTTCGCCGTGGAGACCCTCGACGGCGCGCTGGCCGCCACCGAGGAGACCGTCAAGCGCCACCACGACGCCTCCTTCGACGCGATGACCCAGGTCGCCGTCGCCCCGTGCTCCCCCTTCTCCGTCTCCACCGACCTGCTGCGCCGGGGCGCCGAACTCGCCCGCGGGCTCGGGGTGCGCCTGCACACCCACGGCTCGGAGACCGTCGAGGAGGAGCAGTTCTGCAAGGAACTCTTCGGCATGGGACCCACCGACTACTTCGAGTCCACCGGCTGGCTCGGCGAGGACGTGTGGATGGCGCACTGCGTCCACATGAACGACTCCGACATCGAGGCGTTCGCCCGCACCCGCACCGGCGTCGCCCACTGCCCCTCCTCCAACGCCCGCCTCGCCGCCGGCATCGCCCGCGTCCCGGACATGCTGAAGGCGGGCGTCCCGGTCGGCCTCGGCGTCGACGGCACCGCCTCCAACGAGTCGGGCGAACTCCACACCGAGCTGCGCAACGCCCTGCTGATCAACCGCCTCGGCGCCCACCGCGAGGCCGCTCTGAACGCACGTCAGGCGCTGCGCCTCGGCACCTACGGCGGCGCCCAGGTCCTCGGCCGGGCCGACCAGATCGGTTCCCTGGAGCCGGGCAAGCTCGCCGACCTGGTGCTGTGGAAGCTGGACACCCTCGCCCACTCCTCCATCGCCGACCCGGTGATCGCGCTCGTCTTCGGCGCCGCCGCACCGGTGACCCTCTCGCTCGTCGACGGCAGGCCCGTCGTCGAGGCGAACCACCTCACGACGGTGGACGAGGACGCCGTCGCCCGCTCCACGCGGGACGAGGCACGCCGCCTGGCGCGCATCGCCGCGCAGGGCTGACCCCAGGACTCCGGCCGGGGGGGACGGCCCCCGGCCGGCGGCCGTGGACCCGAGCGGGGTCCACGGCAGCCGAAGCCGGGGGGTGCGCGGTCCGTACCGCGCGCCTCCCGGTGACGGTGACTCGTGTCAACGACCCGGGTCGCCACCCGGCTCGTGTCATCGACCCGAGCCCGCACCACGGGCTCGTGTCCGACGACCCGAGCCCGCAACCCCGCACCGCCGGATCGGGCGACCGGTACGTGCACTCCTGCACCACCCGCACCACCTCCTTGACACCACACGTCGCCGACGACGTGTAACCCGACCGGAGGCACCGCCGTGGCCGCGCTCACCCCGACCGCCGATGCAGCAGACCGGAAGCACCCGGTCGACGAAACCCTGCCCCCTCTCAAGATGTTCACCAGCGGCCTGCAGCACGTGGCCGCCATGTACGCGGGCGTGGTGGCCCCGCCGCTCATCGTGGGGGCGGCCGTCGGCCTCTCCGCGAAGGAGCTCACCTTCCTGACCGGCGCCAGCCTCTTCACCGCGGGTCTGGCGACCTTCCTCCAGACGCTGGGCATATGGAAGATAGGCGCCCGGCTGCCGTTCGTGAACGGAGTCACCTTCGCCGGCGTCGCCCCGATGCTGGCCATCGTCGACACCACCGCGGACAAGGACGACGCGCTGCCGATCATCTTCGGCGCGATCATCGTCGCCGGAGTCCTCGGCTTCCTCGCCGCACCCTTCTTCAGCAAACTGGTGCGCTTCTTCCCGCCGGTCGTCACCGGCACCGTCATCACCCTGATCGGCATCTCCCTGCTGCCCGTCGCCTTCGGCTGGGCCCAGGGGCCCAACCCCGGTGCGGACGACTACGGTTCGGCCTCCTACCTCGGCCTGGCCGGCCTCACCCTGCTCGTGGTCCTCGCACTGAGGCGCTTCACCCGCGGGTTCGTCAAGCAGATCGCGGTCCTCATCGGCCTGGTGATCGGCACCCTGATCGCCATCCCCTTCGGGCTCACCGACTTCGGCCCCGTCGCCGACGCCGACGTCATCGGCTTCCCGACGCCGTTCCACTTCGGCGCCCCGCAGTTCGCGCTGGCGGCCATCGTCTCCATGTGCGTCGTCATGGTCGTGTCGATGACGGAGTCCACGGCCGACATGCTCGCCCTCGGCGAGATCGTCGAACGGCCCGCGGACGAGAAGACCATCGCCGCCGGGCTGCGCGCCGACACCCTCGGATCCGCGCTCAGCCCGCTCTTCAACGGCTTCATGTGCAGCGCCTTCGCCCAGAACGTCGGCCTGGTGGCCATGACCCGGATCCGCAGCCGCTTCGTCGTCGCCTGCGGCGGCGGCTTCCTGGTCCTGATGGGCCTGTGTCCGATGGCGGCCGCCCTGATCGCCGTCGTCCCGCGTCCCGTGCTCGGCGGAGCGGGCGTCGTCCTCTTCGGCTCCGTCGCCGCCAGCGGCATCCAGACGCTGGTCAAGGCCGGTCTGGAGAAGGACAACAACGTGCTCATCCTGGCCGTCTCGCTGGCCGTCGGCATCATCCCGATCAGCGCGCCGGAGTTCTACCACGCGTTCCCGGAGACCGCGAAGATCATCCTGGACTCGGGGATCTCCACCGGCTGCGTCGCCGCGGTGATCCTCAACCTGCTCTTCAACCACCTCGGCAAGCGGCGCGACGCGGACGAGGTGACGGCTCCGATGGAGCCGGGAGGGGAGATCTCGGCGCAGCGCACCGCCTCCGAGCCCAAGACGGAGCCCGCCCGCTGACGGGCGGCGTGCCGCCGCGGGCGGGCGCGCAGGTGCGCGCTCCCGGCCGGGTCGGTGCGGGCTCCGGCCGGGTCGGTGCAGGCACCGGCTCCGGCCGGGTCGGTGCGTGCGCGGGCTCCTGGCCGAGCCCGCGCACGGCCCGACCCGCAGGTCCACCTTGGCGCTTCCGCGCCCCGCACGCCCCCGCGTGCGGGGCGTGCGCGCGCAGGGGCGCTTCACGGAAGCACTCCGGCCCTGCCCGGCCCGCCGGGCGGCGGCCGGAGTTCGTGGCCCGGGGCCGTGGTCCGGGCGGAGGGCTCCCCGCCCGGACGCGGCGCTCGGAGGTGGCTCACTGCGCCCTGCGTGCGGGCTTGCCGGGCGGCGGCCGGCGTTCGTGGCTCGGGGCCGTCGTCCGGGTGGGAAGGCTCCCCGCCCGGACGCGGCGCTCGGAGGCGGCTCACTGCGCCCTGCGCGCGGGCTTCCCGGGCGGCGGCCGGCGTTCGCGGACCCGGGCCGCTGTCCGGGCGGAGGGCTCGCACCCGGACATGGCGCTCGGAGGTGGCTCACTTCGGCCTGCGCCCCCGCTCGCCGGGCGGCGGCCCGAACTCGCGGACCCAGGTGCGCCCTCCGAGCCGGCGGGCCCTACCCGGGCCCGGCGTTCAGGGGAGCCCCGCCCTGCGCCGAGCGGCGCGCCGTCCGGAACGGCGGGCGCCGCCGCCCCCGGTGCCCGGCGGCCCCGGAAAATGCAGGGCGGTCCCCGCCGCCCCGCTGGCATGCTGCCGGGCATGGCACGACACACGCCGCCGAAGCCCAGCCTCTACATCTCCGTCGACGTCGAGGCCGACGGCCCCGTCCCCGGCCCCTACGCGATGCTCAGCCTCGGCGCCGCCGTCGCCGGGCGGCAGGACGCCGACGGATACACGCCCGCCGACCCCGCGGCCGACACCTTCTACCGGGAACTGCGCCCGATCGGGACCGACTTCGACCCCGAGGCGCTCGCGGTGAGCGGCCTCGACCGGGAACGGCTGCTGCGGGACGGCGCCGAACCGGCGCGCGCCATGGCGGAGTTCACGGACTGGGTGCGCGAGGTGGCGCGGGCCGCCGGCGCGCAGCCGGTGATGTGCGGGTACCCGGCCTCGTACGACTGGACGTTCCTGTACTGGTACCTGATCCGGTTCACCGGGGCGAGCCCCTTCGGGCACTCCGGCTGCATGGACATGAAGACGCTGTACGCCGTGAAGGCCGGGCTCCCGCTGCGCGCGGTCTCCAAGCGGACCATGCCGCGCGAGCTGCTGCCCGCCCGGCCGCACACCCATCACGCCCTGGACGACGCCGTCGAGCAGGCCGAACTCTTCAGCAACCTGATGGCCTGGGACCCGTCCGCGTCCACCGGCCGCTGACCGGGAGCCTCGCGACCCCGCCCCGCCGGTCACGGTTCCAGCAGCGGCAGACCGGCCCTGCGCCAGGCCGCCCGCACCGCCGTGCCCCCGTCCGTCCAGGGGGCCGCCTCGTGCGCGTCCGGTGTCGTCCACAGCCGCACCGGCTCCCCGGACGGGCCGAGCGGCGGCCAGCCCGGGTCGCCGGTCGCCGCGTAGGACGCCCAGGCGGCCACCATCCGGCGGGACAGGTCGTGGTCGGCCGTGTCCGGGACGCCGCCGCCGACGAGGAAACGCACGCTCTCCTGCCCGAGGGTGCCGAACGCGAACGGCACGTCGGCGCAGTGCCAGGGCCGGACGGTGCCGCCCGCGGCGTCCGTCCGGTGCCGGGTGAAGCGGGACAGGTGCGCCCGGCCGCCCGCGGCCGCATGGGCCTCGGCGAGCCGGCAGCCGTACTCGCCGAACACCGCGTCGCCGTAGAGGGCGAGATACACGTCGAGCACCGGCGCCCCGGGCATCAGCTCCCGGTACTCCTCCACCAGTCCGGCCGGCAGCCGGAGGTCCGCCGCGAACCGTGCGAGCCCCTCCTCGGTGGTGACCTCGGCACTGCTGCCGACCGCGTGCAGCAGCCAGTACTCCTGCGCGGTGTGGCAGACCAGCAGCCCCACGCCCGGGTGCGCGGCACCCCCGGCCAGTGCGACGAGCGGGTCGGCGGCGAGGGTGCGCCCGTCGGCGACGGGCGCGTAGAGGACGGGGTCGTAGTGCCGCGGCTCCGTCTCCGGGTCACCACGGAAGTCCGCGACGACCGCGTCCGACGCGGCCACCAGGGCCTGCGGCGATGCGGACAGCAGCCCCGCCGCCGTCGCCGGCACCCCCGCCGACGCCGCGATCCGCCCGGTCGTCTCCGCGGCGAGCGCCGGGGAGGAGAAGGAGTTGACGGGACTGTGCGCGATGCCCCGCCGGAACAGCCCCCGCGCCGCCTCCGCCACCGTCAGGCAGGCGACCGAGGAGGCCCCCGACGACTGGCCGGCCACCGTGACGTTGCCCGGGTCGCCGCCGAAGGAGGCGATGTTGTCCCGCACCCAGCGCAGGGCGGCGATCTGGTCCAGCAGACCGCGGTTGTCGGGGTGCCGGTCGTCCCCGTCGCCCGCCGGGGGCACATGCCCGAACCCCTCGAAGCCGACCCGGTAGTTCACCGTGACGACGACGAGCCCGGCGCGGCACAGCGCCGTGCCGTCGAAGTCGGGCTGGGCCGAGGACCCGAAGGTGAACGCGCCCCCGTGGATCCACACCAGCACCGGCAGCGCCCCGCCGCCGCCCGCGCTGTCGCGCCGTGCGGGCGTCCAGACGTTGAGGGTCAGCACGTCCTCGTCGCCGGGCGACCAGTACGGCGCCCCCGGCAGCCGCGCGGACTGCGGTGCCACCGGACCGAACCGGGTGCAGTCGCGCACGGCGGACCAGGGGAGCGGCGGGCGCGGCGCCCGGAAGCGGTCGGGCCCGAAGGGCGGCGCCGCGTACGGGATGCCCAGCACGGCCACGGTGTCCGGGGCCGTCACGGCGCCCCGCACCGGACCGGCGGTCGTGCGGAACTCCCCGGAGAATGCGGTCACTCGGCGGTCTCTCCTCGCGTCGGCGGACGCCCGCGGCGGGCGCCCGCCCACGAGCCTGGTCCACCGGCGCCCGCGGCGCCAACACCGGTCGCGGCCCCATTCACGCGGTGACGGTGTCAATCGGCGCCGGGCGCCGGGCGCCGGGGACGCCGGAGCCGTCGCCTCGCCGGGCGCGACCCCGCCCCGCCTCCGGCGTCGGGCCCCGCCCGCCTCCGGCGTCGGGCCCCGCCCCGCCTCCGGCGTCGGGCCCCGCCCCGCCTCCGGCGTCGGGCCCCGCCCCGCCTCCGGCGTCGGGCCCCGTCCCGGCGTCCGGCGCCGCGCCCGGCCTCCGCCCTCACCCTCGGCGCTCGGCGCCACCCCCGGCGCCGGGGCGCTCACGCCGGGTGCGCGGCGCTCCAGTCCGGGCGACGGCCGCTCAGCCCCACGATCCGGTGGAGCAGGGGCGCGCCCTCGGGCACGGGTACCACCGGCCCGAAGATGGCGTCCCGCATCGAGTCGTCGCCCGTCGGCGTCAGCATCTCCCGCGACACCGCGAGACTCGCCTCGTCCACGTCGTACGGCTGGCCCGTGGCGACGGCCAGGTCCCAGCCGTGCACGACCAGTTCGTTCAGCGCGACCCGCCCCGCGACCGCGCCGGGCAGGGTCACCCCGCCCGCCTGGGTCATGCCCTCCCAGGCGTCCGGCCGCCGCCAGGCCGCCGTCAGCTCGGCGAGGCGCTCCGGCAGTGCCGTCCGCCAGTCCCCGGCGAGCACCGGCCTGGACGCGTCCGGCGAGGTCGCCGTCGTCGGCCCGGTCTCCTTCGCCGCGGCGTCGCGGAAGGCCGTCGCCAGACCGAGGAGGTGGGCGAGCATCTCGCGCACCGCGTAGTCGGGGCACGGGGTCGGATCGTCCAGGCGGTCGTCGCGCACTCCGGGCAGCAGCGCGGCGACACCCGCCGCCGCGGCGGCGAGATCGGGGAGCGTCGTCCCGGAGGGACCGGTCGTCTCGGTTGCGTCAGTCATACGGGTAAGGACCGGCCCGGGCGCCGGAACTCATCGGTGCCCGCCCCGGCCACCCGTTTCCCGCAGATCAGGGCCCTTCCCCCGGATCACGGTCCCCCGATCGGGCTACCCACCGTCCGGCGGGCCCCGTGGGGCGGGCCCGGTTTCATACGCTCCCCGCGTGACACCTACTCCTGCGCTCAACACCGGACTCGACGACTTCCTCGACTGGGCCGCCCGGGAGCCGGGCGGCGCGCCGCCCGGCTCCCGGGCACGCGGTGCTGACGCTGCTCGCGCTGCACGGCGCCGACCGCAGAGCGGGAGTGCCCGAACCGACGCCGCGCCTGGTCGCCCGGATCCTCCGCGAGGACCTGCCCGGCCTGCTGGGGGCGTCACCCGAGGAGGCCGCCGCCGTCCCGGCCGTGCTGCGCTCGCTCGCCGACTGCGTCCGCCAGTCCGGGCGCCTGAACGCCAAGCGCCACGCACGGCTCCTCGCGGCCGTCGACGAGGCCGCGCCGGAGTTCGGCGAGGCCGTCGACGACCCGGCACGGCTCACCTGGCACCGCTGGTACGCCGCACGGCTGCGCGCCGACGGCACGGACGCCGGCGACCGGGCCGCCGTGCGGGCCTGGCTCGACACCCACGCCCGCACCCCGCGCGCGGACCGGGTGCCGCTGCCCGGCGGCCTGCACCGCGCCGACGTCGCCGCCCGGACCTTCGCCGTCCGGGCGCTGCTCGCCGAACTGCTGCTGGCCGCCTTCGCCCGCGACGCGCACGAGCCCGGGCCGGCCGGGCCGCTGCTGCCCGCGCCGCCGCTCGCCGCCGACCGGCCCGACGACGCGCTCGGCGACGCGCTGGAGGAGATCGCCGACGCCCTGACCGACCGCTGGACGGCCGAGGGGCTGAGCGCGGCCCTCGCCGGAGCCCACGCCGACCTCGCGCCCGGCCCCGCCGCCCTGCCGCACGCGGCGCTCGCGGACCGGATGCTCGACGAACACCTCGACTACTACGGCGACTCCGCCGTCCCGCTGCCGCCCCCGCCCGCACTCCCCGGGCCCGGCGCCGTCCGGGAGCTGCTGCACGCCGCCCCGCTGCCAGCGGCGCTCGCCGCCGGGACCTTCGGCGACGACGAGGACCTGCGCGAGGTCTCCGAACGCTGCGGACTGCCCGGCCCCGCCACCGCGGTGTGGACCGACGGCACGCCCGCGGAGCTGACCGAGCTCGCCGCGGACGTGCTGGCCGCCCAGGCGGAGCGCATGCCCCTGGTCACCGGCCCCCAGGAGGCGTACTCCTTCGACGCCGCGCACCTCCTCTACTCGCTGTACGAACGCGGCTCCACACCCGAATCGGTCGCCCGCAAGACCGCCGACGCCAGGGCCGACGGCCTGCCGCCCGAGCTGGAGGACGCCCCCGCGCCGCTCTCCCCGGGCGCCCCCGCCGCCTACGCGCTCCCGTCCGCCGGCGAGCTGGCCCGCCTCTTCGGCGTGGCCGCCGTGACCGAGGCCGACCGCGCCGCACTCGACGTCCCCGCCCAGGGCCTGGCGGCACTCGTCGACCAGCTCGCGGCCACCGGATGCGTCTTCCGCACGGGCGACGCCTACGGGCTCACCCCGCTCGGCGCCGCGGCCATGCGCCACGTCCTCGCCGTCGGCCGGGTGGCCGCGCCCGACCGGGACACCGTCGCGACCTGGGACGCGGCCGGGACCGTGGGCGCCGCCCGGCACTGGCCCGCCCGGATCGGCGCCGCCGCGCTCGCCGACTGGGCCGCGCGGCACGGCGGCACGGACGAGGCGTGGGGGCGGCTGCTCGACGCCGTCGCCGCGGTCAAGACCGCCGACCTCTCCCTGACCCGCACCTCCGACTACTTCGCCCGCCTCGATCTCGCCGGCGTCCCCGGCACCGCGCTGCGCGCCGCGCTCACCGACCCGGTCACCGGGGCCGCCGCCCGCCGGGTGCTGCTCGCCCGGGGCGAGCAGGCCCCCGAGGACCAGGTCCCGCTCACCGCCCGCGCCACGGTCCTCGCCGAGGAACTCGACCAGTGCTGGATCGACGACATGCTCGCCCACGTGGAGCGCCGGACCGCCGCGGGCGGCACCGGCATCCCCGGCCCGGCGGACATCCCGCCCGACACCCTGCTCCCCGTCTTCGACGCCTCCGCCTCGGAATGGCCCGGCGGCCCCGCCGCCCTCGCCGAGGCCCTCGCCCACGCCGCCCCCGCCACCGCGCCGCGCGTCCTGGCCACCCTCCAGGCCCACCACCCGGACCGCGCGGTGGCGAACGCGGCCGCCCACGCCCGCAAGACGGCCCACCCCACCCGCCACTGACCCCCGCTCCCGCCACCCGCCCGGCCCGCACCCCGCTACCGTGACCGCATGTCCGCCTTCATACAGCAACTCCCCGCGCTGATAGGCGTCGTGATCGGCGCTCTCGGTTCCTACACGGCGATCATGCGCAGTGACCGCGCGCGGTTCAGGCGGGAGCGGGCGGCGCGGTGGGAGGAGCGGCGGCTGGAGGTGTACGCCGACTACGCGCGGTCGCTGAAGAAGAGCGTCACGCTCAACTACCGGGTCGCCGCGCACCTGGGGAACGATCCGCATCCGCATCCGCTGAGCCCCGAGGAGGCGGCGCCGCTGCTCGCCGCGGCGAGCGACGGGCGGGATCCGTCGGGGGAGGCGCTGCTGATGCTGGGCTCCCGGGAGGCCGTCGACGGCGCCCGTGCCTGGGTGGAGGTGGTGCTGGAGATGGAGGGCTTCCTGCGCGAGGGCCGGCGGGACCCGCAGGCGTGGCAGGCGCTGCTGGCGCGCCAGCGCGAGGCGCGCCGGGACTACTACGCGGCCGTCCGCGACGACATGGCCCTCGCGCCCGGCCACAGCGGCCAGTGGCGCGTCCTGCCCCCGCCCTCCTGACGGTGACGGCGGCAGGCGGGCGCGCTGCGGCGGAGGCCGCGCCCCGGACGGGCCGGTCCGGAACGGGCCGGGATCAGAACGAGGTCTCGCGCACGCTTGCCCGGTCGGACGGTTCGGTCGACGCGGTGATCTCCGAGCGGTGGCGGTCGGCGGCGAAGGTCACCGTCAGCGCCTGCGGGGCGCTCTGCCGCGTACTCGCGGTGAAGCCCTGGCTGGGGACGGCCGAGATCAGGCACACCCCGCCGCTGCCGAACCGCACCGTCGCCTTGCCGCCCTCGGAGTCGATGGTGTGCACCCCGGAGCCGCCCTCCGCGCAGCCCGCCTCCGCCCCGTCGGCGCCGGCCCCCTGGGTCGGCGGAGGCGGTGCGGGGGTGCTCGTGCGCGGGGTGGGGGAGGGGCTCGGCCGGGGCTCCGCCGTCGTCCGGGTGGGCGCCGGGCCGGGCTTGCGCGACGGCGGTGTGGGGCTCGGCTTCCGGGACGGCGGGGGCGACGGGGAGACCGAGGCCGCGGGGGAGGCGTCGAAGCCGTCCGGCGCGGACCGGGCGACCGGCGCCGTCGGCCGGGTCGAACCCACCACGAAGTGGACGGTCAGCATGACGGCCGTGACACTGGCCGCCGTGCACGACAGCCAGATCAGCAGGTAGCGCGGTAGGCGGGACACGACACCATAGTGACCGACCGGCTAACGTGCCTGCTCATGGCCTCCGTACTTGTCGTCGAGGACGACCCCGTGATCCGCGCGGCCCTGATCGAGGTGCTGACCGGGCAGGGCTACGCGGTCAGGACCACCCACCAGGGCTTCGAGGCGCTGCGCGAGGTCACCCAGGACCCGCCGGACATCGTGGTCCTGGACCTCGGGCTGCCCGATCTGGACGGGCTCGACGTGCTCCGGATGATCCGGGGCATATCCCGCGTCCCGGTGCTGGTCGCCACCGCCCGGGACGAGGACACCGAGATCATCCGGCTGCTCAACGCGGGTGCCGACGACTACATGGTCAAACCGTTCTCCGGCGGCCAGCTCGCCGCCCGCATCGCGGCGGTGCTGCGCCGCTCCGTCCCCGCGGGGGCCGACCGCGACCGCCGGCAGGTGGTGCAGGTCGGCGAACTGCGGATCGACCCGCTGGCCCGCACCGCGCACCTCGGAGAACGCGAACTCACCCTCACCCGGAGGGAGTTCGACCTCCTCGCCTATCTCGCCGCCAACGCGGACCAGGTGATGTCGCGCAAGCGGATCCTCGCCGACGTGTGGCAGCAGCCCTACGTGGAGGACCAGACCGTCGACGTCCATCTCTCCGCGCTGCGCCGCAAACTGGGCGAGAAGCCGTCGGACCCCCGGTATCTGCACACAGTGCGCGGTATCGGCATCAAACTGGTCACCGCGCCATGAGGCGGGCGCTCGCGGGCATCGCCCTGGCCGTGACGTCGATGGTGGCGCTCTCCTTCCTCATCCCGCTCGCCCTCCTCGTGCGCGAGCAGGCCCGCGACCGGGTCACCACCGCAGCCGAACAGCGCGCCGGCGCCCTGTCGCCGGTGCTGGCCCTGACCACGGACCGGGCCGACGTCCAGCAGGCCGTCGCCGAGCTCGGCGGGCGTGACCGGCTCGCCGTGCGGCTGCCCGACGGCTCCTTCGTCGGCACCACCCACGCGCCCCCAGAGGCCCTGGACCGGGCGGTCCGCCGCCGCGAGACGCTCTCCGCCGACACCCCGGAGGGCTGGGTGCACCTCCAGCCCGTGGTGCTCCCGAAGGACCGGGTCGCCGTCGTGGAGGCGTTCGTGCCGGGCGCGGACCTCACCCGGGGCGTCTGGGCTTCCTGGGGCGTGATGTCGCTGCTCGCGGTGGGCCTGGTCGCCGGCTCGGTGCTGGTGGCCGACCGCCTCGGCGCCCGGGTGGTCCGCTCCTCGCGCGGGCTCAAGAGCGCCTCCCTGGCGCTCGGCTCGGGCGACCTCGACGTACGGGTGGAGCCGGACGGGCCGCCGGAACTCCAGGAGGCCGGCCTCGCGTTCAACACCATGGCCGACCGGGTCGCCGAACTGCTGGCCGTCGAGCGCGAGATGGTCGCCGACCTCTCGCACCGGCTGCGCACCCCGCTCACCGCGCTCTACCTGGAGGCGGACCTGCTGAGCGGGACCCCCGGCGCCCGGCGCATCAGCGCCGCCGTCGCCCAGCTGGAGAGCGAGCTGGACTCCATCATCGCCGCCGCCCGTACCCCGCTCGCGGCGCACCCGCCGGGCGCCGCCGCGGCTTCTCGGACCGCCGAGCTGACGGAGGTGGTCGCGCTGCGGCTGGACTTCTGGTCGGTGCTCGCGGGACAGCAGGACCGGGTCTGCGAGCGGTCGTTCACCCCGCGCCCCGCCCCGGTGCGCTTCGGCGACGACGACCTGGCCGCCGTCGTCGACGCCCTGATCGGCAACGTCTTCCGGCACACCCCGCAGGGCGCCGCGTTCACCGTGCGGGTGGAGCGGACCGGCGGCCACGCGGTGCTGACCGTCGACGACGCGGGGCCCGGCGTCGACGACCCCGAGGCGGCCCTCACCCGGGGTGTCAGCGCCGGGGGCACCGGCCTCGGCCTGGACATCGTGGCCCGCGCGGCCCGCGCCTGCGACGGCGACCTGCGGATCACCCGCTCCCCGCTGGGCGGGGCGCGGGTGCAGGTCTCCTTCGCCCTCGCCGACGCCTGACCTGCCGGGCGCGCTACAGGCTCAGCGCGTCCTCCGCGTTGTCCACCCACGGGGTCACGGAGTTGGTGTCGGGCGAGACATGGAGACCGGGCGTCGGCGCGCCGAGGGGCGTCTGCTCCAGGTCGGAGTCCGTCTCCATGGTCATCGCGATCGAGCCGACGGTCGTGCCGGGGCCGCCGTCGTCGGGACCGCCCATGAGGCCGGCGTAGGCGGTCGCGCCCGGCGCGAGCAGCAGCGCGTCCTCGATGCCGGGCGCCTCGCCCCGCTCGGTCGCCGCCCCGTCCAGGTCGCCGAAGGTCACCACGGGGTGGCCGAGCGCCCGGCAGGGGCGGGACCCCTTGTTGGTGACCTTCAGCAGATAGCTGCCGGTCGTGGGCTCCGCGAGCGTCGCGGTGAACGTCAGCACGGCCGTTCCGCACGGGAAGACGTCGTCCCCCGGGCCGTCGCCGCCTGCCCCGTCCTCCGATGCCGATGCCGAGGGCGATGCCGGTGCCGGTGCCGACGGTGACGCGGTCGCCGACGGCGAGGCGGTCGCCGAGGGGGCCGCGGAGCCGGCGGGCGTGGGCTTCCCGGCTCCCGCGGCCCCGTCGTCCTCCGCGGGCCCGCAGGCGGCGGTCAGGGCGAGGGCGGTGACGGCGGCGAGGACGGCGGCGGCTCTGTGTACGGTGCGCATGGTGTGTTCCCCCGGATGAGATGCGTCCGGCGCTCCGTGCGCCGGCCCCGCCATCAGCGTCCCGCGGCATCTTCACAGCACGGTGACGGGCGTTCGCCGTTTCGACCACGGCCCGCACGGGTGACCCGGGTGGATCACGGGGCGTCCGGTCCTCCAGAATGTCCCGCAGTCCGACGAGCACGTCAGGGAAGGGGTGCGATCTCGCATGGCCGCCAACGCAGACATGGTGTCCTTCATCGAGGCGCGGCTCGCCGAGGAGGAACAGATCGCGCGCGAGGCCGGCGGCCAGAACTGGAGATGCCCGGCCGACCGGCCCGGGGAGGTGTGCGACCGGACCTCCGGAGTGGCGTTCACCGTGCGCGGCGCCGGCTTCGACCGCCACATCGCCCTGCACGATCCCGCCCGGGTGCTGGCCCGGATCGAGACCAGCCGTGTGCTGCTGGACGAGTACCGCGAGATCGCCCACCGGGACACCGACCGCCCCGCCGACGACTTCGACTCCGGCCGCGCGGTCGGCCTCGGCTTCGCCGTCCGCCAGCTCGCGGCCGACTACGCGGGCCACCCCGGCTACCAGGCCAGGTGGCTGCCCCGCTTCATCCGCTAGCACCCGGCCCCGGCCTCGCGGCCTCGCGTCCGCCCGCGCCACGGGGCCGCCGGCCCGGCCCCGCGTCCGCCGGTCCGGCAGGGCCTCGCCCGGGCCTCCCGGCCTCGCGTCCGCCCGCGCCGCGGGGCCGTCGCCCCGGCCTCCCGCCTTGCGTCATCCGCGTCCGCCGGTCCGGCAGGGCCTCGCCGGGGCCTCCCGGCCTCGCGTCCGCCGTTGCCGCAGGGCCGTTCCCGGGCCCCGCGTCGTCCGCCTCCGCCATCGCCGGTCCGGCAGGGCCTTGCCCCGGCCTCGCGGCCCCGCCTCCGCCCGCGCCGCGGGGCCGTCGCCCCGGCCTCCCGCCCCGCGTCGTCCGCCTCCGCCGGTCCGGCAGGGCCGCTCCCCGGCCCCGGCTCCGCGTCATCCGGGGGCGGGCCTGGCCCGCCCCCGCCCCCTCACCGCAGGTCGAGCCGCATCAGCACGCGGGGATGGCCGGCGAGGACGGAGGTGGTGTCGGCGGCGTGGGTGAATCCGGCGCGTTCGAAGTTCGCGCGGAGACCGGCGTAGGCCATGGTCAGGTCGACCCGGGCACCGCCGTTGTCGAGCGGGTACGCCTCGACCGCCGGGGCGCCGTGGGCGCGGGCGAATGCGACGGCGCCGGCGATGAGATGGTGGGAGATGCCGGACTTGCGGTGTCCGGGGCGGACCCGGACGCACCACAGCGACCAGACCGGCAGGTCGTCGACGTGAGGGATCTTGCGGTTGCGCGCGAACGTCGTCTCCGAGCGCGGGGCCACGGCCGCCCAGCCGACCGGCACGTCGCCGTCGTAGGCGAGGACCCCGGGCGGCGGGTCCGCCCGGCAGAGACCGGCCGTGTACTCGCCGCGCGCCGGCCCGCGGAGCTCCTGGTTGAGCCGCGAGGGGATCCGGTAGCTCAGGCACCAGCAGACGTTCGCCGTCGGCGACTTGGGGCCGAGCACCGCGCGGACGTCCGCGAAGACCGATGCCGGGCGTACCTCGATGGTCATGGCGCCACGATGTCACGGAGCCGGTGGTGGCGCCCGCCGGTCAGGGGCGTGCCGTCGGTGGGATACGAGGTGTCCGGCCGGGGCCGGACACCTCCCCCCTCGGGGCCGGGGAGGTCAGCGCCCGGCGCCGAAGTTCTGGGTCCACCAGGGGCCGCCGTCGCCCATGTGTACGCCGACGCCCAGCTCGTCGAAGGAGCAGTTGAGGATGTTGGCCCGGTGGCCGGGGCTGTTCATCCAGGCGTCCATCACGGCCTCGGCGTCCGCCTGCCCGCGGGCTATGTTCTCGCCCAGCGTGGACCACGCGTACCCGGCGGCCTCGACCCGGCTGGTCATCGTCGAACCGTCCGGCCCGGTGTGGGACATGACGCCGGACGCGGCCATCACGTCGCTGTAGTCGTCGGCCGCCTTCGTGAGCTTCGCGTTGGCCGTCACCGGGCCGCAGCCGGCCGCCGCGCGCTCCTTGTTCACCAGCGCCAGCACCTGCGCCTCGACGCCGTCCGGCGTCGTGTCCGAGCCGCCGCCGGAGTTCGAACCGGAGCCGGACGAGTCCCCGCCGCCCTGGGATCCGCCGCCGGAGCCCGTCGTCGCCGGAGCACGGGTCGGGCTCGCCGACGCCTTCTTCTTCGCCGCGGCCTTCGCCTCCGCCGCCCGGGCCGCCTCCTTGCGCGCCGCCTCCGAAGCGGAGCGGTCCGGCTGCGGGGAGAGCGTCGCGCCGGGCAGCGGCGACCGGGACGGGCTCGCGCTCGCCGCGGGCGTGTCCGCGGGGCGCGGCACGGCCCCGCCCTGCGGGCCCGTCGCCGTGGTGACGTCGGGGGCGCCCGCGGCGACACCGTCGGCCGCCCCGTCCCCCCGGCCGTCCGTGAGGACGGTGGCACCGACGCCCGCCGCGACCGTGAACGCGCCGAGCGTCAGCACGGCGTTACGGGCCAGCCCGCCCTTGGGGCGGGCGTGCGAACGGGATCGGGACCGTCTGCCGGCCCGGTGGGAACTCATGCGTACGGCACCTCGGTGGTAGTCGGTCACGCACAATCCCGGCAGGCGCCTCGGCGCCCGCCGGGATCCGTGGGGGGTTGTCCTGAGCGTAAGCCCGGCCGCCGCCCCTGCGGGTGCTCACGGGCTCTTCTTCAAGAAGCCATAAGAAAGCCGCCAAAGTCCCGTCAGGCGGCCCGTCCCGCCGCCGGACGCGTCCCGGAGCGGAATTGGTCTGCCGCAATTGTCCAATGCGCTGGTCCCGGCGCCCCGCAGGCGCTTGGATGACAGATGGTCAGGGAGTGCGGGACGGGCAGGGACGGGGCGTGCGGCATGGGGTTACGGGTGGCGGCCGCGATCGACTTCGGTACGCACGGGTCGGGCTTCGCCTGGTGCGCGGTGAACGAGGGCGAGGAGCCCGCCGACCGGCGGATCGACTTCTTCGACCAGTGGAAGGACCAGCCGGTCAGCTACCCGAAGAACCTGTCCGCGCTGCTCCTCGACGACGACGGCCGGGTCCTGGAATGGGGCTACGCGGCCCGCCGCGCCCGCGCCAACAAGGTCAAGGGCCGCTTCGAGAGCGGGTTCAAGACCTGGCTGAAGCCGGACGCGGAGGAGGGCGGCACCCCCGAGGAGGCGAAGGCGCTGGTCGCCGCCTATCTGCGGGAGCTGCGCAACCGGGCCCTGCTCTCGATCACCGGCGGCGGCTTCCACCCCGACGACGTGCGGTGGTGCCTGACCGTCCCCGCCATCTGGGACGACGCCGAGCGCAATCTGATGCGGCAGGCCGCGGAGGAGGCCGGATTCCCCGCCGGGCGGGAGCGGTTGATCCTGGTCACCGAGCCGGAGGCGGCCGCCGTGTACTGCGCGGTCGACCAGGGTGCCGGTATCGGCGGCGACGCCACCGTGCCGACCCTGGTCGTCGACTGCGGCGGCGGCACCGTCGACATCGCCGGGTACCGGGACCGCGGTGACGGCACGCTGGAGGAACTCGGCACGCCCGTCGGCGGGAAGCAGGGGTCCGACTACATCAACCGGCGCTTCGAGCGGGAGTTGGCGCGGCGGATCGGCCCCGAGGCGTACCGCGCGCTCCAGGAGCGCGAGCACGAACTGCTGGCGCTGCTCGACGGGTTCGAGGGCGCGAAGACGTCCTTCCGCGTCGACTCCGACGAACCGGTGCGCGTCCAGCTCTCGTTCGCCGCCGGCAACACCATCACCCGGCACGGCGGCCTGGAGCGGCTCGCCTCCAGCCAGAACGGCGTCGACGACGAGATCGTCCTCACCGCGGACGTGATGCGCACGCTCTTCGAGGGCACCGTCGACCCGCTGGTGCGCCAGGTGGTGACCCAGGCCCGTGCACTGCTGGCCGACCGCGAGCCCGGCGAGCCGCTGCGGATCGTGGTGGTGGGCGGCTTCGCGCAGTCGCTGTACGTCAGGTCCCGGCTGACGGAGGACGTCACCCGGGAGTTCGGCGAGCGGGTGCGCGTCGTGATCCCGCCCAGCCCGGCCCGCGCGGTCCTCGCGGGCGCCGTGCACTACGCCTGCCGGCCGGAGATCGTCCACTCGCGCCGGGCCCGCAGCTCGTACGGCGCCGCCGTCGCGCTGCCCCGGAAGCTGTTCGACCGCGGCGAGGTGGCGGGCCTCCCCGTCCAGCGGGGCGCGAACGGCCGGGCCTTCCGGCTGGGCCACCTGCAGGTGTTCGTCCGGGCCGGGGACTCGGTGCGGGTGGGGTCGGAGTGGCGGCTCGCCCTGCGGCCCGTCGACGCGGCGGACACCCGTCTGCTGGTGGCGGTCTACTCGTCGCCCGACGCCGGGCTGAAGACCGTCAACAGCCCGGGTGCCCAGTGGACGGGGGAGGTCGTCGTCGACCTGTCCGGTCCGCTCGGAGAACGGGACGAGGACCCCGTCGTCGAGGTCACCTTCCGGTTCGGCGGCACCGAGATCGAGGTGAGCGCCCGGAACCCGGCCGGCGGGGTGTACAGCACCGTGCTGAACTTCCGCTCCGAGCCGGAACCCGAGCAGCCCGCGGACGCCCCGCCCGGTCCGGCGGCCGACCGCCTCCCCGGACGCTGAGCACGCCCGCCCGCCGTCCCGCGCGGACGGCGGCCGGCAGCCCCCGCACCCCGTGACGCGGACCAACGAAGGGGAAGAGATGTCACAGTCGCCCGCCCTCCCGCCCGGGAGCCCGCCGCCCCCGAGCGGCCCCCCGGGGCCCGGCCGCCCCGAGGACGCCGAGCTGCGCCGGTCGGTCCTCGACCTGATCGGCCCGGTGCGCAAGATGCGCGAGGAGCTGGAACGCCTGCGGGGCAGGGTCGCCCGCCAGGAGGAGCGCATCGCCCGGCAGGACGAGCAGCTCGACCTGATGCGCCAGGCGCTCCAGCGGGTGCGCCAGGACACCACCACGGAGAAGGACGCGGCCCACCACGAGACCGCCGCCTGGTACACCGACGTGCGCCGCAGGATCGACGACCTCGCGGGGAGCGCCGCGCGGGCGGCGTACGGGGACCGGGCCGCGCCCGAGCGCCACGAGGCGCACGCCCGGATCACGACGGCCCTGTGCCGGCTGGCCTTCGCCGCCCAGCCGTCGTCGCCCGCGGACTGGCGGCGGGCGGCCGAGGGCGTCACGGGCGACCCGGACGCCCTGCCCGACGTGGGCCGGGCGTGGCAGGAGGTGTCCGCCCTGCGGTTCCGGATCGGCCGGCTCGGCGGTGTGCACCGGTGGGACTTCGAGGTCCCGGCGGGCCGGCCGTACGACCCGGAGGCGTACGACCTGTGGCACAAGTCCGACCCCGGTCTGCCGGTGAGCCACGCCGTCGCCCCGGCGTACCAGGTCGCCGGGCGGGCCGTGCACGTACGGGCGTGGGTGCACACCGCGCGGGGCTGAGGAGCGGGGCGGGGCCGGGACGGGAAGGGGAGAAGCGGGGATGCAGCAGGGCACGGTGCTGGGCGGCCGTTACACGCTCGGGCGCCTCCTGGGCAACGGCGGCATGGGCGAGGTGCGGGAGGCGGCCGACGGGCTGACCGGCGCCACCGTCGCGGTGAAGACCATGCTGCCCCGGGTCGACGACGCGGAGGGCGCCCGGCGCTTCGCCCGCGAGATGGAGGCGATGCAACGGGCCAACAGCCGCTATGTGGTGGGCCTGCTGGACTCGGGCACCCACGGGGACACCGCGTACCTGGTCATGGAGTACGTCGACGGCCGCAGCCTCGACCGGCTGCTCGCCGACGGGCGCTCCTGGTCGGTGCCCGAGACCGTCCTGATGCTGTGGCAGCTCGCCAAGGGGCTGGCCCACGCCCACCGGCACGACATCCTCCACCGGGACGTCAAACCGGGGAACATCATGGTGGTGGCCGAGAAGGAGGCCAAGCTCTGCGACTTCGGGATCGCGAAGCTCCTGGGCGACCACAGCGCCACCGACCTCACCGGGGCGGGCGTCGTGGGCACCCCCGCCTATCTCGCCCCCGAGCGCTGGGCGCCCGGCGCCGTGGACACCACCCTCAGCGACATGTACGCACTGGGCTGCGTCGCCTACGAACTGCTCGCCGGACAGCATGTGTTCGCGCGTGAACGGTCCCAGGGCGACCTGCGGGAGCTGCACGCGCAGGCGAGGCCGCGCCCGCTGCACACCCTGCGGAGCGATCTCCCGCACGCGCTCCAGCGGCTGGTGGAGGCGCTGCTCGCCAAGCATCCGGAGGACCGCCCCTCGGCCGACTTCACGGCCGCCGTGCTGGAGGTGCCGCCGCTGCGCGCCCTCGGCGAGTCGGCGGCCGCGGCGCGGATGCGCGAGTACGCCGCCGAGAGCGACCGGCAGGCGGCGGCGGCCGACGGCCTGCGCAGGTCGGGCAGCCTGGAGGAGGCGCGGCGGGAGTACCGCACCATCGTGCGGCGGCGCACCCTGCTCCAGGGCCCGGACGACGACAGCACCCTGCGGGCCCGGCAGGCGATGGCCGACTGCCTGTGGGCCATGAACGACGCCGAGGGGTCGATCCGGCTGTGCCGCGAGATCGCCGCCGACTGGGCCCGCACCTTCGGCGACACGGGCGCGGACGCGATCGCCACGCTCCAGGCGCTGGCCTTCCGGCTCGGGGTGAACGGGCGGCACGCCGAGGCGCTGGAGTACCTGGAGCGGATCGCCCGCGCGCGGGCCGAGACCCGGGGCGACTCCCCGGTCACCTTCACCGCCGAGCACCACTGGGCGGACTGCCTGCTCAAGTGCGGCCGTGCCGCCGAGGCCGCGACGGTGCTGCGGCGGGTGGTCACCGGCCGCGCGCAGGTGCTCGGCGCGGACGACGCCGAGACCGTCCGCAGCGCCCTGCTGCTCTCCGAGGCGCTGCTGGCGTGCGGGGAGCCGGCCGAGGCGCTGGAGCTGCTGCGTCAGCTCGCCGCGCGCGGCCCGGGGAGCCCGGTGCACACCGAGGCCGGCCCGCAGGGGCTGCGCGAGCGGATCGAGGCGGCCGAACGCGCGGGCCGCGGGCGGGGGTTCTTCCGCCGCCGGGGCGTCTGAGCCGGGCGGGCGCCCGCCGGCGGCCCGGTGACCGCGTCCGCCGGTCCGGGCCGCGTCACCCGGATCCGGGGCGGGCGCCCGCCCCGGATCCGGGTGATCGCACCCGCGCATAGGTCTGGACCAATCCGCCGACGACTGGCAGCCTGTCACCACACCTGCCCGTCGCCCGCGGAGGACCGACCGTGCAACGTCCCCCCACACCGGCCGTGTTGGCCTGCACCGCCCTCTTCCTCCTCGCCGCCTGCGGTGGCGAGGACAAGGACACCGATCCCCCCACCACGCCCGCCGGCCTCAGCGCCCAGGCCGGCAGCGCCACCTCCGTCCACGTCATGTGGGACCACTCCACCGACGACACCGCCGTCACCGGCTACGAGGTCTACGAGCAGGGCAAGCGGGTGAAGACCCTCCCCGGCGCCAAGCACATGACCGACGTCGAGGGCCTCACCCCGAAGACCGCGTACCGCTTCACCGTCCGGGCCCGGGACGCCGCGGGCAACCTGTCCGCACCGAGCGCCGCCGTCGCCGTGACCACCCCCGAGGCCGCGCCCGACGACCGCACGGCCCCCACCGCGCCGCTCCGGCCGCGCGGCACCGTGGACGGCAGCCGCGCCGTCACGCTCACCTGGGGCGCGTCCCGGGACGACACCGCGGTCACCGCGTACGACATCTACCAGGAGGACGCCCGCGTCCACAGCGTCCCCGGCGGCGAGACCACGGCCAAGGTCACCAACCTGCGCCCCGGCACCGTCTACACCTTCACCGTGCGGGCCCGGGACGCCTCCGAGAACTCCTCCCCGGACAGCCCCGCCGTCGACCTGACCACGGCCCCGGCCCCCGGCGACGGACCGGGCACCGCACCGGCCGGTCTGGAGGCGACGGCGGCCGAGGGGCGCATCGACCTCTCCTGGACCCCGCCCGACACCGGAGCGCCGGTCAAGGAGCACCAGCTCTTCCTCAACGGGAAGATGGCGACGACCATCGTGTGGGGAGCCCAGCCGGCCGGCCCCCGCGTCTCGTACACGATGACGGTCACCGACCCCCCGGGCACCCGGTACAGCATCAAGCTCCGCGCCCGCCTCCCCGACGGCACCTGGGGCGACTTCTCGGCCCAGCGCACGGTGGTGGTCCCCGGCTGACACCCGCCCGCCGCCCCCGCCGGCCACCTCCCGTCACCCCCGCCGGCCGCTCCGGAGGCCCTCGGCGGGGGCGGGGGGAACAATCCGGTGGAGCGCCCGGTTGCAGCGATCATGACGACAGAGCCCGAGGTCCTGCACTACACCGCCTTCTCCGCCGACCCCGCCGGCGGCAACCGAGCCGGCGTGGTGCTGGACGCGGCGGGGCTCGACGACGACGCCATGCTCGCCGTCGCCGCCCGCCTCGGCTACAGCGAGTCCGCCTTCCTCACCGACCCGCCCGAGGACCTCGGCGGCACGCCCGGGCGCGCCTTCACGCTCCGCTTCTTCAGCCCGAAGGCGGAGGTCCCGTTCTGCGGTCACGCCACCGTGGCGGCGTCCGTCGCGCTCGCCGAACGCATCGGCCCCGGCGACCTGTTGTTCGCCACGCCCGCCGGCACGGTGCCGGTGAGCGTGACCGAGGACGACGGCGTGCTGCGGGCCACGCTCACCACCGTCGAGCCGCACACCGAGCAGATCGGTGACGCCGACCTCGCCGAGGCGCTCGCCGCCCTCGACTGGCCCGCGGGCGACCTCGACCCGACCCTGCCGCCGCGCATCGCCTTCGCGGGCGCCCGCCATCTCGTGCTCGGGGCGGCCACCAGGGAGCGGCTGGCGGACCTCTCCTACGACTTCGCCCGCCTCGAAGCGCTGATGCACCGGCTGGAGCTGACCACCGTGCAACTGGTGTGGCGGGAGTCCCGCACCGTCTTCCACGTCCGCGACCCGTTCCCGGTGGGCGGCGTCGTGGAGGATCCGGCGACGGGCGCGGCGGCCGGTGCCTTCGGCGCCTACGCGCGGGAGTTCGGCCTCGTCCCCGCGTCGTCCGTGCTCACCCTGCACCAGGGCGCCGACATGGGGCGGCCTGGTGTGCTGACGGTGGAGCTGCGCGAGGGCGACGCCCGGGTCCGCGTCAGCGGCACCGGCACCCGGATCGCCTGAGCCGCGCCGAGCCTCCGCACCCCACGACCCCACGACCCCGCGACCCCGCGACCCCGCGACTCCGCGCTGCGGTGTAAGGCCGCGGGGGCGCGGGATCGCGCGGGGCGGCCACGCCGGCCGCCCCGCGCCGCCCTCGGGACGCGGGGTCAGGACGCGGGCGCCCCGTACACGCCCATCTCGTACAGCGAGTACCCCCAGGTCGTCTTCCGCCGGATGCCCTGCATCCGCACATGGGTCACCGGCTCGCCGGCCGTCAGGCGCACCACGTCCGTCCCGCAGTTCCCGGGGCGCTGGGTGGACACCGTCGTCCAGTCGGTGCCGTTCACCGAGGTCTGCACCGCGTACTCGGCCGCGCACGCCCCTTCCCAGGCGAGGGTCACCGCGGCGACCCGGGCCGGTTCGGCGAGGGCGATCTGCACCCATGCGGCGTCCGTGTAGTCGGAGGCCCAACGGGTGCCCATCTGGCCGTCGTTGACGTGCCGGGCGGCCAGCCGGTCGAGGTTCTGCTCCACCCCGGAGGCGCTCGCGGTGCCCTTCACCGCCAGGTTCCGCCCGCCGCCGGCGGCGTCCCACAGCCGCAGCCGGACATCGGCCTGGACGAGGAAGACGTCGAGGACGCCGTCGCCCACCTTGGGCTGCACGCTTCCCCAGGTGTTGCGCGCCGGCACGATCCGGACGTCCCGCGCCCGCCGCTGGAGGTCGTGCGACACGGCCAGCAGTTCGTCCGCGCGTGCCGCGTCCCCCTCCAGCCGGGCGTCGAGCGCGTCCAGCATCCGCACCGCCGCCTCGCCCCAGAGCGCGGTCGCGTCGAGCCAGGGCGCGGCGTCGGTGGTGAAGCCGGCCTCGACCCGGCCGCCGCGCACCACTTCGGGCGCCCGGCGGATCGCCTCCGCGTAGGCGCGCAGTTCCGTGACCGCCGCGGCCCGGTCGCCGGTGTCCCACTGCGACCAGAAGCGTTCCACCCGCGCCGCGAGCGCGGGCGCCTGCGGCTGCCACGGGGTCGCGCCGAAGGTCGGCGCCAGGTGCTGGAGGTCGCCGAAGACCAGCAGCGCCTCGGTGGCGCTCCGGTCGCCGCCGGCCAGATGGGCCATGGCGCGGCGCAGATTGGCCGCCGGGTCGTAGGCGGTGTCGTTCCAGGTGAAGTCGGCGACCCCGAAGACCGCGACCTTGGAGGCGTAGGGCTGGTTCATCGGGTTCGCCACGATGCCCGACAGATGCCGGGACAGGCCCGCCTCGCGCTGGGCGTAGGGGGCGAGCAGCAGCCGGCCGCTGGTGTTGCCGAAGTCGTTGACCGGGTAGTTGTCCCAGACGAACACCTTCCGCCCGAAGAGCGCGGACGCCCGGTCCGCCTCGTCCACGGTGATCTTCGGCGGCACGACGTCGGTGCCGGTCCACATCATCACCACGGCCGGGTCCAGGCCGGCCCGCAGGGTCTGCTTGTAGGCGGTGTCGGTCAGGTCCCCGTACTCGGTGGGGACGGTCTGGAGCGGCGCGGTGCCCGGGTGGCTGGCGACGAAGTCGCGCTGGACGTCGTTGAGCAGGTCGACCTGCGCCCGGGCGGCCGCCGCCCGGCCGGGGGCGCCGTACGCGCTCTGGTCGCCCGGGCAGTTCCACCGGGTGTAGCTGATGTCGTCCAGCGGGACGGAGAAGGCGCGGGTGCCCAGGTCGTACAGGGCCTGGAGCTTGGCCTTCAGGGCCGTGCGGTCGGCCGGGTCGGAGTAGCAGACCGACTCGCCGGGCGAGACGGCGAAGGTGAACCGCACATGGTTGTCGGTGGCCCGCCGCACGAGTTCGCCCAGTTCGGCGAGCTTGTCGGCCGGGTAGGGCTCACGCCACTTGCCGCGGTGGTAGGGGTCGTCCTTGGGCGCGTAGATGTAGGTGTTCGCCTTGACGTCGCCGTAGAAGTCCATCTGGTCCAGGCGTTCGGCGTGTGTCCAGGGCGCCCCGTAGAAGCCCTCGATGGTGCCGCGCAGGGGCATGTCGGGGTGGTCGGAGACGGCGGCTCCGGCGACCCGCCACTCGCGGTCCGGTCCGGGAGCCCGGGGTGTGGCCGCCGGCCGCCGGTCGTCGCCGTCCGCGGGCACGAAGAGCTGGCGCAGCGTCTGGACGGCGTAGAACTGGCCCGCCGCGTCGTGCCCGGCCAGGGTGATCCGCCGGTCGCGCCCGCCCTCGACCCGCACGGCGTACCCCTCGGCGGTGTCGGGGACGGCGGTGCCGGCGAGGGCGCCGGCGATGTCGGGCCGGCCGGCCGGGCCCAGGCGCACGGTGAGCAGGCCGCGGGCGGCGGCCGGTACGGCGCCGGGGGCGACGACGTCCACCCGGTCGGCGCCGTGGGAGCGCAGTTCGGTGACGAGCCGTGTGCGGGCGGCGGTGTCGGTGTCCCCGTCGGCCACCACCAGGACCCGGCCGGTGACCACCGCGTCGCCGCCGGAGCGGGCGATCGACTGGGGAGTGGGCGTCACCGGTGGCAGTGGAGCGGGGGCGGCCTCGGCGGTGGGGGAGTGGGTCAGCAGCCCCATGGCAAGCGCGCTTGCGAGAGCGAAGTGGACTCCGAGGGCAGCTCTGCGGTTCCTCATCAGACCTCCAGAGTGGTCTAGACCACGCAACTGCTCTCCAAGCTACCGCTGTCGCGGGTACGCCTCAAGGGTCGTGCGCGGGCCGGAGTCGATCGATCCCTTCGCTCCGCTTGGCGCAAGCGAACGCGAGCAGGGCGGGGCGCCCGGTGCGGGGTGGAGGCGCCGGGGGGCCGCGAGGGGCGGTTTCGACCCTCTCGGGCGGAGGTGGGGGAGTCCATGGATGCTTCGTCGTGAACGCTTGGACTTTGCGGCCCGTGCCGTCGGGGCGCGGGCACGACTGACCTGTGCGGTAAAGGAGTTGACCCGGCAATTCGTGTAACAGGCTTGCGTGTGAACGGTGTTGCTCGTGTGAGGTCGGTTCCTTGTTGTATTCGTGGTGTGACTAGTATTCACGCGTCGTAGTTCTGCACGGATCTGATCAGCCGTCAGGCTGACCCTCCTCAAGGAGATCGCTCTGCGCACGCGCGCGTCACGGCGGACCGGCACGACGTCCATGTCGTTGCGGACAGCCCTGCTGGTCCTGGCCTTCGTCCCCGGCATCGCGCTGGTCGCCCTGTGGGCCGTCACCAGCGGACAGACCTTCCTCGACTTCCAACGGCAGGCAGCCCAGGGGCAGTTGGCCGAGAAGGCGGGGCAGCCGTCCAACCTCGTGTACTACAACCTCCAGGAGGAGCGGAGGCTCAGTGCCGAGGTCCTCGCCCGGCAGCGCGGCGCCGCGGAGGCGCTCGCCGAGCAGCGCGAGAAGACCGACGAGGCCGTCGAGACCTTCCGGTCCGCCTCCGACGTCTCGGCCGACGACGCGCCCGCCGAGGTCCTGGACGCGGTGGCCGAGGCCCGGGAGGCCATCGGGCAGCTCGCTGCCCAGCGCTCCCTGGTGGACGGCGGCGACAGCGACCAGCAGGAGGCGGTCTACCGCTACTACACCGACCTGATCGCCGTGGACCTCCGGCTGTTCACCGCCCTCAGCCATGTCGACAACGGCAGGATCACCACCCTCTCCCAGCCCCTCGTCGACCTGTTCTGGGCCAAGGAGATGATCTCCCGCACCGACGCGCTGCTCGCCCGCGGCTGGGGCACGGGGAAGCTCGGCGCCGAGGACCTCCAGGAGGTCCGGCAGTCCGTCTCCGCCCAGTCCTTCGTGCACGGCACCAAGGTCGTGCCCTTCCTGCCCGACGACGAACGGGCCATGTGGCAGGAGATCACCGGCAGCCCGGCGTGGAAGACGAAGACGCAGGTGGAGGCCACCGTGCTGCGTCCCGCCGCCGCCGGACGCGACGGCCGGGTCACGCTCTCGGCCGACCGCGGGACCTGGCGCGCCGCGATGGACGCGCTCACCCCCGAGCTGGAGAAGCTGCTCGAACACCGCACCGCGCTCGTCGTCGAGAACGGCAAGAACAGTGTCATCTCGCTGCTCCTCGAGATGGTCCTCACCACCGTCGTCGGCCTGCTCGCCGTCATCGCCGTCATCTGGACCACCTGGCGGCTGACCCGCAGCCTCCGCCGGCGCATCAGCAGCCTCCAGGCGCAGGCCGAGGCGCTGGAGAAGGCGCTCCCCGACGTCGTCGAACGCCTCGCCAAGGGCGAGCGCATCGACGTCGAGGCCGAGGCCCGCGCCATCGAGGACAGCGGCACGGACGCGTCGTCCGACGAACTGGCCCAGCTCGGCAAGTCCCTCAACCTCGCCCGTACCAGTGCCCTGACGGCCGCCGTCAGACAGGCCGACCAGCACCGCGGCTTCGAGCGCCTCCTCCAGCGGATCGCCCGCCGCACCCAGCAGCTCATCGGCCAGCAGCTCAAGAGGCTCGACGAACTGGAGCGCCGCCACGAGGACCCCGAGGTGCTCGACGGACTCTTCGACCTCGACCACCTCACCGCCCGGCTGCGGCGCTACGAGGAGAACCTCGTCATCCTCGCGGGCGGCACCCCGCACCGGCGCTGGCGCAAGCCGGTCGCCCTGCTCGACGTGATGCGCTCCGCCCAGGGCGAGGTGCAGGACTACCAGCGCGTCGTGCTCGACCTCGACGGCAGCCCCTGGCTCGCGGCGCGCGCCGTCGGCCCCGTCTCCCATGTGCTGGCCGAGCTGATCGAGAACGCGCTCAGCTTCTCGCGCCCGCCCAGCCCGGTGGAGGTCAGGGCGGCCGGCGTCAGCCGCGGCCTGGCCATCGAGGTGGAGGACCGCGGCCTCGGCATGGAGGAGGCCCAGCTCGCCGAGGCCAACGAACTGATGCTCCGCCCGCCCCGGCTCGACCTCCTCGCCCACTCCGACGACATCCGCCTCGGCCTCCAGGTGATCGCCCGGCTCGCCTCGCAGTACGGGCTGCGCGTCGAGTTCCGTTCCTCGGCGTACGGCGGGACCCGCGTCGTCGTGCTCGTCCCGCACGAGCTCACCGTCGGCGGCCCGGAGCAGGAGCAGGCGCCCCTCGCGGCCGTCCCCGCGCAGCCCGCCGCGCCCGCCGCGCCGGCCGAGCCCGGCGCGCTGCCCAGCCGGGTGCAGGGCAGGGCACTGGCCGAGGTCACGGCACTCGGCGGCGCCCACGCGCGCACCGGTGACGGTGCGGACCGGCCCTTCGACGCCTTCGCCGCGGCGGACCAGCCGCCCGCCCCGTACTCCGGCGGCCGCGCCCCCGGGGCGGGCGCCCAGGCGGGCGCGACGCAGGACCCCGCGCCGTACCCGGCGGGAGCCGAGCCCCACCCGGCGGATCCGCAGGCTCCCCTCGCGGCCCCCGGCTCCCTTCCCGCGGCCGACCCCGCGCAGCTCTACCCGCCCGGTCCGCAGGAGGCCCCCGGCCCCTGGTCGACCCCCGGCGCCCAGCCCTACGCGGAGTCCGGTGCCCAGGACCCGGGCGCGCTGCCCTACCCGGCCGATGCACCGCAGACGCCCGCCGGGTCCTGGTCGCCTCCCGCGCAGGGCCCCGGCACGGCGCCCTACCCCGCACCCGCGCCGGGCCCCGGCGCCCAGCCCTACGCGGAGTCCGGTGCCCAGGACCCGGGCGCGCTGCCCTACCCGTCCGGCGGTCCGGAGACGCCCGCCGGGACCTACCCGTCCGGCGCGCCGGAGACGTCCGCCGGGTCCTACTCGGCCGTGGGGCACGGGAGCGCCGGGGGTGCGGGCTACGAGCCGCGGCACCCCTACGACCCCGAGGACGACGTCTTCGCCGCCCCGGGCTTCGGGGCCGCGCTTCCCGCGCACGGCTCCGCCGCGGGCGCCCCGCACCCCCCGCTCGGCGACGAGCAGTACATCACCGGTCTCCAGCCCTACACGGACCCGAACTCCCCGGCCTACGCGGGCGGCGGCAACCGGTTCCCGGCGCTGCCTCCCGCAGCGGGCCACGGGCCCGGTGGGGGCGACCCGGCGGCGTACGGCGCCCCCGCGCCGCAGCTCCCCGGGGCCGAGCCCCCGGCGGCCGGCGGCCCGGTGGCCTTTCCCCGGCCGCGGACCGAACTGCCGCCGCAGACGGCCGGATCGCCCGCGCGCGGAGCCGGTCTCCCCGCCGCCGGGGCCGACGTCCCGCCGGCCGGATCCGAACTCCCGCCGCCCGGCGCCGAACCGCCGCTCCCGCGGCGGGTGCGCCAGGCAAGCCTCGTCGACGAACTGCGCGTCGGCCCGGTGACCCCCCGGCCGGCCACGCCCAAGCCACCGCGGTGGCAGGACGACCCGCTGCTGCGCCCCGTCCCGCGCCGCGCCGGTGCCACGATCGGCGCGTTCCAGCGCCGCTCGCGCGCCGCTCGCGCCACCGACGAGGCGCCCACGGCGGACCGGCCTGAACCCACCGCGCCGCCCGAACCTCCCCATCCCACGAGAGAAGAACGGTCATGACACGCACAACCGCCACCCACCAGGACCTCGACTGGCTGCTCGACGGCCTGGTGGACTCGGTGGCCGAGACCCGGAACGCCGTCCTGCTCTCCGACGACGGCCTGGTGGTGAGCCACTCGCGGAGCATCGACCGCGCCGACGCCGAGCGTCTGGCCGCCATCTGCACCGGCCAGCAGAGCCTCGCCCGGGGCGTCGGCCAGCTCTTCGGCGGCGGTGTGGTGCACCAGGTGATCGTCGAGCTGTCCGACCTGTGGCTCTTCATCATCTCCGCCGGTCAGGGCACCCACCTGGCCGTGGTGGCGTCCCAGGAGGTCGACGCCGAGGTGATGTCCCTGGCGATGCACAACCTCGTCCAGCAGGTCGGCCAGAAGCTCGGCACCCCGGTGCGCGGCGAGTTCGACGCGTTCGGCACCGGGGACGGACCACGCGCGTGAACCCGTACTGGGAGGACGAGGGGTACGCGGAGGACGGCGCGGGCAGCATGGTCCGCCCGTACACCATCACCCGCGGCCGGACCGCTCCCGAGCGGGACGACTTCACGCTGATCACGGTGCTGACGACGCGTGAGGAACCGCTCGACGAGCGCGGGGTGCCGCTGCGCCCCGGCAGGCTCCAGCCCGAGCACCGGGCGATCCTCGCCCGCTGCCGGCGGCCCTCCGCGGTCGCCGAGGTCGCGGCCGGCCTCGACCTCCCGGTCTCGGTGACCAAGATCCTTCTGGCCGATCTCGTCGGCCAGGGCCTTCTCACCGCCCGCGCGCCGCTGACGGTGGCCCGCGCGGCGGGCGGCGCCGACAGGAGCACGCTCGCCGCCGTTCGTGACGGACTCCGGAGACTCTGAAACCACCATGACCAACAGTCAGGCGGCCCCCGCCGCCGTCAAGATCCTCATCGCCGGCGGCTTCGGCGTCGGCAAGACGACCCTGGTCGGCGCGGTCAGCGAGGTCGCACCGCTGCGGACCGAGGAATACCTCACCAAGGCCAGTGTCGGCGTCGACGACCTCGACGGCATCGGGGCCAAGGACACGACGACCGTCGCCCTGGACTTCGGCCGCATCACGGTCAGCGACGAACTCGTCGTCTACCTCTTCGGCACACCGGGCCAGGAACGTTTCTGGTTCATGTGGAACGACCTGGTCAACGGCGCGCTCGGCGGTGTGGTCATCGCCGACACCCGACGTCTGGAGACCTCCTTCGCCTCGATCGACTTCTTCGAGAGCCGCGAGATCCCCTTCGTGGTCGCCATCAACTGCTTCCACGGCCACAACACCCGTACGCCGGAGGAGATCAGGACGGCGCTCGACCTCGACCCGCACGTCCCGCTGCTCGTCGGCGACGTCCGGCTGCGCGACTTCGACCGGGACGTGCTGCTCGCCCTGGTCGACCACCTGATGAGCCTGCCCGTGGCCGGCTGACGCCCCGCTCCTCCCCGTACCCCCCGCAGCCCACCCCTGGAGACACCTGATGGCATCACCCCTGCGCGTCCTGATCCACGGCGGCGGCATCGGCGGCCTCACCCTCGCCACCGCGCTGGCCCGCCGCGGTCACTCGGTCGAGGTCGCCGAGGTCCGCCCCGGACCGGAGGCGCTCGGCGTCGGCATCATCCAGCCGTCCAACGCGCTGCACGTGATGCGTGAGATCGGTGTGCTCGACGCCTGCCTCGCGGCCGGCTTCGAGTGGGAGATCCTGACCATCGCGGACCCGGCGGGCAACCCCCTCGCCCGCATCCCGCAGCCCCGGATGGGCGACGCGCCCTCGAACAACGGCATCCCGCGGCCCGCGCTCGCCCGGGTGCTGGCGGACGCGGCTGTGACGGCCGGCGCGAAGATCCGGTACTCCGCCACCGTCACCGACCTCACGGACGACGGCGACGGCGTCGACGTCACCCTCTCCGACGGCTCGGCCGGCCGCTGGGACCTGGTGGCCGGATTCGACGGGATCGGCTCCCCGCTGCGCACCCGTCTCCACGGCGACCGCTACACCCCCGAGTACACCGGCTTCGCCAACTGGCGGGTCACCGTGCCCCGGCTGCCCGAGGTGGAGGGCGTGGTGATGAGCACGGCGGGGCAGCAGGCGAAGGCGCTCCTCACCCCGATCACCGGTGAACTGATGTACCTGGGCGCCGTGTTCGCCGAGGAGGCGGACTTCCGGCCGGACCCGGAGCGTGCCCACGAGCAATTGGCGGCGCGGCTCGCGATGTTCTCCGGCCCGGTGGCCGAGGCCCTCGCCACCGTGACCGACCCCTCCGGGGTGGTGTACTCGCGGATCTCCCAGGTGACGGTCGACGCGCCCTGGCACGTGGGCCGGGTCGTGCTGGCCGGCGACGCGGCCCACGCCTCCACCCCGCACATCGCGCAGGGCGCGGCGATGGCCGTGGAGGACGCCGTCGTACTGGCCGAGTCCCTCGACGCCGAGCCGGACGTGCCGGCCGCGCTGGTGGCCTGGGAGGCCCGCCGCCGCCCGCGCGCCCTGTGGGTCCAGTCGATGTCCCGGGCCGTGCTGCGCCAGGAGACGGGCTCGCCGACCACACCCGAGGAGGACGAGCTCCTCAAGATCGGCATCCCCGGCGCCGCGCACGTCCTCGCGAAGCCGTACTAGGCGTCACAGCCGTACCAGCCGTACCAGCCGTGCCAGCCGTGCCGGACGTGCGAGCCGTACCGGCCGCATCCGGCGCGCGGGCCGTGTCCGCTGCGGCGGGGCCGGCCGGCCCCGCCGGGCGCGGTGTCACCGCGTGCCGCGCTCGGCGAGGGTGTGGGCGACCAGGGCGTTGGCATGGCCGTGGCCCAGGCCGTGGTCGGTCTTGAGCCAGGCGACCAGTTCCATGTGCCGGGTGAGCGGCGAGGAGCGGATGAGCTCCTGCCAGTGGGCGACCGGGTGGCCGTACTTCTTCTCGATGGAGGGGAAGTAGCTCGCGGGGCCCTTCACGGGTGCGGTCATGGCGTGGTGTGTCCCTTCGGTGCGCGAAGTGCCCGGCGTTCCGGGTGCGTCGCAGGGGAGACGCCCGTCGCGGCGCGGAGTCATCGCCCGTCCGGTGTGAGCCGCGTCACCCGGATCCGGTGACCGTGCGTCCGCCGTCCGCGCCGACCCCCGTGGCGGCGCGGACGGCGGTGGCCTCCGGTCCCCTTCCCTCGGGTCCGCAGTGCGTCCGCAGCGCGTCCGCAGTGCTCAGGTGTACTGCGCGGCGAACTCCTCCGTGGGCTCGATCGGTGTGATGACGTCGATCAGCACGCCGTTCGGGTCGCTGACGATGAAGTGGCGCTGCCCGAAGTCCTCGCTGCGCAGGGGGAGTACGGGACGGAGCCCCTCGCGGACCACGAGCCGCTCCCACTCCGCGTCCACGTCCGGCACTTCGAAGTTGAGCAGCAGCCCCTGGACGGGGGTGCGGTGGCCCTCGGGGATCGTCGGGTGGGTGTGGTCGAGGAGGGCGAGCTCGCCGCCCGCGTCGCCGGGCTGGCGCAGGCTGATGTACCAGTCGGCCTCGAAGGTGATCCCGAAGCCGAGCAGCCGGGTGTAGAAGTCCCGCGACGGGGCGAGGGCGGCGGTGCCGATCACCGGGTAGAAGCTGGTCGTTCTCATGGCGGTCCCTTTCGCATACCATCGGTATGTCAACAACGGTATTCACGTACCACCGGTATGTCAATGAAGGGGTTCCCCATGCGGCAGGACGGCGTCCGCGCCCGGCAGCGCGAGCAGACCCGGCAGGCCCTGCTCGGGGAGGGGCGGCGCCTCTTCTCCGAACGCGGCTACGCCGATGTGGGCCTCGCCGAGATCGTCGCCGCCGCCGGCGTGACCAAGGGCGCCCTCTACCACCACTTCGAGGGCAAGACCGAGCTCTTCCGGGCCGTGCTGGAGGAGGCCCAGCAGGAGGTCGCCCGGCGGGTCGAGACGGCGGCGGGCGCGCACGACGACCTCTGGGACCAACTGCTGGCCGGCTGCCAGGAGTTCCTCACCGCCGCCACCGACCCCGGGGTGCAGCGCGTGATGCTCGTCGACGGTCCCGCCGTTCTCGGCTGGAGCACCTGGCGGGCCCTGGACGAGGCCGCCTCCGCGCGCCATCTGGCCGAGGCGCTCACCGCGCTCGTCGACGCGGGCGTCATCCCCCGGCAGCCGGTGGCCCCGCTGGCCCACCTGCTCTCCGGCGCGATGAACGAGGCCGCCCTCTGGCTCGCCACCACCGCCGGCCCCGACGACCTCGCCCCCACCCGCGCCGCGCTGGAGCGGCTCCTCGGCGCCCTGCGCGCCTGAGGGGCCCGCCCCGGCGGTAGCCTCGGCGCGGTGGAGTGGACCGAGGACGACTACGTCGCGTACCTCGCCGGTGAACGGCGGCGCTACGCCTGGGTGATGCGCACCTATGGCGGGCTGACGGCGTCCCGTGCCGGGGCCGAGGCGATGGCCTGGTACCCGTACGAGCCGCCCGGCACGCCCTTCCGGGGGCTGGTGTTCCACGACGAGGCCTGGCACTGGGCGATGCGCGTCCTCCACGGCGACGACTACACCCGCACCCACCCCGACCTGGCCGGACCTCCCCCGGCCTACGAGGCGCTCGGCTGACCCCGCCCGCACCCGCGCCCCGCTGTCGGTGGTGCCCTCTACGCTCCCGATCATGAGCGGACGGCAGACGGACACCGAGGTGCTCGCGGCACAGGACGCGCGCCGGCGGGCGTGTGCGGAGCGGGGCGACCTGCCCGGGGTGGCCCGGGCGGTGATGGACGCCGCCTGCCGCAACGGCTCCCTCACCGGGCCCGGGGCGCAGGCCATGGACTGGCTGCGCGGGCTGCCGGACGGCGACCGGATGGAGCTGGCCCGCATCTGGGCGCGCTGGCACACCGATCCGGAGCCCGAGCGGGAGGGCGACATCGCCCTGCGGGACGTCTCCTACTTCCGCGCGGAGCTGCTCGTCGTGGCCTCGGGTGTCGCCCGGGGGCTCGACCCCGCCCTCCTCGCCGACGCCCGCCGGGCGAGACTCGCCTGGATCGCGGGGGAGTACGCCCTCCAGGGGCACCGCGAGTGGGAGCTCGCCGACGCCGAGATCGCGGCGGGGCGGCCGCCCGGTCCCGCCGTGCTCGCCGCCTTCCGGCGCACCGCGCTCGACCAGCCCGGTGAGCCCGCCCTGCGCGAGACGCTCGCCCGCTTCCCCGGCCCCGTGCTCAACCCCGGGGAGCCGTGGGCCGATCAGGCGCTCGACGACGCGGCGCGCGCCGGCCGGCCCCTGGAGCGGCTGCTCGCCCATCGCGCCTCCCCCTCCGCCGCGGGCCCGTCCGCGGCCTGGCTGCGCACCGCGCGGGATCTGCTGGCGGCCGCGGGCCCCGAGCAGGTCCGCCGGTACGTCCCGCGCTGGTTCGACCTGGTGGGCCGGGAGCGGAGCGTGCCGCTGGCGGGCGGGTACGGCAGCCACGACTGCGACCCGTACAACGCCCAGGCGCTGCGTGCCCAGGCGTGGTTCCTGTCGCTGCTCCCGCCCTCCGAGGAGACCTGCGACGTCCTCGCCGGGCTGGTCCGGACGGTCCATCTGGGGCTGCCCGCCCTCACCCGCCGTCCGGCCGGGGTCGCCGAGGCCGCCGTCACCGCCCTGTCCCGCACGGGCGGGGACGCCGCCCGCCGCGAACTGGACGACCTGCGCCGCAGGATCGCCGACCGGCATCTACGCCGCCGCATCGACCACGCCCTGGCCGCCACCGCCTGACCGCCCGGCCCCGCCTGACCGCCCGGCCCCGCCCGGCCCCCGGCCGACGGGCCACCGCCTGACCGCCCCGCCCGCGGCCACCGCCCGCCCCTCGCCCGACCACCCCCGACCCCGCCCCGCCCGACGCGCCTCCGCCCCCGCGCCGCCGGTCCGGACGGCGCGCGCACGGGAACGGAGGGCGGCAAACCCTCGCGTGTTACTCGTTGGTAAGCAATGATGGCGGGGAATCTTCCATGCGGCCCGGGCGGAGTCAGCGGTGACGACTTTCGAGGAACAGACCACGGTGCACGTCTTCCGGGACGACGCGCTCGGCGAGCACGACGCCGTCGGTCTCGCCGAGGCGATCCGGCGGGGCGAGGTCTCCGCCGCCGAGGCGGCCAGGGCCGCGGCGGCACGGGTCCGGGACGCGGACGCGCTGCTCCACGCCGTCCAGACGCACGTCGACGCCCCCGCGCCCGCACCGGCCGCCGGTGGCGCCTTCGCCGGAGTGCCGACCTTCGTCAAGGACAACACCGACTACGCCGGGCTCCCCACCGGTCACGGCAGTGCCGCCTTCACCCCGCGTGCCGCGCGCCGGCACGCCCCGTTCACCCGCCAGTTCCTGAGCACTGGTGTGACGGTGCTGGGCAAGACCCGGCTGCCCGAGTTCGGTTTCAGCCCCACCACGGAGTACGAGGGCGCCGAGCCCGTGCGCAACCCGTGGCACACCGGCCACTCGGCGGGCGGCTCGTCGGGCGGCAGCGCGGCACTCGTCGCCGCCGGGGCCGTCCCCTTCGCGCACGCCAACGACGGCGGCGGATCGATCCGCATCCCCGCCGCCTGCTGCGGCCTCGTCGGGCTGAAGCCCACCCGGGGGCGGGTCGTGCCGAACGCCCAGGGCCGCCAACTGCCGCTCGACATCGTCTCGGACGGCATCGTGAGCCGCACCGTGCGCGACAGCGCCGCGTTCCTCGCGGCGGCCGAGGCGCACTGGCGCAACCCGAAGCTGCCGCCCGTCGGCCCCCCGGCCGAGGGCCCCTCGGGCCGCCGGCTGCGCATCGGTCTGCTGCTGGACTCGCCGGGCGGCGTCACCACCGACGGCCCGACCCGCGAGGCCGTCACCGCGACCGCGACCGTGCTCGAAGGGCTCGGTCACACGGTGCAGCCGGTGGAGCTGGCGATGGACCCGCGCTTCACCGAGGACTTCCTCACCTACTGGGGCCTGCTGTCGTTCCTGCTGGGCGTCACGGGCCGCACGCTCGGCTCCGACTTCGACCGTCACCGGATGGACGGGCTCAGCCGGGGACTGCGCGAGACGTACACCGCGAAGTGGCGGACCACCCCGGGCGTCGTCCGCCGGCTCCGGCGCACCCGGGTGGCCTACGCGGCGGCCTTCCGCGGACTGGACCTCGTCCTGTCCCCGGTGCTCGCCCACACCACGCCCCCGCTCGGCCACCTGAGCCCGGCCGTCCCCTACGAGACGCTGCTCGAACGGATCCTCGCCTACGTCGCCTTCACCCCGGTGAACAACGTGGTCGGCACCCCGTCCCTCTCCCTGCCCGCCCCCACCGCGACGCCGGACGGCCTGCCCGTCGGCGTCATGTTCTCCGCCCGCCCCGGCCACGAACGCACCCTGCTCGACGTCGCCTTCGCCCTGGAGGCGGACCGCCCGTTCCGCCGCCCGACGGACGTGCCGCCGCTCCGCCCCTGACCCCGGCGGGGGCTACCGCCGCCCGGTGAGCGAGCCGAGCCGGGCGAGCAGCGCGCTCAGCCCCGAGGACGCCTCGGGAAGCGAGTCGGCCGCGGTGTGCAGCTCCACGGCTCCGTCCGGACGGACGAGCGCGGTCACCACCGCGTCCTGCTCGCCCAGCCGGCGGGACGACTGCCCCGGCGTGCCGCCGCAGTCGGCGAAGAGCGTCACGACGAGGTCCCCGAACGCCTCGTCCGGGTAGCGGGGGAGCACCAGACTCGTCGGGCGGCCGTACTCGACCTCGAAAGCGGTCGACAGCAGACCGCCGCCGACATAGGGCGCCGTGAAGTTCAGCACGCCCTGCACCCGGTCGCCGGCCCGGGTCGCCGCGGCCACCGGCCGGCCCGCGGTGTCGACCGGCACGACGGTCAGCACGTATCCGGCGCACCACGACTCCGGTTTCAGCATGGTGATCCAGCCCCGCACGGAGTCCAGCCGTCCGGCGGCGGGCACCACGGGCCAGCGGGGCGGGGTGAACGCCACCTCGGCGCGCCAGTCCACGGCCGCGGAGCGCGGGTCCCGGGTCACGACGGTGATGTCGCCCCGCCCGCCCGGGGGTCCCAGCACCGCCGACCGCGGCGCCTGGCCGTCGGTGGGGCGCAGGGCGACGGTGGTCCGGTCCACGAGCCGGCTGCCGACCACCACCACGGTCGCCGACACCGTCTGCTGCGGGTCGATCCACCGGATGTCCGCGGCGCCGCGTCCCGCCAGCAGGCTGCCGAGAGCGGCTTCCAGCACCTGGGTGTCGACCCCGGGGAACCAGTTGTCCGGATCCGCCGTCGGGACCGACGCGGTGGCCCGGACCACGCCCGCCAGGGCCCGGACGGTACCCGTCTCCAGCGCCGACACCCAGTCCAGCACCGCCGGTTCGGACAGCTCGACGGCGATCGTGGCGGAGCCCGCCAGCGGTGACACGGTGACCGACGGCGGCTCCGTGGCGACCCCCGCGGGCAGCTGCAGTACGACGTCGAGACCGCTCAGCGGCGCCGGCAGCAGCGCGAACGCCGACGCGGGGTCGACGAACGCCAGGGCCGGCGCCTGCCCTTCCAGAAGGTTCCGCAGGTCCCCCGGGAGAAGGGACGGCACCGCAGGGCCCCGCGGGGTGCCGTGGACGCTGACGGAGAGCACGGCCGTCCCGCCGCTGACGGCGACCCCGCCGCCGGGGCGGACCTCCCGGCGCACCGTCAGGGTGAAGTCGGTGAGCACGGGCGCGGTGGGCGCGAACCAGACGATGTCCGCGGTGACGTCCGGGCACACGGTGACCTCGGGCGTCACACCGTCGATCACCAGCGGGCCGACGCGGTCGTAGAGGGGCATGCAGGAGCGCTGCGGGATCTCCTGCGACGTCCACTTCGGGACCACGGTGGCGTCGAGGCCGTCCGGACGCGGCAGGCCGTCCGGGCCGTCGAGGCGCGTGCCGGCCGGGTAGGCGCCGAGCCTGTCGAGCGCCTGGGGGGCGAGTATGCGTTCGGGCATGGCTGCTCCGGTACGGGACGAGGAGGTCAGGGGCCTGCGCCGGGCACCGCCGCGAACGGCCGGTACACCGCGTGCAGTTCGGTGCCCCGCACGGAGAGCACCAGCGTGTCGCCGCGCTCCAGCGCCGCCGCCGCGGCCCCCAGCCGGGGGCTGCGCACGGTCAGTTCGCGGGTGTGCCGCCCGTCGGTCACCCGCACGCCGACGACGGCGCCGCCGCGCCGGCGCACCCCGGTGATCCGGCCCGTGACCCGCAGCGGCGGGCCGCCGCCGGACCGTCCGCCGGCCTCCCGGACGGAGCGCCCGGCCGCCGCGACCACGGTCGCGCGGGTTCGGCGGGCGAAGGCCGTGCCGTCCGCGTCGACGCCGATCACGTCGACGGGCACGTCCAGGACCGTGCGGCCGTCCCCGGGCACGGCGACGACGGTGCCGAGCGCCGGCACGGCCACCTCGGCGGCGTCCTCCGCGCCGGTGGCGCGCCGGAGCTGCCCGAGCCGTGAGGCGCGTGCCCGGACGACCAGCGGCCGGCCGGACTCGGCGGCGGCCGGTCGTCCGGGCGCGGCGTCCAGCCGGCCGCGCGGGACGGACAGCTGCCGCAGCAGGGCGCCCGGGCCGGCGCCGACGCGCAGCAGCCGCTTCCCCGGGGCCACCTCCGGGACGGCGACGGTGAGTTCCGTCCCGCCGCCCACCCAGGCGTCGACCGCAGGCGCGGTGGCGGGAGCGGGGAGCGACGCCTTCACCGTCCAGGACCCGGGCGTGGCACCGGCGTCGTCGACGACCAGTTCCACCGCCTCCCCGCGCCGCACCGTCCGCACGTCCCGGTCCCCGTCGCCGTCCGCTCCCGGTGCGGCGGCGGGCCGCCCGGGCCGCAGGACGGCGATGTCACGGGTGCCCGGGGGGAGCGTCAGCACCAGGGTCCGGTCGGCGCCGACGACGCCGAAGCGCAGCGTCATCGCCGTGCCGTCGAGGGACGGCCGCCCGAGCACGATCCGCTGGAGACCCGCCGCTTCCCGCGCCGTGCCGGCGAGCGCGGCGGCGAGGCCGGCCGGACCGTCCGCCAGGTGGTAGGCGAAGCGGGGGTGCGGGCCCAGCGCCGCCGCGGCGTCGGCCAGCGGTCCGGCTCCGGCGGCGACGAGATGGACGTCCGTCAGACCCGCCAGCGACCGCAGCGCGTCCGCCGCCGCCGGGGTGACCGGGGCGCCGTCCGGCAGCCCCAGCACCACCGCGGCGTCCCGGGCCCGTTCCGGGAGACGGCGGCGCAGGGCCTCGGCCGCCTCCGCGAGGCCCGGCACGGCGGGGAGCACCGTGCACCCGTTGCCGGTCGCGTCCAGGGCGACGGCCGCCCCGCGCAGGGCCTCTTCCGCGGCCGGGGCATCGCCGCCGCCGGGGTCCGCCTCGCCGCCGGCCCACCAGGCCGCCTCGTCCGGGGCGCGCGCGTCACCGTCACCGGCCCTGTCACCGGCGCCGGCGGTGGCCACGGCGGTGACGACACCGGTCGGGGTGACGGCGCGGTCGACGTCCGCGTTGGTGACGACCAGGGCACAGTCCTGCCGGGGGGTGTCGTACGCGCCGGTCAGCGCGTCGGTGGTGACGGACAGCGCGGTGACGGAGATCACCAGGGACTGCGCCGTACCCGGCGGGAGGAAGACGCACTGCAGGTTGTCGGTGCCCTCGCCCCGCGGACCGGCCGCCCCGGCCAGGGCGGCGTCGTCCGCCGTCCAGCCGCCGCGGAACCGGTCCGCGACGCCCCGCCACGTCCGCGAGCCGTCCGTCACCCGCAGCGCCAGCCGGTTGACCACGGGGTTCGACGCCGCCGTCCCGGTGCCCACCGCACCCGGCGGATCCGTCCACGCGAGGGTGACCTTGACCGGGCGCCGGGGATCCGCCACCCGCACCGGCCACTGCCGGGTGTCCCCGGGCCCCACGAGCAGGTCGGCCTGGTCGAGGGCGAGCCGGGCCACCTCCGGGTCGAGCAGCTCCCGCAGCGACAGCCTGCCCCAGCCCTGGAGCTGGTTCGGGACCGGGCCGCCCGAGGCGATGGGCTCCGCGCCGTTGACGACCAGGGCCCGCAGCATCGCCGGCGACGGGTTCCGCCCGGCGTGCCAGCGGCGCCACCACTGCGCCAGCAGCGCGCAGACCCCGGCGGTCTTCGGGCTCGCCCCCGACGACCCGCCGCCCCAGGCGATCATGGGGCTGACGTAGTCGAGCTGGCCGGGAGCCGTGTCGAAGTTCGCCGACGACGTCCACTCCCCGGGGGCGACCACATGCGGCCGGATCCGCCCGTCCGCGCAGTTGCCCTGGCTGGACGGACCGTCGCCGGTGTACACCTCGCGGATGTCGTCGGCCGCGGCCTGCCCGTCGAAGGGCCGGTGGTTCTCGGAGTTGCCGGTGACGATGACGTTCTTCGCCGCCTTCGGACGGGTCAGCCCGTTCGCCCCGCCGTTGCCGGAGGAGAAGCACAGCGTGAGCGGCGCCGCCGGGCCGCCGCCTCCGCGGGCGTCGCGGGCCAGCGCGTCGTAGAGCGCCTCCTCGGAGCCGTAGTCCATCGGGTGGGCGTAGCCCCGCCCCCACGAGTTGTTCTGGATGGCCGCGTCCCCGCCCGCCTCGGCGACGGTCTGCCCGCACACCTCGCTCGCGGCGCGGTCGCGGTCCTGGGACAGCAGCCGCGCCGCGGGCGCGGTGCCGAGACCGTAGACGAAGCCGTCCCGGTCGCGTTCGGGACGGTAGGCGCCCGCCGCGTGACCGGCGACCATGGTGCCGTGCCAGTCCCTGCGGCCCGCGGCGAGATCCCTGATGCGCCCGGCGAACGCCGGATGGTCCACGTCGACCCCGGCGTCGACGATGCCGATCACCGCGCCCGCGCCGTCCACCTGGTGGTCCGCCAGCCAGCGGTCGTAGGAGCCGGACGGACGGCCGGCGGTGTCGAGCCGGCCGGCGATCACCAGCCCCGCGACCTCGTCCTCCGGCACGGCCGCCGCGAACGACTCCACCGACAGCACGTGCGGCAGCGCCAGCAGCGCCCCGAGCCCCTGCTCGTCCACGCGCACCCGCACCCGGGTCCGCTGCCCGTCGAGGACGTCGTTGCCCGCACCGGGCAGCAGCTCCACCCCGGACACGTCCCCCAGCGCCCGCGTGAGCGCCTGCCGCTCCCCGTCCGTCGCCGCGAGGACCACCACCGCCGTCTCGCCCGCCTCCGCCAGGGTCCGCGGTGCGGGCTTCAGCGCCGGGGTCAGCTCCGTGACCGTCCGGACGGCGCTGTCGCCCTCGCTGGTGCGCACGGCACCGGCCAGCCGGGCGAGGTCACCGCGGCGGCCGCGCACCAGATAGCTGTTCTCCGGCTGGTAGGCGAGGATCCGGATCCCCTGCCGGCCCAGCTCGGCGAGCCAGCGCGGGTCCGGCGGCGCCACGAACTCGACGTAGGCGCCGGTGTCGGCCTCGTCCTCGGAGTCCGGCCGGCCGGCCGCCTCCCGGATCGAGCGCTCGGCCTCCGCGCGGGCCGACGGGCCCGCGCCGGGGTCCGGCAGACGCAGACCGGGCTCGGGAAGGGCCGTGCCCGCCCGCCCGGCGGCGGGCGACTCCACCACGGCGGCGCCGTTCGCGTAGACATGGCGGACACGTCCCGCGGGCCGGGCGCCGGCCGCGTCCGCGGGCACCAGGAAGGCACTGGGCATGACGTCCTCCGGGTCGGGGGGGCCGGGCCCGGTGCCCCCGGGCCCGGCGGGTGCATCACACGGTCAGCGCGATGCGGATGGTCTCGGCGTAGTCGCCGCTCGCGTCGAGCCGGATCTCCACGTCGCGGCTCTCCTTCTCGAAGGCGCTCCAGTCCTCGGTCGGGCTGAGGCGCACCTGCCGCGAGGCGCCGTCGGCCGTCCGCACCCACAGGGAGGTGTCGCCCGCGCCGTACTCCACACCGACCGTCCAGCCGCAGATCACCTCACCCGGGCGGGAGGCTCCCGCGTAGCCGTTCGGCCGGGCCGGGCGGTCGCTCTCCGCCACGGCCGCGGCGGCCGGGCGCCGCCGGGACTCGCCGCCGGCCCGCCTCCTGGCCTCCGGACGGGCGAGCGCGACGGGCCTGCGCCGGGGCGCGGACTCCGCCACGGCCCGGGGCGGTGTCAGGTCGGTGACCAGCGGCCTGCCCTGCCCGCGCACCAGGTCGGCCACATCCCCCGATTCCGGCAACTGGTCCTGGCTGGTGACCAGTTGCACATCACCGGAGGCGGTGTCGACCAGGATGAACACCGCGGTGTCGGTCGGCGGGATCACCTTCTCGGCCGCCCGCCGCAGCTTGCCGCCGATCTGGCCGAAGGCGCTGAACCTGGCCGTCCCCTGCCGCCCGTCCAGGTCCAGCGGGTAGGCGAACGTCACCGGCGACGCCGGATCCAGACGCGCCGAGTCGCGCAGCGGCGCGGCCAGATGCGGACCCTCGTAGCTGACGTTGAGCACGAGGAAGTCCTCCACCGGCGTCGCCGGGTTCATCACGATCCTGCCGTTCTCGACGACGAACAGCCAGAGCTCCGTGCGGCCCACCGACGCCGACGACTTGATCACCATCTGGTTGCCGCCCTCGCGCACGGTCGCCTTCTGCGCGGACGTCACCACGGGCCACTTGGGCGCCTCGTAGTTGAGCTTGGTGACGCAGTCCACGACCACGTCGCCCGGGTTCATGCTCACCACGGTGAAGCGCTCGTTGCCGCCCTCCTTGCCGAACACCGGGGCCGTCGGCGACCGGCCCTCGCTCCAGTTCATCGACACCGAGGCGCTGGCCAGTTCGGCGTCCGCGTCGACCAGCACCACGGAGTCGAACGCCTGCTGCGCCGGGACCTCGGTCAGGCACGCCGGGTCCAGTCCGGAGAACAGCGCGGCGAGCGAGATGTCCATCGACTGGGTGAGCCAGGTCGTGCCGCGGAACTCGATCCGCTGCGTCAGGTCGATCGAGTCGGACGCGTGCTTCCACTTCAGGGCGAAGCCCGCACCGCCGAAGAAGCCGCCGCCGCCCTCCTCGGCCTGCGCCGGGGCCACCTGCGGCATGGGGGCGAAGATCTGCTCGAACAGCATCTTCTGCGCCTGCTGGGAGAAGGTCTTCACCATCTCCTGGCGCAGCGCCTCCAGGTCCGGGGGCAGGCCCTGCCCGAGGAACACGACCTCCACGTCCCCGTTGCGGGTCATCTCGTCCCAGGCGGCCTCCAGCTTCGCGCTGCCGCCGTAGAAGAAGTTGTTGTAGCTGACGTCGAGCGCCGAGGAGAGGTGGTCGAACACCCGGTTGCCGTGCACCCGCACCTCGGCGCCCACGTCCGGCATGCGCCGCAGGTACTCGTAGCCGATGGTGATGTCGCCGTTGATGTTCTTGCCGGTGCGGATGCCCTGGGCCCACTCCAGCGCGCCGACCTCGGTGAGGTTGGCCATGAAGGACAGCGAGCCGCCCGGTGTGCCGACGTCCCGTTCGTTGTGGGCCTGGTCCGACGCGCCGGCCATCGTCGGCAGGTTGAGCAGGGCCTTGCCCTTCTGCGTGGTCAGCGGCAGGAACCTGACCTGGGCGGGGTCGGCCACTCCTTGCTGGGCGACGAGCGCCTTGGCCTGGTCGACGGTGGCCCCGTCCATCATCGGCGTGGTGTTGATGCCGATGGTCGCGGCGCCCCCGGTGATCTTGACGCTGCCGTCGGGCTGCTGGGTCGTGTACGTGGTCACCGCGACGCCGGGCTTGCCCCGCTCGTCCAGCATGACCCGGGGCTGCCGGGCGACGTAGAGGACCACGTTCGACTGGTCGCAGTTGAAGAGGTTGTAGTTGCCGGCCGTGCCGAGGGCGCCGGACAGGCTGACCGGCACGCTCTCGGTGAGAAACGTTCCCATGATGCTTCGTCTCCTCTGCTGCTTCGTCTCCTCGCCGGATGGCGGCGTTCAGCCGTGGACCAGCACGGCCCCGGACGTCGCGAGACCGAACTCCTCGTCGAACTCCCGGAAGGTCTTCGTCCCCTCGCTCCCGACACCCGGCGGCCACGGGCTGCACAGGCGCACCCGGGTGCCGTGCGGGGTGCCGTCGCCGGTGATGCCGCAGACGACGGCGGTGTGCGAGGGCATCTCCTCCCGCGCGATCCACACCGGGCCGCGGGCGCGCAGCAGTTCGGCCCACTGAGCGGGCCGGGTGCGGCGCCCGCGCTCCTCGGACAGGCCCCGCCCGGCCGCCGCCGCGCGTATCCGCGGCCAGGCGGGGGCGGTGCCGAGGGGGATGCCCGCCCGGGCGGCCACCTCGGCGGGCCGCTGCGGCACACGGTCGCGGGCCGCGAGGACCATCGCCATCGCCGCGGCCCAGGCGGACACCGTCGTCGGCTGCGGCACCAGGGCGACGCCGAACGACACGTCGGTGCCGCGCCGGTCCTCGGCCACCCGCCCCTCCTCCTGCCGTACCGGGGACCGGCCGGCGGCCGTGCGCAGCCGCTCGGCGAGCGGGCCCGCCGGCAGCGCCGAGGGGTCGGTGACCACCCGCACCGCCCCGCGCTCCAGCAGCAGGAAGACATCGCCGTTGCCGGGCGGCACCTCGCCGGAGCCCGTCAGGACCCTGCCGTCCGCCGACCCCTTCGCGCCGACCGTCAGCCGGCCCGGGGCGGCGGACGGGGGCGCGGGGAACGCGACGAGCAGTGGAGCGGAGCCCGGGACCAGGCCGGCCGAGCGGGTGATCATGTCCGGCAGCGCGGGATGCGTCCAGCGCAGGTCCGCCACGAGCAGATCGCCCCGCCCCCAGGCGCCGTCGGCGACCCGGCCGTCCTCGACGACGAAGGCGTGGAGCCGGAGTTCACGCCGCCACGCCGAGGGGGCGACGGCCAGGTCCGGACCGGCGGCCGTGAGCACGCCCTCGTCGGTGACGACGGGCCACGCGGGGTCGCGGAAGACCGCGCGCGTGCGGTGGCGCACGGAGAGCAGTCCGGGCTGTCCGGTGGTGACCGTGACCGCCCGGCGGCCGCCCGCGCGGTCGAAGGTGAACGCCTCGGGCGCCCGGGCGTCACCGAAGTCCAGGGACACCGCCACCGACGAGACCGCCTCGCACCCCTCCACCGTCACCGTCACCGGCACCGAGACATCCGGGAACACGTCGTGCACCGCCCCCGGGCCGAGCGCGGACAGCAGCTCCCCGACCCCGGCCTCCAGGGTCTCGGTCAGCCAGGTCTGCCCCTCGACGGACACGCTCAGCGGCAGATCGGGCATGTCCCGCGCCCGCGTCCACAGCAGCGCGTACGCCGGCGGTCCGGCGCCCGCCGCCGGCAGGGGCACGAACATGGTCTCCAGCAGGCTCTGGAACGCCTGCTCGACGAGCGCGCCGAGCAGCCCGCCGGTCCCGCCGCCCGGACCGTCGGTGCCGCCTGCTCCTACCGCGCCGGCCGATCCCTCCCCGCCCACCGCGCCGCCGTCCACCGCGCCGCCGTCCACCGTGCCGCCGTCCACCGTGCCGCCGCCCGACATCGACACCTCGACGGCCCCGGTCCTGGTCAGGCCCTGCCACGCGGCCCGGAGCTCCGCCTGGGTGCCCGACGGCGCACCGTCCGGGGTGACACCGAGCGCGGCACGCAGCTCCTCGAAGACCCGCACACCGTGCAGGCGCAGGACGGCGGTCGCCCGCGGCAGGAAGCGGGGATAGGAGTACGCGAGCCGCACCGTGCCGCTGACGGGAGCACCGGTACCGGCCGCGGCGGCCCATGCCTCCGCGCCGGCGGCGGTGAGGTCCAGCCGCAGCACGGTGGGGGAGGGGCCGGACACGACCTCGGCCTGCGCGGGGTCCACCTCCGCCGACAGCACGGGATCGCGCAGCGGCAGCGGCAGATAGCGCGGATCCGCGCCCTCCCCGGCGCTCGCTCCCCGCGCCTCGTACCCGCTGTCCCGGACCACCCGCGTCCAGGAGTCCTGGAGCGACAGCAGGGCCGCCGGCTCGTCCGGCTCCACCCCGAGAAAGCCGAGCGACGCCGCGCCGCCCGTCACCGCCGGACGCCCGCCGCGGTGCTCCAGACTCCGGGTGATCGTGGCCAGCGGGCGGCCCCGCGAGTCGGCCGCGAACCGCAGCGCCCGCCGCGAGTACAGCAGCACACCCGGCTCGGTGCTCTGCCGCAGGCGGTGGCCGCCGACGTCCCAGAGGGTGGCGTCCGCGGCCACCGACGTCTCCTGCCGGAAGGCGGTCGTCATCGCGGACCGCCGCCTACGCCCAGATCGCGTCGTAGACCGCCTGCGGCAGCGCTGCGTCGTCCCGCGCGTAGCTCCACCCGCCGACGGCACCCTCCATCTCCATGATCGCGTTCTGGAGCGCCACCATGTCGGAGTCGCTCAGGTCCCCGACGATCGTGGAGACGTCGCAACCCAGCGCCGCCGCGACCTCGTTGGCGTACCGCACCGGGTCGTTTCCGTCGGACGCCGGGGCGTAGCGCTTGAACGCGTCGAGGATCGAGAGGGAGGAGTAGGTCCCGTTGCGCATGAGCTGACGGATCGCGTCGAACCCGGCGTCCCACGTCGGGAAGATCAGGAAGTTGTGCCAGTTGGTCTTCCCCGGATAGGCGCCGAAGTAGCCGCCTCCGTAGGTGATGTTCCCGGGATTGTTGTTCAGCCAGGAGAAGCTGCCGTCACCCCCGACCATGTGCGGCTTGCCCTCCAGCACCTCGCCCGGATAGACGACGAAGTTGGAGATGGCCCAGCCGTTGCCCCCGTAGTCCAGATGCCCGGTCGTTCCGAACCACTCGCCCTGCGGGATGTTCTGCGTGCGGGAGACCCTGCCGTCCCAGTGCCAGAGCGCGTCGCCGTCTTCGAGAGCCATGCCGACTCACTTGCCTTCTCGCCTCACCGGGTGCTCCGGCCCCGACCGCCCCGGCGCCTGCCGGGTCCACCGGCACGGCCGCGGTCGCGACCGCGCCGGGGCACGGCCTGCCGCGCCGCGCGCACGGGCATCCGTTTAGCCAATACGTGATGTGACGGGTCGTCGGCAGCAGCCGAGGGCGGCTTCCTCCGCGCTCATGGCGGGGCCGCGGACTCGAATCCGCCTGTCGCCGTTCGACGTGGTCCACAGGACCAGAACAAATCTCTCTTCCAGAATCACGCGCTCTTCCCGCATCCGCAAGCGTGGACGACGCCGCTCGACGGGGCCGCGCGGGCCGTCCTCACGCAGAGTCTCCGGCCGCGCGGCACCGCCGACACCCATGGCCCCGGCGGCTGGTCACGGATCGTCACGAGCTCCGTGACCGGCCGCGTGCCCGACGATCACGGCGACCGCCGACCGCCCACGCCCGCCCGGCCATCGGCACCCGCCGCCCGCGCCCGGCGCCCCCGCCGTCCGTCGCTGGGGGTGACCGGCGCGGACGTCACGCCCCCGGGCCGGCGGCCGGCCGGGCGGCGACGGTGTACCTGTGGGTGACCGGATCCGGCGGCGCGGTGTCCCACGCGCAGGGGCGGACCCGACGACCGGGCGGCCGGCGGACGCGTCCCCCGCCCGCGTCCCCCGCCCCGCCCGCCCGCGTCCCCCCGGCCGATGCCACCTGCCGGAGCGTCAGGCGCGGACCTCGTACCAGCCGGTGATCGGGTCGGTCAGCGCCTTGTCGTCGTAGACGCGGAGCTGGACCTCGGTGCCCTCGTCGATGTCGTCGTCGGGCGCGAGCTGGACCGAGTTGTGGTCGATGACCGCCGAAGTGCCCGGTGCCCAGTACGTCGCGTCGACGGGGTCCGTGAAGGGGCCCTCGTCCCACTTCAGCCGGACGTAGACCGTGTCGCCGTCGTTGGCGCCGTCGTAGACGTGCAGTACCTCGTCGTAGGGGTGGAACTCGACCTGGGCGATGGTCTTGCCGTGCTCGCGGATGTGCATCTTGAGGGCCTTGCCACCGATGTCACGCTGGAAGAACGTGCCGTCGAGGTCGTACTCCCAGCTTTCGACCACACAGGTGTTCAGGCACTGCCCGGTGTCCCGGGTCCACGTGTGCTGCGTGAGGTCGGCGTCGTTGTAGGCGGCGGCCGGGGTGACGGCCAGTGCGGTGCACACGGCGGCGATGCCGAGTGGGAGAACCGCGGACTTGATGCGCATGACTGCTGTCCCTTCCGATCTGTTGTCGTCCGTCGTCCTGCGTTGTCCTGCCGGCGCGCTCAGTCCAGCCACCGCAGCTCCGTGGAGTGCACCTGGCAGTCGGCGCAGCCCTTGTGCTGGGCGCGGGTGATGTGGCCGCCCGAGCTGGAGATCTCCACGTCGGTGGAGCCGTTCTGCCACGACGTCCAGCCGCTGTAGGTGTAGGCACGCACCCAGGCGTGGCCCTTGCACGTCCCACCCTTGTCCTTCCTGGTGAGCGCGTATGTGGTGCCGACCGCGCCGAAGTACACGGTGTCGCAGCTTCTCCGGTACTTGACGTTGTCCTCACCCGCCGAGATGAGTTCGTCGTCGGCGGCGAGGGCCGCGGTCGTGGTGAGCAGAAACGCCGCGGCCGCGGTGCCGAGCATCGTTGCGGTACGCCTGAGCATGGCGAGGGACCCCCGTGCGTGAGTGTGGTGTCGCGGCCCTGATCAGGACCTGCCCGCCGAATACGGTGCGCTCATCCTGACAAGGCGGACGCCGGCTCCGACAGGCTCTTGCGGCTGAGCGCAAAGGCGCTGGCCGGAGGCGTCGCGGGGTGACCGCGGTGCGCCCGACTACTCGGCCGAGCATCCCCGCAGCGCCAGCCGGCCCCCACCGAGCGGCCCGTACGGGCCGCCCCGGGCGCTGTTGCGCGACTGACGCGACCCGAGCGGCGGACCGCGCACGTCATGCCTCCCGGCGGAGCGCCGGCCGCCCGCCGCCGGCGGGACCGGCGTCCGGCGGGAGTGGTACCACCGCCCACACCGCCTTGCCCGGCGCGGTGGCCCGCGGGGTCACACCCCAGTCGCAGGCCAGCGCCTCGACGAGCAGCAGTCCGCGGCCCGACTCGCCGTCCGGCGCGGCAGGGCGGGGCCCCGCGGCCGGTTGCCGGTCCGAGCGGGTGTCGGTGACTTCGACGCGCGCCGCCTCGCGTGTGGCCGTGAGCCGCAGGTGGAAGTCCCGTCCGGGGACGTGCCCGTGCGTCACGGCATTCGCGACCAGTTCGGCCGCCACCAGGGTCACGGCCTCGTTGCCGTGCCCCTCGTAGGGGTGTCCCCACTCGTGCATGCGGTGCGACACGAGCCGCCGGGCGAGGCGCGCCCCGCGCGGTGTGGAGGTGAACTGCATGGCGAACTCCCGGAGCGGCGCCGGGTCGGCGGGCCGGGGGACGGATCGGTTCATGCCCCCCACGTTCATACCCGGAGCATGGCTGTGACCAGGGCGGACGCGCGCACGCCGCTTCGATGTACGCGAGACCGGGTGGCTTGTACGAGGGGTGACGCGTGACGGATCGCCGGTGGGAGGTGTTGGCGCACGGGAGGTGGTGTGCGGATGACCGTCGAGGACGGGCAGCGGTACGGGGACGGGGAGTCGCCGTCGGGGCCGGGTGAGCAGGGTGCGGGCATTCTCGGGGTGTTCGGGCGGCAGTTGAAGCGGTTCCGGGAGTGGGCGGAGCACGACCGGGCGGCGTTCGGGGCGATGACGGGCTACTCGGCGTCGACGATCGCGAGCTACGAGCAGGGGCGGCGGGTGCCTCCGCCGAGGTTCATCGAGCTGGCGGACGAGCTGCTGGGCGCGCGGGGCGTGCTGACGGAGATGAAGGAGGAGGTGGCGCGGGCGCAGTTCCCGCCGTTCTTCCGCGACGCGGCGAGGCTGGAGCGGCAGGCCGTCGAGGTCCATGTCTTCGCGAGCCTGGCCGTGCCGGGGCTGCTTCAGAGCGCGGAGTACGCCCGCGCCACCTGCGAGTTGTGGAGACCTCTGCTGGACGAGGATGTCGTCGAGGAGCGGGTCACCGCGCGGATCGCCCGGCAGGAGGTCTTCAGCAGCCGTCCCGCTCCGACGCTGAGCTTCGTCGTCGAGGAGGCGGTGCTGCACAAGCGCGTCGGCGGCGAGGCCGTCTGGCGCGGACAGCTGGAGCAGGTGCTGCTGGTCGGCCAGATGCGCAACGTCGAGATCCAGGTCATGCCGATGAGCCGCGGTGAGCATGCGGGGCTCGGTGGCCCCTTCACCTTGATGGAGATGAGGGATGGGCGGAGGATCGCGTATACAGAGGTGCAGGGCGACAGCCGCCTGCACACGGAACGGACCAGGGTTCGTGAGCTGGAAGTCGTCTACGGGATCGTCCGAGCCCAGGCGCTGACACCGTCGGACTCCCTGGCACTGGTCGAGAGGTTGTTGGGAGAGAGATGAGCGCGCGGGGCACACAGCCGGAGATGCCGCAACTGGCCTGGTTCAAGAGCAGTTACAGCGCGGGCAACGGGGGCGAGTGCGTCGAGGTCGCCGTGGCTTCCGGTGCCGTGCATGTGCGGGACTCCAAGGACGTCACCGTGTCCGCGCTCACCGTCCCCGCCCGTGCCTGGCGTGTCTTCGTCGGGTTCGCCGGGACGGACGGGACCGCGTAGCCCGGGGGGCCGCACCCCGTCGCGGGTGCGGCCCCCGGGGGTGGCGCTACGCGTCCCAGCCGCCGTACGGCACGGTGATGAGTTCCATCGCGTGGCCCGACGGGTCCATGAAGTACACGCCGCGGCCGCCGTCGTTGTGGTTGACGGTGCCGGGCTGCTTGCGCTGGGGGTCGGCGTAGTGCTCGATGCCGCGGTCCGTGATCCGGGCGTAGGCCGCGGTGAACTCCTCCTCGGAGACGAGGAAGGCGTAGTGCTGCGGGGTGATGCTGTCCGCGGGGATGGTCGCGAAGTCCAGGGTCACGCCGTTGCCGAGGGCGACGGCGATGAACGGGCCCCATTCACCGGTGATCTCCAGGCCGAGCAGGCGGGTGAAGAACTCCGCGGATTCCCGGTTGTCCCGGGCGTGGACGATGGTGTGGTTCAGATCGACTGACAAGGAATGCCTCCGAGGGCATCTCCTGACACCTCCATGCCTCACCCGGTCGGTGACCGGCACGCGATGTCGCCGTAGAGCATAGCCGCAGCCGCCGGGCGGGCTGTCCGGGCGGGCCGTACGGACGGTCCGGGTGATCAGGGCTGTCCGGGTGGTCCGGGTGGTCCGGCCGAGGGTGAGTCCTGGATGTTCCGGGGGCGTCGCGTATGCTTTGAACGCGTTCAAGAATGCACCGCGTTCCCACACCCCTTCGCGCGGCCCCGCGCGAACGCACCGGCATCGGAGTCGACATGGCCCTCACACACCCCGCCTGCCGCCTCGGCCGTCGCGCGCGGGCGGCCGTGCTCGGCTACGCGGCCCTGGCCGGGGCCGGCGCGCTGGCGGTCGGGGCCATGGGCCACCCGGACCAGGGCACCGCGTACCTGCATCTGGCGACGTTCCCCGGGTCCGTCGTCGTGGGGATCGGCGCCTTCGTCCTCGCCGCGCTCCTCGACGTCGCGCCGTCCACCTCCGACGCGCAGCCCGGGGTGTTCGGCCAGATGCTGCCGTTCGTGCTCGGCGCGGTGGTGAACGCGCTCCTGGTGTGGGGTGTCGTCGCCTTCGCGCGCGTGGTGGCGGGGGAGCTGCGCGAGCACTGGCGGTACCGCGGGCGCACCGGGGCGTGAGCCGGGGAGCCCCGCTCAGGCGTCGGCTGTGGCGGTCTCCCGTGCGTGCCGTTCCGTGGTCTCGATGTAGTGGTGCAGAGCCCGGCGTGAACGCGTGAGGGTGTCGATCTGCTCGTCGATGGTGGTGAGCCGCTGGCGCATGGTGTCGACGAGCTCCGCACAAGGGGCGAGTTCCGGCTCCGGGCCCGTGACGCACGGCAGCAGATAGGCGATGTCCTCGGTGGAGAGGCCCGCGTCGAGCAGCTTCCTGATCTGGTGCACCGTCAGGACCGCGTCCTCCGTGTACTCCCGGTATCCGCTGGCCCGGCGCTCCGGCCGGAGCAGCCCCTGCGCCTCGTAGTAGCGCAGTTGATGGGTGCGCACCCCCGTGCGCCGGCTCAAGTCCCCGATCAGCACGACCCGTTCCCCCTTGACTTTCATACCGGTCTCAATGTCGAGGATTCTGCCACGAAGTCCGAACGGGCAAGGAGCGGAACAGGTATGACGCAGCATCGGAACAAGCGGAACACCCAGGTCACGGTGGTCGGACTCGGGCTGATGGGACGGGCGCTGGCCGGGGCCTTCGTGCGCGGAGGGCTCGATGTGACGGTGTGGAACCGCACCGCGTCCCGGGCCGACGACCTCGTCGCCGGGGGCGCGCGGCGCGCCGGGTCCGTCCGTGAGGCGGTGGAGGCCGCCGGGCCCGACGGGCTCGTGGTCGTGTGCCTCACGGACTACGACGCGGTCCGCGAGGTCCTCGACCCGCTCGGCGGACTGCTCGACGGACGGGTGCTCGTCAATCTGACCTCGGGGACGTCCACGGTGGCCCGCGAGACGGCCGCACGGGTGGCCGAGGCCGGCGGCGTCTGTCTCGACGGCGCCGTCATGGCGACCCCGGACGGCATCGGCACCGCCGACGCCACCGTCCTCCTCAGCGGCGACTTCGGCGCCTGGACCCGGCACGAGAAGACCCTGCGCCTCCTCGGCGGGCGAACCGACCACATCGGCGACGACCACGGCCTCGCCGCCCTGTACGAGATGGGCGTGCTCGGCCTGATGTGGGGCATCCTCAACGGCTTCCTCCACGGGGCCGCGCTGCTGGGTGCCGCGGGCGTCCGGGCCGAGGCGTTCGCCCCGGTCGCGAAGCAGGGGGTCGCGACGGTGGCCGGGTGGCTGGACGACTACGCCCGGCGGGCGGACGCCGGCGACCACGGGTCACCGGAGGCGACCGTCGAGACCCATCTCGCCACCATGAACCACCTCGTCCACGAGAGCGAGGCGCTCGGTGTCGACACCGAACTGCCGCGCCTCGTGCGGGAGCTGGCCGAGCGGGCCGTCGCCGCGGGCCACGGCGGCGACGAGTACTCGGTGATGATCGACGTGTTCCGCAAGCGCGTGGGAACGCCCTCGTGAGCCTCGCCGCCACGGGGTGCGCCCCTGCCGGGACGCCCTCGTGAGGAGCGCCCCCGCCGGGTGCGCCCCCGCCGGCAGCGGTGCCGACGCCGGTGCGCCCGGCAGCGGTGCCGACGGGGGCCGCTACCCCGCCCACCGTCCCGACAGGAACGTCACCGCGTAGACCGCCGACAGCGGGGCGACCAGGCAGAGGTACACGATCAGCACCCGGGGCCTGCGCAGGCTCCACGCGGCCAGACCGATGTGGAGCGGCCACCACAGCAGCATCGAACGGGGCACGGACATGTACCAGTAGGAGGTGCCGAGCGCGGCCAGGGTGAGGGCGATGTACAGCGCCTCCGCCCAGCGGCGCCGGCGCAGCAGGACGGCGCAGAGCACCGAACCCACCACCATCGCGACGAGTTCGGCCTGGAACATGAACCCGTAGCCGGTGGGGTGCCGCTCGCCGAAGGCCGAGTTCCAGGTCACCGCCCAGCTCTCCCAGGGGAGATGGAACGTGCGGTACCAGCCGCGCTCCTGGGCGTGGTTCCACGCCATCCAGTCGCCGGTGTGCCCGTACAGGAACCACGCGTACAGCAGCGCGGGCACGGCGGGCAGCGCGAGCCAGGGCAGGGAACGCCACCGGGTGCCGCCGCGCTGGGCGGCGAGCAGGAAGTGGAGGGCGACGGCCGCGGCGAGGAAGAGGCCGCTCACCCGCACCCCCGTGGCCAGCGCGGTCAGCACGGCCGCCTGCGGCCACTGGTGCCGCAGCGCCGCCAGCCAGGCGGGCAGGGCGAAGGCGAGGAAGAGCGCCTCGGTGTAGCCGGCGGCGAGGAACACCGCGCACGGCGACAGCAGCAGGATCAGGACGGCGCGCCGGCCGGCCCCGGGCTCGGGTACGTACCACCGGGCCAGCCGCGCCAGCGCGAGGACGGCCACGCCCCCGGCGACGAAGGAGATCAGCAGGCCCGCCGCCGTCCAGTCCGGCACGACGGTGTGCACGGCGCGCAGCGCCAGCGGGAATCCGGGGAAGAACGCCTCGCGGTTGTCCCCCTCGCCGTCCGGCCCGCCGGCCGCGCCGTCGGGGAAGTAGCCGTCCCGGGCTATGTGCAGGTAGTGGTGCCAGTCCCACTGCTCGAACGGCGAGAGCGGCGGCTCGGGCGTCCGGGCGTCGGAGCGGGACGGGAACAGCAGACGGGTGCAGTACGCGGTGACCCACAGGGATGCCCGGGTGAGGAGGTAGAGCCACAGCACCTCGCGGTCGGCGGGGCTCAGCAGGGCCGCCACCCGCCCGAGCGGCGAGCCGCGGGGGGCCGCCGGCGGAGGCGGCGGAGCGGCGCGCGACACCGGGGACGGCTCGGGGCGGGCGCGGCGCAGCGGGGGCGGCATCAGGGACATGTGGTGATCTTTCGGGCTGCTGGAGGATGAGGGGAGGGCGGCGGAGGGCGTGCGAGGGCATGCCGCGGCGCGCGACCGGCCGGTGCGGCGGTGGTCGGCGGAGACGGGGGTCGGCGGGGACGGGAGGGGTGGGAGACAGCGGGCCCGCGGGGGCGGCGTCCCCTCGCGGGTCAGCCCGGAGGGGCCGAGAAGGCGGGTGGCGTCGTCGTCGGCGGGGTGCCGGTCGGCGGTGGCGTGGTGGCCGTGCGCGACGGGGGCGACGGGGGTGACGACGTGCCGGAGGATGCCGTGGAGCCCGACGGGGCGAGGCTCTCGGACGGGAGCCGGGTCGGCGCGCCGGTCGGTGCGTCCGGCCGCGTTCCGTCGGACCGCACGGGTGACGGGTGGGCGGGCGAGGGGCTGACGGCCGGGGGAGCGGGCACGTGCCCGTTCGCCAGAAGCGCCACCGCCGCCGCGCTGCTGCCGCCGATGACCAGGCAGGTGCCCGCGGCCACCGCGGCGAGCCGGCGCCGGTACGCCCGCCGCCCCCGGTCGGCGATGTGCGCGACGGGGGCCGACGTGGCCCGGCTCTGCCCGAACTCCCCGGCCTGCCGGAACAGGGACCGCAACGGATCCTGCGGTTCAGACATGCGGGCCCTCCTCGGTACGAGGGTCGTGCAGGCGGTCGGCGAGCGCCGCCCGTCCGCGGACCAGATGGGTCTTGACGGTGCTGGGGGACATGCCCGTCTCACCGGAGATCTGCTCCACGGTGAGGTCGCACAGGTAGTGGAGGGTCAGCGTCCGCCGCTGCTGGGCCGGGAGTTCGCGCAGCGCCCCGACGAGCACCACCTGCTCCGGGCCGGGCGCCTCCACATGGGGCGGCGGGGCGCCCCCGCGCTTCCACGCCTCCGCCGAACGCCGCCGCCCGCGCCAGCGGCTCACCGCGAGGCGCCACGCCACCGTGCGGATCCACGCCTCGGGGTGGCCGTCGCGGTCGAGCTGCCGGCGGCGGGTCCACCCCTTGACGAACGCCTCCTGGACGACGTCCTGGGCCTCGTGGAGGTCGCCGAGCATGACGTAGAGCTGGCCCGTGAGGGCGGCCACCTTCTGGGCGTAGAAATCTTCGAACTCCTCGACGGTCAACAGGCACTCCCGGATCTCTTGCTTCACCGGGCATACGCCCGCCGAGGGGCGGACGGTCGACAACGGGGCCGAACCGTTCGGGTGACGGTGATCACACCGCCCCGCGCCGGCCCCCCGCCGGCCCCCCCCGGGCCCCGCCCCGCATCGGCCCCCGGCCCCCCGCGCCGGACCCCCCCGGGCCCGCCCCGGATCGCCCCCGGGGCCGCGCACGCGAACGCGGTGGCGGCGGCCTCATGGCCGCCACCACCGCGTCGGGCCCCGTGGGGCGCGCACCCCTCGGCGTCAGAAGGTGCGCGGGCGCGCTACCAGATCGACTCGACCCACTCCGGGTGGTCGATGAACGGGTTCCGGTTGCCCTGGTAGGAGGCGTATATGACCTCGTTGCGGCGCTGCTCGAACGCGTCGGGCGGGTCCTGGACGTTCCACTGCTTGAGGACGCTCAGCCTGCCCATGTACGGGGCGCTGCCGTTGTTCACGTTCCCGTTGACCTCCAGGTCCGCCCAGCCGTCACCGCCCTCGTACCGGACCGCCATGTAGAAGATCATGCGGGCCACGTCGCCCTTGTCGGCGTTGCGGGGCTCGAAGGAGTCCGAGTCGGTGAGGCTGCCCCCGCCGCCGGAGACGGTGCTGCCGCCGGTGTCGAAGTCCTTGTTGCCGCGGATGCTGTTGACCTGGACGTCGGTCGGGCGCAGATGGTGGATGTCGGTGCCCGGTCCGGTGGCCGTGCCGAAGTCGCCGTGCGACTTGGCCCAGACGTGCTCCCGGTTCCAGTCGCCGACGTTGCCGCCGTTGAGCGACTTGCTGCGGGAGCCGCCGGAGTAGAGCAGTCTCACGTTGGCGCTGTTGTTCGGGTCCTGGTCGGTGGCCTTGAGGGCGTTCCAGACGGCCGAGTAGGACAGCTTGGTCTGGTCGCTGATGATCGTGTGGAGCGAGTCCTTCAGCGCCGCGCCGGACTTGCCGAGGGCGTCGGCGTAGTAGGTGTCGTCGTACGCCGTGGCGAGGGTGGCGCCGGCGGCGGAACCGGCCGGGGGAGCCGGGGTGGCGGCGGCCGCCGGCAGGGTCAGCGCGGCCACGGCGGTGAAGGCCACCAGACCGCCGAGGGCGGGGGATTTCCAGCGTCGGGCGTGGGGCGCAGGCATGGGGGGACCTCCGGTCTACGCGGGTTGAATGAGCCGGTAGTCGGAGGGTGACATGTGCATGTGAATCTGGGTGTGAACGACGGGTGTCGGATGTGTGGCGGCTTTCGGGAGGGCCGCCACCGCGCGCCGCGTCCCGGGCGAAATGCCGCCGACCGTATCCGTGTTCGGGGCGGAGTCCGGTGGTCCCGGCCGAAAACCCGTGGCCCTCGCCCGTGTTCCGCCGCTACCTTCGGCCCATGACCACGCACACGTTCCGGATGATGCCCCGCCGCAGGGGCTGCTGAGACGGACGTGTGACGTACCGAGGCCCCGGGAGGGGCCTCGTCGCTGTGCGCGCTCGGAGCTCCGGCCCGGTCGACGGAGAAGGAACTCCCCATGACCGACGCGCCACGCACCTACATCACCACGACCATCCCGTACGTCAACGCCCGCCCGCACCTGGGCTTCGCCCTGGAGCTGGTGCAGGCCGACGTGCTGGCACGCCACCGGCGCCGGCGCGGCGACGACGTCCGGCTGCTGACCGGCACCGACGACAACTCCCTGAAGAACGTCGTCGCCGCCGAGGCCGCCGGCGTCGGGGTGCAGGAGTTCGTCGACCGCAACGCGGTGGCCTTCGAGGGGCTGCGCGCACCGCTGTCCCTCTCCTTCGACGACTTCATCCGCACCAGCAGCGACCCGCGCCACCGGGTCGGCGTCGAGCGGCTGTGGCACCGGGTCGCCCGGGCGGGCGACCTCTACCGCAAGCACTACGAGGGCCTCTACTGCGTCGGCTGCGAGCAGTTCTGGGCACCCGGGGACCTCGACGGCGGACGCTGTCCCGAACACGGCACGCCCCCGCGCCCCGTCGCCGAGGAGAACTGGTTCTTCCGCCTGTCCCGGTACGCGGACACCCTGCGCGGCCTCATCGAGGACGGCACCCTGCGCATCGAGCCCGCCTCGCGCCGCAACGAGGTGCTGAGCCTGATCGACGGCGGACTCCACGACTTCTCGGTCTCCCGCTCCCGCACCCGCGCCCGCGGCTGGGGCATCCCGGTGCCGGGCGACGCGGACCAGGTCGTCTACGTGTGGTGGGACGCCCTCGGCAACTACGTCACCAGCCTCGGATTCGGTACCGGCGACGGGGAGTTCGACCGCTGGTGGGCGGGCGGCGGACGGCGGGTCCATCTGCTCGGCAAGGGCGTCATCCGCTTCCACGCCGTCTACTGGCCGGCCATGCTGCTGTCGGCGGGGCTGCCGCTGCCCACCGACATCCTCGTCCACGACTACCTCACCGTCGACGGACACAAGATCAGCAAGTCGGCCGGCACCGTCGTGGACCCGGCGGACCTCGTCGCCCGGTACGGGACCGACGCGGTGCGCTGGTGGCTGCTGCGCGACGTACCGCGGGTGGGGGACGCCGACTTCACGGCCGAGAGCCTGGTGCGGCGGCACGACGGCGATCTCGCGGGCGGCATCGGCAACCTGGTCAACCGGGTCGTCACCATGGTCCACCGCTACCGGGCTGGCAGGCCCCCGGCCCTCCGCGGGACCGCCCCCGGCACCGTGCCGGGGGTCCAGGCCGTCGCCCCCGTCTCCGAGTGGCTCGCGCGCGCCGTGGCCGAGAGCGCCGGACGGGTCGACTCGGCCCTGGAGGCCTACGACTTCCGGCAGGCGGCGTCCGCCGTGTGGAGCGTCCTGGAGGAGGCCAACCGCTGTGTCGACGCCACCCGGCCGTGGGTGCACGCCCGTGCGGAGAAGGACGGCGACCACGCGTCGGGCGAGCGGCTCGACGAGGTGCTCGGCGCCCTGCTGGCGAGCTGCCTCGTCCTCGCCGAACTGCTGACGCCCTTCCTCCCGGACGCCGCCGCCCGCATCACCGCGCAGTGCACACCGGTGGACGGCGTGCTCCCGGCCCCCGTCCCGCTCTTCCCCCGCCTGGCCGATCCGGCCACGCCGCCCGGCCCGGCGGGGTGAGGCGGGGCCGCCGACGGGGCGGGCGCGGGCCGGTTGAGGGGCGGGCCGCCGGGCGGGGTCGGAGCGGAGTCCGTGCTTCCCCGTGGCCGGTTGTCGTCCCTCCCGCTGGAGGCTCCGGGAGGCCCGCCGTATCTTCGGGCGCGCCCGGTGGGGACCGGGTTCGGCGGGTCAGGGGGGCGGCGGATCGTGAGGGTGACCGGGCACGGACACGTCCCGCGCACGGCGGAGACCGAACGGCTGCGCAGGGCGCTGGACATCCATGGGCTGGTCAATCTGACCGGCCCCCCGGGTGCCGGCAAGTCCGCCCTGGCCGGTGAACTGGGGTGGAAACACGTCGACCTGGAGCACCTCGACCTGAAGCAGCTCGGTCCGGAGCACCTCGCCCCGGACCTCGGCGCCCCGGACCTCGGCGACGTGGACCTCGGCGGCCCCCAGGGCGCCGGGGGCGCCGGGCCGGACCCCGCGGCGTGCGCCGACGACGGTGTGGTGGTCGACGGCGTGGTGGTCGACGGTGTGGACGGCCCCGGCCGGGCCGCCGCCCTGAGCGCCCTGCTCGGCCGCGCCCGGCCGCGGCGGCTGCTGCTGATCAGCCGGCGGCCCCTGCCCGCCCAGGACGGCTGGACGGGACACGGCGTCCACACCGTGCGGCTGCCGCCGCTCCCGGACGAGGACGTCGACCGGCTGGCCGGGGCGGCGGGCATCGGCGACCCGGGGGCCCGCGCCCTCGTCGTCCGCCTGGCCGGCGGCGTCCCGGCCCTCGCGCACGCCGCCTGCCGGGCCCTGCACGCGGGCGCGACGGCGGCGGACCCCGGAGCCGTCGCGGACCGGATGGCCGACGAGCTGACGGACCGGCTCGCGCGGGAACGGCCCGGCGCCCGCACGCTGCACGCCCTGCGGCTGCTGGCGACGGTGGGCGCGGGCGACGAGCACCTGCTCTCCGCGGGCCCCGGCCTGATCACCCGCCTCGGCAGGCTCAGCGTGGTGCGGGGCACCGCGCTCGGCCTCACCCTCGCGGAGCCCTTCCGCACGGTGCTGGAGACCGCCTACCACTGGCGCCGCCCGCTCGCCCACCACACCGTCCGGTCACGCGCGGCCGCCTACCGGCACACCCTGCTCCAGCGGTCGGAGGAGCCCTCCGGGCGCGCCGAACTGGTGCGGCAGGGGCTGTTCCTGACGGGCGACCCGGCACTGCGCTCGGCGCTCTTCCCGCCCGCGGAGTCGTCCGTGACCGTCGGCGCGGCGACACCGGACGACACCGACGCCATCTGCGTCCTCATGCGGCGGTGGGCCGAGCGCGGCGGATTCGACCGCACGAGGGCCGACCGGATCACCGAACGCTGGCTGGCCCACGGCCCCTCGGCGTTCCGGCTGGCGCGCGACGGCGACGGCCGGGCGATCGGCCTCGCCTCCCTGCTGCCCGTCGGCGACGGCACGTCCGGCGGCGTCGACCAACTGCTCCAGCAGCACGCCGAGCAGTTCGTCACCGGCCGGCGCACGGGCGGCCTGTTCCTCGGGGCGGCGTACGCGCCCGACCCGGTGGCGCACTCCCGGGTCCTCGGGGACATCCTGGAGCGCTCGGTGCACGCCGGGCGGCTGGTGGTGTCGACGGCGACCGACGACTACCAGCGGCTCGTCCGCGTCCTCGGCTTCCAGGTGCACGGCGCCGTGCGCGACGACGTGTTCCGGTGCGGCCGGCCGCCCGAGGTGTCCAGCAACGTCTTCACCCCGGCGGCGCTCGGCCCGTGGCTCGACCGGCTCGGCCCGGCCGCGGCGGCGCACGCGCAAGCGGCGGACGAACGCCTGGTGCCCGAGGTCGCCCGTGCCCTGGCCCGGCTGGGGGACCCCGCCGGGCCGGTGGACAGCGCCCTGCTCGCCTACCTCCCGACCCCGACGCCCGCCGCGCTGCGCCGCTGGCTGCGCGACGCCGCCCACGACCTGGCGACGGGCGACGACGCGGCCGACGCCGAGGCCGGTGCCGTGCTCTGCGCCTACTACCTGGGCCGTTCGCCCGTCACCCACCATCAGGTGGCCGGGCGGCTCCATCTGGGCCGCGCCACCTACTTCCGCCGCCACCGGCGCGGCCTGCTCGCCCTCGCCGCCCGGCTGCGCGCGGGCGGCTGACGGCACACCGGCCCCGGCGGCTGACCGCACACCGGCAGCCCGCGCGGGCGGACGGCGGCACACCCCGGCCCCGGCGCCGGGGAAGCGCCGGGGCCGGTGTGCCGGGGCTCAGGTGCCGAGGCCCGGGCCCTGCCACTGCTGGTTGGTGTGGTGCGGGGCGCAGTCCCAGATCCCGACGCGGGTGCCGTTGCCCGTGCCCCAGCCGAGGGCGTCCAGGCACTTGCCGGAGTGGGCGCTGCGCAGCAGACCGCCCTCCAGGAGCTGCCACTGCTGGTTGGGCGCGCCGTGGCAGCTGTTCATGCCGAGCAGCGAGCCGTTCTCCGTCCTGGCGTACTGGACGTCCAGGCATCTGCCCAGCGACCGCAGCGTGCCGTCCGGGTACAGCTTCCACGACTGGTTCGAGCCGTTGTTGCACGAGTAGATCTGCACCGGGGTCCCGTTGGCGGTGCCTCCCGCCTTCACGTCCAGACACTTGCCCGAGTGCACGCCCACGATCCGGCCCGCGCCGGCCGGGGCCGGCGGCACGCAGTGGATCTCCAGCAGGATCTGGAAGTAGCCGGGGCTCAGCTCGTTGGGCACCGGTCCCGCCGACAGCCGGCACGAGGAGCTGGGGTAGCCCTCGTTGGCGGCCGCCGCGTAGGCGGTGCCGTACGCGGCGTCCAGGGCGATGTTGTACGGGCCGTACCCGCTGCCGAGGAAGTACTTGGGCTCGGTGGGTTCGGCGGCCGCCGCGACGGCGGCGGTCCCGGCCCGCGCCGTCTCGGCGGGGCCCGGGGCCGCGGCGGCGGACGACGTGCCGGTGAACACGGATACGGCAGCCAGGGCGGCAGCGGCCAGCATGACCGGCCAGCGAGCCAGCTTCACGGTGGTTCCTCTCGGTCGGTGCCCGGCGCCTGCGCGGGCACGGTCTGCCCGTCGTCGGGCGGATCGGAAGCTACCGGGAGGCCGGTGCGCGGATGGTCGCACGGCAGTCTCAAACTCCCGTGCGCCCCGCACCCCGTGGAGGTCCTGGCGGTCGGCGACGGCCGGCCGCGGACGGAGCCCGGGGACGACCGTCCCCGTGATCCGGCCGGGCGAGGGTCAGGCGCCGGTCAGGAAGTCCGTGACGGCGGTGGTGAACTCCCCGGGGGCGTCGTGCCAGGGGAAGTGGCCGGCGCGGGGGAGGACCACGGTGGTGGCTCCGGGGTAGGCGCGGGCGGCGGCCGTGACGGGGACGGGCGGGGCGGCCACGTCGTACTCCGCGGCGACGACCAGCGTCCGGCCGCCGAAGGCGGACAGGGCGGCGCGGACCTCGGCGGGGTCGTAGGCGCCCGGGGTGTCGTAGCCGGCCGCCGCATCGGGGTTGCGCTGGGCGGGGCCCGACGCCCGGTGCTCCCGGGCCGCGTCGTCCCAGCGGCCGTGGGAGAGCGGCGCGGCGGCCGCCCAGTCCGCCTCGGTGGCGCGGCCCGCGGCGATGGCCTCCATCGCGGCGTACGCCTGCGGGAACCAGGGCTCGTCCGCGCGCAGCCGCGCGACCTCCAGCCGGTCCTGGGGCGTCACACGGCCGCCGGTGGTCTCGACGCCCGGGGTGACCAGCACCAGCTCGGAGACCCGCTCGGGCAGGCGGGCGGTGTACAGGGTCGCGAGCGCGGCGCCCGCGGAGTGGCCGAACAGCCGCAGCCGCTCCAGCCCGAGGTGCTCGCGCAGCGCCTCCACGTCGTCGACCAGGCGGTCGACGCGGTAGGAGGCCGGGTCGGCGGGCACCCCGGACGCGCCGGTGCCGCGCAGGTCCAGCCGGACCACCCGGTGCCCCGCGTCCGCCAGTCCGCCGAGGTCGCCCAGGTACGCGGACGCCCGCATCGGGCCGCCCGGAAGGCAGACGAGGGGCTCACCGGCCCCGGATTCGTGGTAGGCGAGGACGGTGCCGTCGGGCGCGGGGAAGGTGTGCATGCCCCCGACCCTGTCAGGGCGGCGCGAGCGGGTGCAAGGCCGGACGGCCGCCGCCCCCGGCACCGTACGGAAACCGGGGGCGGCGGACGCGAGGTGACGTACCGTCAGCCGTCGGGCTGCTCGCAGGCCGAGGTGACGTGTCGTCAGCCGTTGAGCTGCTCGTACGCGGGGACGGTGAGGAAGTCCTCGTAGTTCTCGTCGAGGGCGACCTTCAGCAGCAGGTCGTGGGCCTGCTGCCAGTGGCCGGCGGCGAACGCCTCCTCGCCGGTCTCCTCGCGGATCGCGGCGAGTTCCTCGGCGGCGACCTTGCGCGCCAGCTCGGGGGTCGCCCGCTCGCCGTTCTCGAAGACGACGCCCGCGTTGATCCACTGCCAGATCTGGGAGCGGGAGATCTCCGCGGTGGCGGCGTCCTCCATGAGGTTGAAGATGGCGACGGCGCCGAGACCGCGCAGCCACGCCTCGATGTAGCGGATGCCGACCTGGACGGCGTTGCGCAGGCCGTCGTAGGTGGGCCGGGCGTCGAGCGAGTCGACGGCGATCAGGTCGCCGGCCGCGACGGAGACGTCCTCGCGCAGGCGGTCCTTCTGGTTGGGGCGGTCGCCGAGGACGGCGTCGAAGGAGGCCATGGCGATCGGGACGAGGTCGGGGTGGGCGACCCAGGAGCCGTCGAAGCCGTCCCCGGCCTCGCGGTCCTTGTCGGCCTTCACCTTCTCGAAGGCGACCTTGTTGACCTCGGCGTCGCGGCGCGAGGGGATGAAGGCCGCCATGCCGCCGATGGCGTGGGCGCCGCGCTTGTGGCAGGTGCGCACGAGGAGTTCGGTGTAGGCGCGCATGAACGGGGCCGTCATGGTGACCGCGTTGCGGTCGGGGAGGACGAACTTCTCGCCGCCGTCACGGAAGTTCTTGACGATGGAGAACAGGTAGTCCCAGCGGCCCGCGTTGAGCCCCGAGGCGTGGTCGCGGAGCTCGTAGAGGATCTCCTCCATCTCGTACGCGGCGGTGATCGTCTCGATCAGGACGGTCGCGCGGACGGAACCCTGGGGGACGCCCACGTAATCCTGGGCGAAGACGAAGACGTCGTTCCACAGCCGGGCCTCCAGGTGGGACTCGGTCTTCGGGAGGTAGAAGTACGGTCCCTTGCCGAGGTCCAGCAGCCGCCGGGCGTTGTGGAAGAAGTACAGGCCGAAGTCGACGAGCGCGCCCGGCACGGGGGTGCCGTCCACGGTCAGGTGGCGCTCGCCCAGGTGCCAGCCGCGCGGGCGCATCACCACGGTGGCGAGTTCCCCGGCAGGGCGCAGGGCGTAGGACTTGCCCGACCGGGGGTCGGTGAAGTCGATGCGGCGCTCGTAGGCGTCGATCAGATTGAGCTGGCCGAGGACGACGTTCTCCCAGGTGGGGGCCGAGGCGTCCTCGAAGTCGGCGAGCCAGACCTTCGCGCCGGAGTTGAGCGCGTTGATGGTCATCTTGCGGTCGGTCGGACCGGTGATCTCCACGCGGCGGTCGTCGAGCGCTGCGGGAGCCGGGGCGACCTTCCAGGAGTCGTCCGCGCGGACGGCGGCGGTCTCCGGGAGGAAGTCCAGTGTGGAGGTGCGGGCGATCTCGGCGCGCCGCTCCGCGCGGCGGGCGAGCAGCTCGTCACGCCGGGGCGTGAACCGCCGGTGCAGCTCGGCCACGAACGCGAGGGCCGCGTCGGTCAGGACCTCTTCCTGGCGGGGCAGGGGCTCGGCTTCGACGATGGCCAGCGGGGACGGCGCTGGTGCGGACATGAGCTGTCACTTCCTTCAGCGAACTTCCAGGAACTACACGGGCTTCGCGGACGTCACGGGCGGTGCCTGGCGGTCGCCGGGTCGCCCGACGGCACTCAGTGCCAGGGCTCCGAGGTACGGCCGCGGGCGCCGTCCGGGGGATCAGGCGCTTCTGAACAGTGGATAGTAGTTACCGCATGGTGGAAGTTCAATGGTTTGTTGATGTCGAGATTCTCCGGGTCGAGGGATCGTGGCGCACCGTGCCACGCCGCTCACTCAAGGTGGCGCAGATCCTCGGGCGTGTCGATGTCGTACTCCTCCGCCACGTCGCCGCACTCGACCGGGGTGATCGCCGCCTCGTGCTCCCTCAGGTAGGCGCGTGCCCCGCGGTCGCCGGACGCACTCGCCGCCACCGCCTCCCAGCGGTCGGCGCCGAACAGCACCGGATGGCCGCGCCGGCCCCCGTACGCCGCCGTCACCAGCGACGACCGTGCCCCGTACGCCCCCACCACCCGGGCCACCGCGGCGGCCCCGATGCCCGGCTGGTCCACCAGCAGCACCACCACCGCGTCCGCCCCCGACGCCGCCAGGGACGCCAGCCCCGCCCGCAGCGAGGAGCCCATCCCCGACTCCCACTCCGGGTTGACCGTCACGGCGCACCCGGACAGCCGTGCCTCCCGGCGCACCCGCGCCGCCTCGGCGCCGAGCACCACGTGCACCGGGCCGCAGCCGCCGTCGCGCAGCGTCCGCACGGCATGCTCCACCAGGGGCCTGCCGCGGTGCCGGAGGAGCGCCTTGGGCCGCCCGCCGAGCCGCCGTCCGCCGCCCGCCGCGAGCAGCAGCCCGGCCACCACGGGCGCCGCCGCGGAGCCGTCGCCGCCCGCGCCGGGGGGTGCGGGGAGGGTGTCGTCGGTCCGGTCGTCCACGCGTACTCCTCGGGGTGTTTCCGGTGGTCTGTGGTGATGTGGCGGTCGCCGCGGCCGAACGCCCGGCGAACACGTCGCGCACACAGTCGATTCCACGCCGTCGTCGATGTCCAATTCCGTCCGCACTGTGGCGCGCCCCGGCACGGATGGCGTTAACTTGCCCGCACCCCTCGGGCGGGTCACCCGCCCCGGGGGTACGGGACGGGGGCACGATGACGTGCGAGGGGCTGGGCTTTGTTGCGGAGCGTGGGGCAGACGCGGGTGACACGGAGCGGCGAGGACCCGAGGGCGGCGGAGTTACGCGCCGCCGTCTCCCGGCTCCGCCGGGAACTGGCCGGCCATCCGGCCGAGTTCGGTGACCGGGGAATCGCCGAGGACGAGCTCGCCGTGCTGGCGGCGATGGTCGCCGCGGGCGATCCCGAGGTCCGCCGGATGCGCAGGTCGCTGCTGCTGATCGCGGGCGCGGTCGGCTCGGTGAGCGCCCTGTCGCCCGCGCTGATGCAGGTACGCGCCGCGGTCGACCTCTTCTCCGACGCACCCCGCCCCACGGGCTCGGGGCCGCTCGGCCCCACCGGGCCGGAGCCCTCCGCACCCGGCGGCTTCCCGGGCGCCTGACGGGCGGAGGCCGGGCGCGCCCGGGGGTTTCCCGGGCGCCTGCCGACAGCATCCGCGCCGCGCGGCCCGCCGGGCCGGAACTCCGGGCGCCCGGCGGTCCGACGCTCAGTCGTCGCCCCGTGCCGCGCCCCGCGACAGCTCGCCCAGCACCTCCACCGCGCGTTCCGCGTGCTCGTGCGGGACGAAGAGGTGGTCGTGGTGGAAGCCCGCCACGACGTTGCAGCTCAGGCCGGCGCCGGCGAGGGCGCGGGAGACCTCGGCGGTCAGCCCGACGGCGTCGAGCGCGGAGTGCACGCGCAGGGTGATCCAACCGGCCACGTAGTCGTAGGCGAGCCCGGCCGCGTCGGCCTCCTCCTGGGTGACGACCAGGGTCAGGCCCTCCTCCTCCGTGACCGTGACCACGGGGGCCGTGCCCTCCGGCACGCCCCCGTCCACGGTCGTGAAGACGTACCGGCCGGGCCGCAGCAGGGGCCGCATCCCGCTCAGCAGGGTCCGCAGATCGCTCTCGCCGCTCATGGCGCCAGGCTACGGACCGACCGCCGTCGCGTCCGCGCGGGGCTCAGTCGCCGCCGCACCCGCCGCAGCTGCCGCAGGAGGAGTCCACCTCGACGCCGTCGGACCAGGAGCCGTCCGGATTGCGGGTGCGGCCCGGCGTGCGGGTCGGCGGGGCCGGGGGCGGGGGCGGCGGAGGCCGCACCCCGGACCGGACGATCGCCTCGTACGTGGTCGCGGGCAGGGCGGAGCGTGGCACGGCCTGCCGCCCGCGGCAGTACGCGTCGAGCGCCTTCCAGCGACGCCGGCGCTCCGACGGCCAGAGCGCGGCCACCCCCGACCCCGCGAACCAGAACCCCATGCAGACGTACAGCCACACCGTCCGGTCGGCCTCGGGAAGGAACGGGACCGACGCGTTGGCCGGGCCGGCGTGGAACCCCATGCCGAGCGCGATCACCGTCGCGGCGACCATCATCAGTGTCTGGCTCCGCCCCGACGCCTTGGTGCGCACCGAGGGCGACTCCGCGGCGACGAGCATCCGGAACCGGTCGAAACGGAAGGACTCCCGGATCTCGTACAGCTTGGTCGTCTCGCCCCGTGGCGTGCGCCGCATCTCCTCGGACAGCTCCTTCAGGGCCGGGCTCGACTGCGGGCGTCCCCGGTGGGTGTGCCGCAGGCCGCCGTCCGCGGAGACGCGCAGCACCCCGTCGTCGGCCAGTGCGCAGACGGCGGTCATGGCCGCACTGTCCGTGCCGCCCAGAAGGAAGGAGGCCCGCACCGGGTGGAGGCCTCCCGTGATCACCTCGCCGACGGCCCTCCGGTCGCGCCTGTCGCGGATCACCAGGCAGTACGCGCCGCGCAGCACGTTGCACCCGGCGAAGACCAGCATCCAGAAGGTGAAGATCCCGTCGCCGTCGGTCAGCAGCCAGTCCACCGTGTGCCCCCCAGCTCCGGTGCGCGGCCCCCCGGCCGACCCGGCGGCGGTCGGCCGCGCGGATGCGTCCAGGGTAGCCGCGCACCGCTCGCGTGGGCAGCGGAAGCGCCGCCCCCGTTACGGCCCCGGGCAGGGGTGGGGCCGGTGCCGCCGGGACCGTGCCGCGCGGTTCCGTTCGCCGGCGGCGACGACGAGGCCGGCGGCGACCAGGACCACGTTCTTGACGATGTACTGACCCTCCATCGTCGGGACGAGGAATCCGTCCTGCCACATCTCGTCGGCGAGCAGCACCAGGGCGAGGAACACGCCCGCCATGTGGCAGAAGAAGACGGCGAGGGTCAGGCGCAGCAGCAGGCCCGTGAGGAGGCCGACGCCGACGGCCGTCTCCATCAGGGCCAGCAGCGGTGCCACGGCGTCCGCGGGCAGGACGCCGAAGGTCATCCTGGTCGCCGCCCTGACCGCGACCGCCTCCGCAGGGCTGGTGCCGGGGAAGAGCTTCAGCACGCCGAACCACAGGAAGACCAGGCCCACCGACCACCGGAGCAGCACCGGACCGTGCCGGGCGAGCCGCACGGCCGTGTCGTCCACGATCCTGGTGGTCCGCCGCCGGGCGGGTCCAGGCTGCCGGAGGACGGCGGAGGTGCGGGACGGGGGCCGTAAGCGCGAAACGGGCCTCGGAGTAACCGGCATGACGACTCCTTCTGCGTGGGGGCGCAGGCCGCCGCGTGCTCCACGGGCGTGGTGCGACGCGGCGGCGGGGCGCGTGCATGGGCCGCGGCCGGTGGTGGGGTACCGGCCGCCGGCACGGGAGTTCCTGTCCGCAGCTGCTTGGTCTAGACCATACCGGGCGGCCCTTCACTGTCAACGGGGACGACGGCGGCGATCGCGGGGGCGCGCCCGGGGCGGAGGGGCGGGGTGCGCGCGGCAACGCCGCGGCGGGCGCACCGGAATCCGGTGCGCCCGCCGCGGCGTTGCTTCTCGCCGGTCCGGCCTACGCCTGCGGCCCCGTGCTCGCCAGCGCCGCCGACAGGTCGCGGGCGACCTCCTGGAGGATCGGGACGATGCGGCCCGTCGCGGCCTCCGTCACCCGGCCCGCGGGCCCGGAGATCGAGATGGCCGCGGCGGTGGGGGACTCGGGCACGGGGACGGCGAGGCAGCGGACCCCTATCTCCTGCTCGTTGTCGTCCACCGCGTACCCGGCCCGGCGCACCTGCTCCAGGGCGTCGAGGAAACCGTCGGGCGTGGTGATGGTCTTCTCCGTCGCCGCCGGCATCCCGGTGCGGGCGAGCAGCGCGCGCACCTCGTCCGGGGGCGTGTGGGCGAGCAGGGCCTTGCCCACGCCCGTCGAGTGGGGCAGCACCCGGCGGCCGACCTCGGTGAACATCCGCATGGAGTGCTTGGAGGGCACCTGTGCCACGTAGACGATCTCGTCGCCGTCGAGGAGGGCCATGTTGGCGGTCTCGCCGGTCTCCTCGACGAGGCGCGCGAGATAGGGGCGGGCCCAGGTGCCGAGCAGCCGGGACGCCGACTCGCCGAGCCGGATCAGCCGCGGGCCGAGCGCGTAGCGGCGGTTGGGCTGCTGGCGCACGTATCCGCAGGCGACCAGGGTGCGCATCAGGCGGTGGATGGTCGGCAGCGGCAGTCCGCTGCTCGCCGAGAGCTCGCTGAGCCCCACCTCGCCGCCCGCGTCGGCCATCCGCTCCAGCAGGTCGAAGGCGCGCTCCAGGGACTGCACACCGCCGCTCGCGGCGGGCTTGGCGGCGTCGGTGGCGCTGGCGTCGGACGTCGGCACGTCGGCGGTCCTTTCGGGCAGGCGGGGCAAGGCAGCAGCGTACCGGGCGCACCCCGCGCGCACCGCGCGGCCGTCCTGCCGTCGTGGCCGGTCAGGGGCTGTTTGTCCCGGTCTCTGCCACCCTGGTCGTGGTGGCGGGTCCTGCTCGTCGGGTGAACGCCCCGACCGCAGAACGGAATTCTACTTCCACTTTGTGGAAACATCCAATTCCGGTGCCGCGGAGCACCGCCCCCGGGGGTGGGTCTTGACGGAGGGTCCGCGGAGGGGAAGACTCCTGATTACTTCAACAGTTCGTTGAATTTCTCCGGGTGCCGCGGTCGCGGCACCGAGGCGACGCGTCGCCCACGACGGTCGCCCCCGACACGAGAGAAGGCAGGTGAGCGGGTGTCCGACGTGGACGGTGCCGCACACGTGAACCGGGAGACGACCCCGGCCCCCGGCGACGGCCAGGACGCGCCCGTGCGTCTGGTGCTGCGCTCGACCCGGGTGGTCACCCCCGACGGCACGCGGGCCGCGACGGTCGCCGTCGCCGGCGGGCGGATCGCCGCCGTGGGGGCCCACGACGCGGAGGTGCCCGAGGGCGCCCGGCTGGAGGACCTCGGTGACGACGTCCTGCTCCCGGGGCTCGTCGACACCCATGTCCATGTGAACGACCCCGGCCGCACCGCGTGGGAGGGCTTCTGGACGGCCACCCGCGCCGCTGCCGCCGGCGGCATCACCACCCTGCTCGACATGCCGCTCAACTCCCTCCCGCCGACGACCACCGTCGGCCACCTGCGCACCAAGCAGGACGTCGCCCGGCCCAAGGCGCACGTCGACACCGGCTTCTGGGGCGGCGCGCTCCCCGACAACGTCAAGGACCTGCGCCCGCTGCACGACGCCGGGGTCTTCGGCTTCAAGTGCTTCCTCTCGCCGTCCGGCGTCGAGGAGTTCCCCGAGCTGGACCAGGAGCAGCTCGCCCGCTCCCTGGCCGAGATCGCCGGCTTCGGCGGCCTGCTCATCGTCCATGCCGAGGACCCGCACCACCTCGCCGCGGCGCCCCAGCGCCCCGGCCCCCGCTACGCGGACTTCCTCGCCTCCCGGCCCCGGGACGCGGAGAACACCGCCGTCGAGAGCCTGATCGCGCACGCCGAACGCCTCGGCGCCCGGGTGCACGTGCTGCACCTGTCGTCCAGCGACGCGCTGCCGCTGATCGCCGCCGCCAAGCGGCGCGGCGTGGCCGTCACCGTCGAGTCGTGCCCCCACTTCCTCACGCTCACCGCCGAGGAAGTGCCGGACGGGGCGACCGAGTTCAAGTGCTGCCCGCCGATCCGCGAGTCGGCCAACCAGGACCTGCTCTGGCAGGGGCTCGCCGACGGCACGATCGACTGCATCGTCTCCGACCACTCCCCGTGCACCACCGACCTCAAGACCCCGGACTTCGCCTCCGCCTGGGGCGGGATCTCCTCGCTCCAGCTCGGGCTGCCCGCGATCTGGACCGAGGCCCGCCGTCGCGGCCACACCCTCGACGACGTCGTCCGCTGGATGTCCGAGGCCCCCGCACGTCTCGCGGGCCTCGACCGCAAGGGCGCCATCGAGGCGGGCCGGGACGCCGACTTCGCGGTCCTCGCCCCGGACGAGACCTTCACCGTCGACCCCGCGAACCTGTACCACCGCAACCAGGTCACCGCCTACGCCGGCCGCACGCTGCACGGCGTCGTCCGCTCCACCTGGCTGCGCGGCGAACGGATCGCGGAGAACGGCAACCTGGCCGAGCCGACGGGCCGACTGCTCGAAAGGAACAACTGAACCGTGTCCGCTTCCTCCATCCCCTCCTTCACCGGTGACGCCCGCCCCTACGGCGGCGGCGACCCGTACGGCGACTACCGCACGGCCGAGTTCCCGTTCGCCCAGCACGCCGACCTCGCCGACCGCCGCCTCGGCGCCGGTGTGATCGCCGCCAACGACGAGTTCTTCGCCGAGCGCGAGAACCTCCTCAAGCCCGGAGCGGCCGAGTTCGACCCCGAGCACTTCGGCCACAAGGGCAAGATCATGGACGGCTGGGAGACCCGCCGCCGCCGCGGTGTGTCGGCCGACCGCCCGCACCCCGAGGACGAGGACCACGACTGGGCCCTGGTACGCCTCGGCGCCCCCGGCGTGATCCGCGGCATCGTCGTCGACACCGCCCACTTCCGCGGCAACTACCCGCAGGCCGTCTCCGTCGAGGGCACCTCCGTGGCAGGCTCCCCCTCCCCGGAGGAGCTCCTCGGCGACGACGTGAAGTGGACGACGCTCGTCCCGCGCACCGCCGTCGGCGGGCACGCGGCCAACGGCTTCGCCGTCGACACCGAGCAGCGCTTCACCCACCTGCGCCTCAAGCAGCACCCCGACGGCGGCATCGCCCGGCTGCGGGTGTACGGCGAGGTCGCCCCGGACCCGCGCTGGCTCACCGCGCTCGGCACCTTCGACCTCGTCGCCCTGGAGAACGGCGGCCGGGTCGAGGACGCCTCCGACCGCTTCTACTCGCCGGCCACCAACACCGTCCAGCCCGGCCGTTCCCGCAAGATGGACGACGGCTGGGAGACCCGCCGCCGCCGGGACAAGGGCAACGACTGGATCTCCTACCGGCTGGTCGAGCAGGCCGAGATCCGCGCCGTCGAGATCGACACCGCCTACCTGAAGGGCAACAGCGCGGGCTGGGCCGCCCTGTCCGTGCGCGACGGCGACGCGGGGGAATGGCGCGAGGTGCTGCCGCGCACCCGCCTCCAGCCCGACACCAACCACCGGTTCGTGCTGGACGCCCCCGCCGTGGGCTCCGACGTCCGCATCGACATCTACCCCGACGGCGGCATCTCCCGGCTGCGCCTCTTCGGCTCGCTCACCGAGCAGGGCGCCGCCCGCCTGACCGCCCGTCACCAGGAGCTCGGCGGCTGATTCCCGCCGCCGTGCGGGGGGAGGCCACGACACCCTCCCCTCCGTACCCGTGGGGCGCACCGGCCGACGGCAACGGTGCGCCCCACGCGCATGCCCCGGCCGCCCCGGCGGACGGCTGCGCGCGACGCGGCGGCCGGGTGCGAGAACCCGGGCCGTCGCGGCCGCGGCCCTGGCGACCCCGGGCCGTCCCCGGCCGCCGCCCTGGCGACCCCGGGCCGTCCCGGCCGCCGGGCCCTCAGGCCGCGTGCCCGCCGTCGACCGACAGCTCCGCGCCCGTGACGTAGGCGCCCGAGCTCCCGGCCAGGTAGACGACGGCGTCGGCGATCTCGTCCGGGTGCCCGAAGCGGCCCAGCGCCGTGCCCGCCCGCTGCGCGTCGGCGTGCGGGCCGTCCGCCGGGTTCATGGCGGTGTCGACCGGCCCCGGGTGGATGATGTTGGCCGTGATGCCCCGCCCGCCCAGCTCCCGCGCCAGGGCCTTCGTCAGGCCGGTCAGCGCCGACTTGCTCATCGCGTAGAGCGTGCCGCCGGGGCCCGGCACCCGCTGGGTCATGCAGCTTCCGACGGTGATGATGCGCGAGCCGTCCGGCATCCGAGCCGCGGCCGCCTGCGAGGCGAGGTACACGCCCCGGACGTTCACGGCGAGCACCCGGTCGACGTCGGCCGGGGTGATCGTCCCCAGCGGGCCGAGCAGCCCCACGCCCGCGTTGTTGACCAGCACGTCCAGTCCGCCCAGCAGGTCCGCCGCGTCCGCCACCGCCTGCGCGGCCTCGCGGGCGTCGCCCGCGTCGGCGCGCAGGGCGAGCGCCCGCCGGCCCATGCCCCGCACCGTGCGGACGACCTCCTCCGCGGCGTCCTTGTCCGTCGCGTAGGTGATCGCCACGTCCGCGCCGGCGCGCGCCAGCCGTACCGCCGTCGCCGCGCCGATGCCGCGGCTCGCGCCGGTCACCAGTGCCACCTTGCCGTCCATGTGTGCCTCCGTGTGCCTGTGTTGGTTGCGGCTTCAATCACAGCCGAGGCGCGCACCGGAGGCTGGCGGCAAACGGACGTCGTGATCGGCGCGCCGGCGGAACCCGGGGCACGGTGGAACCGGACCGCACGACGAGCCGGACCGCGCGACGAAAGGCCCCGCCATGGCGCAGCTCAGCCTCACCCAGTTCCTCACCCTCGACGGCGTCTACCAGGCGCCAGGCGGGCCCGAGGAGGACCCCAGCGGCGGGTTCGACCTCGGCGGTTGGTCCGTGCCCTACGGCGACGACGACTTCGGGGCCTTCATGAACGAGGTCTTCCGCACCCCCGTCGCCTTCCTCCTCGGCCGCCGCACCTACGAGATCTTCGCGAGCTACTGGCCCCGGCAGACCGACCCGGCCGACCCCGTCGCCGCCAAGCTCAACGGGCTCCCCAAGTACGTCGCCTCCACCACGCTCGAAGCGGCCGACTGGGCGGGCACCACCGTCATCGGCCGCGAGGACGTCGCCGAGGAGGTGGCGGAGCTGAAGCGCGGCACCGAGGGGGAGATCCAGATGCACGGCAGCGGCGCGCTGGCCCAGTCGCTGATGGCGCACGACCTCGTCGACGTCCTCCACCTGCTCGTCTTCCCGGTCGTCCTCGGCAAGGGCATGCGCCTGTTCGCCCGCGGCGCGACGGCCAGCGCCTTCCGGCACACGGCGGCGCGCACGACCGGCAGCGGCGTGGCCATCCACACCTACGAGTTCGCCGGCCGCCCCGCCTACGGCAGCTACGCGTAGCGCGGCGCCCCGGCCGTACTGGGCACCGCGCACCACGGCGCCCCGGCCGTACTGGGCACCGCGCACCACGGCGCCCCGGGCGACCGCCGCCGGGGAGAAAGATGTAGCCCGCACCCGTCCCGCCCGGTACGGTGATCGCCCCACCCCACCGTGTGAGAGCCGCCGACGTCTCCACCGTGCCCGTCACCACTGGAGACCGGAGACCAGGTGTCGTCGATCGCCGTACCCGCACCGCTGCCCGCCCCCCGCCCGGCGTGGCTCACCGATCTGCCCGTGCTGCTGGTGGCCGTCGTCTGGGGCGCCAGCTATCTGGCCGCCAAGGGCATCACGACCACCCACACCGTCCTCGCCGTGCTCGTGCTGCGGTTCGCGCTGGTGCTGCCGGTGCTCGTCGTCGCCGGCCACCGCAGGCTGCGGGCCCTCACCGCGGCGCAGTGGCGCGGGGCGGGCCTGCTCGGCCTGGTGCTCGCCTGCGTGTTCCTGCTGGAGACCTACGGCATCGTCCACACCTCCGCCACCAACGCCGGCCTGATCATCAGCCTCACCATGATCTTCACCCCGCTCGCGGAGGCGGCCGTCACCCGGCGCATGCCCTCCCGGGCCTTCCTCGCCGCCGCGGCCGTCTCCGTCGCCGGCGTGGTGCTGCTGACCCAGGGCGGCGGCTTCACCGCCCCGTCCACCGGCGACCTGCTGATGCTGCTGGCCGCCCTGGTCCGCACCGTCCACGTCCTGGTGATGGCGCGCACGAAGTCGGTCGCGGGCGCGGACTCGCTGTCGCTCACCACCGTCCAGCTCGGCGGCGCCGTCGCCGTGTTCGCCGCGCTCGCGCTGATCCCCGGCTCCGGGGCGTCCCCCTGGGCGGCGGCCGCCGCCTTCGGCCCCCGCGAGTGGGCCGGGCTGGCCTTCCTCTCCGTGTTCTGCACGCTGTTCGCGTTCTTCGTGCAGATGTGGGCCGTGCGCCGCAGCTCGCCCTCCCGGGTCAGTCTGCTGCTCGGCACCGAGCCGCTGTGGGCCGCCGCCGCCGGCATCGCGATCGGCGGCGAGCACCTGGGCGCCTGGGGGCTGCTCGGCGCCGGCCTCGTCCTCGCCGGAACGGCCTGGGGCCGGCGCGCGGCCGGCACCGGCGAGCCGCCCCGGACCGGGCCGGCCGCCCCCGGGGCCGCACCGGCCGCGGAGCGGACCCGGAGCTGAGGGGCGCGCGTCAGGTCCGGCGGCCCAGCCGGTCCGACGCCACCATCAGGACCAGGCCCGTGACGGCCATGACGATGCTCGCGTACATCTCGTACCCGTCCAGGAAGTCCAGCTTCCGGACGACGCCCCACAGCTTGAACCAGCCGGTGAGCTCGTGGACCACCCCCGCCGCGCCCCACAGGAACAACAGGAATCCGGCGATTTCGCAGAGCTTCTTCATGGCAGCAGCGTCCCGGCGGCGGAGGTCCGGCCGCATCGGCCGACGGCAGCTCTCCGGCCGCCGAAAGTCTCGGACCGCGCGACTTCGGTAGCGCGTACGGCCGCGCGGCCCCGCCACCGGCCCGCGGGCGCCTAGTTTTGTCGACATGACGCGTACGGACTACCCGTGGCTGCTGCCCTCCGCCATGGCCGATCCCCCCGGCCCCGACCTCACCCCCGCGGGCGAGCCACGTCAGCACCCCCGGCGCACCGTCCGCGACTGGGTCGTCGACACGCTCGTCTTCCTGGCCGCCGCCGGGGTGGGCGTGCTCGCCGGGCAGGCCGTGGAACAGGCGGGCAACGCCGAGGCCGTCGTCGTCGTCGACCAGGTCGTGGGCGCCGCCGCCTGCTGTGCGCTGTGGGTGCGCCGCCGCTTCCCGACCGGGCTCGCGGTCGTGCTGCTGATCGTCGCGGTCGTCGCGCCGGTCGCCAGCGGCGCGGCGATGGCGGCCCTCTTCAGCCTGGCCGTGCACCGGCCGTTCAAGCCGGTGGCACTCGTCGGCGGCCTCGCGGTCGTGACGAACGTCGCCCAGCCCGCGGTGCGCCCCGACCCCTCGGCCTCCTACCTCGTCTCCGCCGCCGCCGGCGTCGTCCTGGTGCTGCTGATGGTCGGCTGGGGCATGCTGGTGCGCGCCCGCCGACAGCTCGTCGCCGCCCTGCGCGAACGCGCCCACCGTGCCGAGACGGAGGCCGGGCTCCGCGCCGAGCAGGCCCAGCGGCTGGCCCGCGAGGCCATCGCCCGCGAGATGCACGACGTGCTCGCCCACCGCCTGACCCTGCTCTCCGTGCACGCGGGCGCGCTGGAGTTCCGGCCCGACGCGCCGCCCGCCGAGGTCGCCCGGGCCGCCGGCGTCATCCGCGACAGCGCCCACGAGGCGCTCCAGGACCTGCGCGAGATCATCGGCGTGCTGCGCGCGCCCGGTGACGGCGACGGCCCGGACCGGCCGCAGCCGACCCTGGTGACCCTGGACGCCCTGGTCGCCGAGTCCCGGCAGGCCGGGATGACCGTCGCCTTCGACAGCGCCGTCGCCGACCCGGCCGCGGTGCCGGCCGCCACCGGGCGCACCGCCTACCGGATCGCCCAGGAGGGCCTGACCAACGCCCGCAAGCACGCCCCGGACACCGAGGTCACCGTCGCCGTGACCGGCGGGCCCGGTGAAGGACTCAGCGTCGAGGTGGTCAATCCGGCCCCGACCGGCCGCGTCGGCAAGGTCCCCGGATCCGGACAGGGGCTCATCGGGCTGACCGAACGCGCCACGCTGGCCGGCGGACGGCTGGAGCACGGGGTCACCCGCGACGGGGGCTTCCGCGTGGCCGCTTGGCTACCGTGGCCTTCATGACCATCCGTCTGATCGTCGTCGACGACGACCCGCTCGTCCGCGCCGGCCTCGCCCTCATGCTCGGAGGCGCCGACGACATCGAGATCGTCGCCGAGGCCGCGGACGGCGCCCAGGCGATCGACCTCGTCGGCCGGCACACGCCCGACGTGGTGCTGATGGACATCCGGATGCCCGTGATGGACGGCCTCGCCGCGACCGAGGCCCTGCGCGCCCGGCCCGGCGCGCCCGACGTCGTCGTGCTGACCACCTTCCACGCCGACGAGCAGGTGCTGCGGGCGATGCGGGCCGGGGCCGCCGGGTTCGTCCTCAAGGACACCCCGCCCGCCGAGATCGTCGCCGCCGTGCGCCGGGTGGCCTCCGGCGACCCGGTCCTCTCCCCGGCCGTGACCCGCCAGCTCATGACGCACGCCGCGGGCAGCGGCGCGGACGTCCGCGGCGCGGACGCCGTCCGCCGGCTGGGCACGCTCGCCGAGCGCGAGCGCGAGGTGGCCGTCGCCGTCGGACAGGGCCGCTCCAACGCGGAGATCGCCTCCGCGCTCTACATGAGCCTGCCCACCGTGAAGACCCATGTGTCGCGCATCCTGGCCAAGCTCGGCCTCAACAACCGGGTGCAGATCGCCCTGCTGGCCCACGACGCCGGCCTCCTCGACGACGGCACCGGGCACGGGGAGCCGTAGCGGTCCCGGGGCGGCCGGGCCGGCTCCCGGGCCTCTTATCCGGCGGCTCCGGCCTCCGTAGGCTGACGGGACGGGTGTCACCCGCACCACCCGCACCGGGAGCCGCCCCGGACCACCGAGAGGACCACCGTGACCACGGACGCCCCACTCGTCGATCTCGCCGCCCTCGGCGACGACTTCACCCGCGACCCGTTCCCCGTCTACGCCGCGTTACGCGCCCGCGGCCCCGTGCACCACGTCCGGCTGCCCGAGGGCCACACCGCGTGGCTGGTCGTCGGGCACGAGGCGGGCAGGGCCGCGCTCGCCGACCCGGCGCTGTCGAAGGACTGGCGCAACATCTCGCCCGATCTTGGCATCTTCCGGATCTCGTCCGGCGTCAGCATGCTCAGCACGGACCCGCCGGTCCACTCCCGGCTGCGGAAGCTGATCGCGGGGGAGTTCACCATGCGGCGGGTGGAGCGGCTCGCGCCCAGGGTGCGGCAGATCACCGACGACCTGCTCGACGCGATGGTGCCGCGCGGCGCCGCCGACCTCGTGGACGCCTTCTCCTTCCCGCTGCCGATAGCGGTCATCTGCGAACTGCTCGGGGTGCCCTTCCTCGCCCGGGAGTCCTTCCGGGACTGGTCCAACACCGCGCTCTCCTCGCCCGACCAGGCGGTGCGGGAGGAGGCCGCCGGCCGGCTGACGGAGTACCTGGTGGGCATGCTGGCCCAGAAGCGCGAGCAGCCCGGGGACGATCTGATGAGCGGTCTCATCCACGCCGCGGACACCGAAGGGCACGACCGGCTCACGCGCGAGGAACTGATCGGCATGGCCTGGCTGCTGCTGGTCGCCGGGCACGAGACCACCGTCAACCTGATCTCCAGCGGTGTCCTGGCCCTGCTGACCCACCCGGACCAACTCGCCCTGCTGCGCGCCGATCCCGGCCTGATCGACGACGCGGTGGAGGAGATGCTGCGCTACGACGGGCCGGTGGAGACCCCGACGTACCGCTTCACCACCGAGCCCTACGAGGTCGGGGGCACCACCGTGCCGGGCGGCGGGCAACTGGTGCTCGTCGCCATGTCGGACGCCAACCGGGACCCGGCACGCTTCCCCGACCCGGACCGCTTCGACATCCGCCGCGACACCCGGGGGCATCTGGCCTTCGGCCACGGCATCCACTTCTGCCTCGGGGCGCCGCTGGCCCGGCTGGAGGCCCGCATCGCGATCCGGAGCCTGCTGGAACGCTGCCCCGACCTGGCGCTCGACGCGCATCCGGCCGCGCTGCCCTGGCGCGGCGGACTGCTGATCAGGGGACCGGAGCGGCTGCCCCTGCGCTGGTGAGCCGCCCGAGCGGGGGCCTCGGCCGGCGGCTGGGCTATCGGGACCCACCTGGCGTGAGCGGCGCGGAGGCCGTCGTCGCCGCTGTCCACGGCCGTGCGGCGGGGAGACGCCCCCGGTTCACACCTCGTCGGCGACCGCGGCCTCGTAGGCGAGCAAGGTGTCGACGAAGACCTGTCGCTGCTCCGGTGTCAGGGGGGCCAGCGCCTTACGCCACGCGGCCGCGCCCGGAGCGAGCCAGGAGGTGATCGCGGGCTGATGGGCGGCCGCGATGCCGATGATCCGCCGGCGCCGGTCCGCGTCGTCCGCCCGGCGTTCGAGGATTCCCTGCCGACTCAGGTCGCCGACCAGCAGGCTCACGGTGGTGGGGGCGACCTGAAGGCGAGCCGCCAGCTCGTTCACGGTCATCGGCCCGTCGAAAAGGAGGTAGGCGAGCAGGGAGAGGTGGCGCGGCGCCAGCGAGAAGGCCTGGAGCGCCTCGGGCACGGGGATCTTCTTGGCCCTGCCCACCATCCGGGGCATGAGCAGCAGCAGGGCCCTGACAGCGTCGTCGACTCCGCCACCGTCGGCATGGTGCGCCCCGGGTGTTGACATCGGACACGCCTCCTCGTTTACCTTTGTCTTCAAAGATATTTAGCTTTGCTCGCAAAGCGAAATGTCGTCACGGTACCCACCGGCACGAACGGAGATTCCACCATGCCGCACTTCACCGTGCACATCCGCGAGGAAGCCCTTGACGGGGCGGTCGAACCGAAGCTGATCAGCGCCCTGACGGACGCGGTCCGCGCCGTCTACGGCGAGGAGTTCGGCCGCCTCGTCGGGGTGGACCTGATCGGCCTTCCCGCAAACCGCCGGGGCATCGGCGGTGTCACCGCCGACATCGACTCACCGCTCGTCACCCTCAGTATGCGCGAGGCGGCGTATCACCTTCCGGAGATCCCGGACGCGCCCGCCCGGCTGGTCGCCGCGACCACCGACGCGCTGGCCGACGTCCTCGGCGAGGACATCCGCCGACAGGTCGTCGTGACGATCGCCGGAGTCCCGGACGGCCGCACCGGAGTCGCCGGCGCCGTGGCCTGACCCGTGTGTGCGGGCCGGGGTCGCCGCCCCCGGCCCCCATGCGGCCCTCCTTGCGCGACGAGCGGAGGCGTATCGGCTCCCCGGGGGCGTGAGCGGGGGCACGGCTAGTCCGCGGGGATCTCCTCCAGCCGGACCGGACGCCGTTCGCGGCGGGAGAGTTCGCAGGCCTCGGCGACCCGCAGCGCGGTGAGGGCCTCCCGGCCGTCGCAGGCGTTCTCCGCCTCGCCGCGCACCAGGCGGATGAACGCGTCCAGTTCCGCCTCGTAGGCCGGGGCGAAGCGCTCCAGGAAGCCCGGCCACGGGTTCTCCACGGGCGGCAGGCCCTTCGGTTCGGTGGAGCTGATCGGGGTGCGGTCGTCGAGGCCGACGGCCACCTGGTCCAGCTCGCCGGCCAGTTCCATCCGCACGTCGTAGCCCGCGCCGTTGCAGCGGGTGGCGGTCGCCGTCGCCAGCGTCCCGTCGTCCAGGGTGAGCAGCGCGGCCGCCGTGTCGACGTCGCCGGCCTCGCGGAACATCGGGTGGCCGCCGTCCGAGCCGGTGGCGTACACCTCGGTGATCTCCCGGCCGGTCACCCAGCGCACCATGTCGAAGTCGTGCACCAGGCAGTCCCGGAACAGCCCGCCGGACAGCGGCAGGTAGTCGGCCGGCGGCGGCGCCGGGTCGGAGGTGACGGCCCGCACGGTGTGCAGCCGGCCGAGCCTGCCGGAGCGCACCCGTTCGCGGGCGGCCGTGTAGCCGGCGTCGAAGCGGCGCATGAAGCCGAGCTGGAGCGGCGTGCCCGCCTCGTCGACCGCGCGGAGCGCCGCCAGCGTGCCCGGCAGGTCGAGCGCGATCGGCTTCTCGCAGAACGCCGGGAGGCCGGCCCGGGCGGCCCGGCCGATGAGTTCCGCGTGCGCGGCGGTCGCGGAGGCGATCACCACCGCGTCCACGCCCCAGGCGAAGACCTCGTTCGCGCTCGGTGCCGCGGTGGCGCCGCACCGGTCGGCCGTCTCCACGGCCCGCGCCGCGTCGGTGTCCGCCACCACCAGGGAACCCACCTCCCGGTGACGGCTGAGCACCCCCGCGTGAAAGCTGCCGATACGTCCCGTTCCGATCAGTCCGATGCGCATGGCCCAAAGGTGGAGGCGGGCCGGGCCGGCTGTCAAGACTTTGTCCTGACAATCGAACCTCACGACTTCCCGTCAACATGGCGTGCGACTACGCTCCCCCACGTGCCCAAGCAGCCCAGACACGAGACGGACACGTCCCGGTCGCTCCCGCTGAGCGTGGACCGCAACAGCCCGGTCCCGCTCTACTTCCAGCTTGCCCAGCAGCTGGAATCGGCCATCGAGCGAGGGGCGCTCACACCCGGCAGCCTGCTCGGCAACGAGATAGAACTCGCCGCCCGCCTCGGGCTCTCCCGGCCCACCGTCCGCCAGGCCATCCAGTCCCTCGTGGACAAGGGCCTGCTGGTGCGCCGCAGAGGCGTGGGCACCCAGGTCGTGCACAGCCAGGTCCGCCGCCCGCTGGAGCTCAGCAGCCTCTACGACGACCTGGAGGCCGCCGGCCAGCACCCGGCGACCAAGGTGCTGGCCCATGCCGTCGAACCGGCCGACGCCCGGGTCGCGGCCGCCCTCGGGATCGCCGAGGGCAGCGACGTCCGGATGATCGAGCGGCTGCGCTACGCCCACGGGGAACCGATGGCCCGGCTGCGCAACCATCTGCCGGCCCGCTTGCTCGACTGCGACACCGAGCGGCTGGAATCCACCGGGCTGTACCGGCTGATGCGGGCGGCGGGCATCACCCTGCACAGCGCCCGGCAGTCGGTCGGCGCCCGCGCGGCCGGCCCCGCCGACGCGGAACTGCTCGGCGAGGAGGCCGGCGCGCCGCTGCTGACCATGGAACGCACCACCTTCGACGACACCGGCCGGGCCGTCGAGTTCGGCGCCCATGTCTACCGGGCGTCGCGCTACTCCTTCGAGTTCCAGCTCCTGGTACGGCCCTGACGCCGCCGGGCCCGTCCCGCAGCCGCCCGGCGCCCGTTACCTGTTGCCCGTTGCCCGTTGCCCGTTGCCCGTTGCCCGTTGCCTGTTCCCCGTTCCCCGTCAGAATGTTCGGACAAAGCCTTGACGGGGTCGCGCGCCCGTCGTAGAAACTCCCCCAGCCGCAACGGGGCGGCCCGGGACAGGAGGCGACACCATGCGCATCATCCGCACGGCGGCGGCGGTGCTCGCCGTCTGCGCCCTGGCCGCCGGATGCAGCGGTTCCGGGGGCAAGGAGGGCAACGAGAAGCCCGCCGCCGAGGACGCCGCCCCCGCGGCCGGCACCCCGGCGATGAAGATCGCGATGGTCACCCACTCCGGGCAGGGCGACACCTTCTGGGACATCGTCCAGAAGGGGGCCGCGGCCGCCGCCCGCAAGGACAACGTGCGCTTCCTGTACGCGGCCGCCCCCGAGGGCAAGGAGCAGGCCCAGCTCGTGCAGACCTACATCGACCAGAAGGTCGACGGCATCGTGGTCACCCTCGCCAAGCCGGAGGCGGTCGGCGACGTCGTCCGCAAGGCCGTCGCGGCCGGCATCCCCGTCGTCACCGTCAACTCGGGCGGGGAGTTCTCGAAGGACCTCGGCGCGCTCGGCCACATCGGCCAGGACGAGTCGGTGGCCGGCGAGGCCGTCGGCGAGGAGCTGAACGAACGCGGGCGCAAGAAGGCCCTCTGCGTCATCCACGAGCAGGGCAACGTCTCCCTGGAGGCGCGCTGCGACGGGGTCCGCAAGACCTTCGGCGGCGAGGTGGAGAACCTGAACGTCGAGGGCACCAACATGCCCGCCACCACCTCCTCCATCGAGGCCCGGCTCCAGAGCGGCCGGGACATCGACGCCGTGGTCACCCTCGGCGCGCCCTTCGCCGCGGCGTCGGTCAAGGCCCGCCAGGGCGCCGGGTCGAAGGCCGAGATCTCCACCTTCGACCTCAACGCGGCCGTGGTGGCGAGCCTGAAGGCGAAGGAGATCACCTTCGCCGTGGACCAGCAGCCCTACCTCCAGGGCTATCTCGCCGTGGACGGACTGTGGCTGCACAAGGTCAACGGCAACGTCACCGGCGGCGGCAAGCCGGTCCTCACCGGCCCCGCGCTCGTCACCGCCGAGGACGTCCCGGCGCTGGAGAAGCTCACGGCCGCCGGCACCCGGTGAGCCGCCCGCGGCACCACCGGGAGCGGTCCCGGGAGCCCCGGGGACACCGGGCCGCCGGACCCCGGGCGGCCCGGCCCCCGCGGGCCCGGCCGCACCCGCTGCCGGTCCGGCCGTCCGGCGTGACGGATACTTGGGCGGCCGGGCCGGGTCAGCAGGCCCCCCGGCGGTACGGGCGGGACGACCCCCGGCGGTACGGAACGACACGGCGAGAAGGGCACGGCTTCGTGGCACGGGCAAGGACAGGGGTACGCGCGCTCGGCGCGGTGCTGGCGGCGGTACTCGGGGTCACCGCCCTCGCGGGGTGCAGCAGCACGGGCGGCAAGCGGGCCGAGGACGCGCGCAGGGCCGCCGAGAACGCCCGGGGCAAGGCCGCGGTCACCACCCCGCGCTGGACCTTCGCCATGGTCACCCACTCCGGGGACGGCGACACCTTCTGGGACATCGTCCAGAAGGGCGCCAAGGAGGCCGCGGCCAAGGACAACATCAACTTCCTCTACGCCCACAGCGACGAGGGCCAGCAGCAGGCGCAGCTCGTCGACTCCTACATCTCCAAGAAGGTCGACGCGCTGATCGTCACCCTCGCCAAGCCCGACGCCATGAAGGCCGTCGTCGCCAAGGCCACCGCGGCCGGCATCCCCGTGATCACCGTCAACTCGGGCTCCGCGCAGTCCGAGGAGTACGGGGCGCTGACCCACATCGGCCAGGACGAGTCGGTGGCCGGCGAGGCCGTCGGCGAGGAGCTGACCGAACGCGGGCGCAAGAAGGCCCTCTGCGTCCTGCACGAGCAGGGCAACGTCGGCCACGAGCAGCGCTGCGCCGGGGTGAAGAAGACCTTCGGCGGCCAGGTGCAGAACCTCTACGTCGACGGCACCAACATGCCCGACGTCCAGGCGTCCATCGAGGCCAAGCTCCAGGCCGACCGGTCCGTGGACGCCGTCGTCACCCTCGGCGCGCCGTTCGCCGACGCCGCGGTGCAGGCGAAGAAGACGGCCGGGTCCGACGCCGAGATCGACACCTTCGACCTCAACGCCAAGGTCGCCGCCGGCCTCGAACAGGGCACCCTCGGCTTCGCCGTCGACCAGCAGCCCTACCTCCAGGGCTACGAGGCCGTCGACCTGCTGTGGCTGTACAAGTACAACGCCGACGTCCTCGGCGGCGGCCGGCCCGTGCTGACCGGCCCGCAGATCATCACCGAGAAGGACGCCGCCCAGCTCAGGGAGTACACGGAACGGGGGACCCGATGAGCCAGGCCGCGCCACCCGCCGTACCCGGCAGCGCCGAGCCGGCGCAGGACGAACGCCTGCTGCGCACCTCGCTGACGCGCCGGCTCATGGGCCGCCCCGAGCTGGGCTCGGTGGTCGGCGCCGTCGCCGTGTTCGTCTTCTTCTCGATCGTGGCCGACTCCTTCCTCCAGCCCTCCAGCCTCAACACCGTCCTCTACGCGGCCTCCACCCTCGGGGTGATGGCCGTGCCGGTCGCGCTGCTGATGATCGGCGGCGAGTTCGACCTGTCCGCCGGTGTGATGGTCACCAGCTCGGCGCTGATCTCGTCGATGTTCAGCTACCAGATGACCGCCAACGTCTGGGTCGGCGTCGGGGTGTCCCTGCTGGTCACCCTGGCGATCGGCGCCTTCAACGGCTTCATGCTCACCCGCACGAAGCTGCCCAGCTTCATCATCACGCTCGGCACCTTCCTGATGCTGACCGGCCTCAACCTCGGCTTCACCAAGCTGATCAGCGGCACCGTGTCCACCAAGTCCATCGCGGACATGGAGGGATTCGCATCCGCCCGCGCGGTGTTCGCCGAGACCCCGCTCCTCGGCGCCACGGTCAAGTCGACGATCCTGTGGTGGGCCGTGCTCGTCGCCCTGGCCACCTGGATCCTGCTGCGCACCCGCTTCGGCAACTGGATCTTCGCCGTCGGCGGCGGCGCCGACGCCGCCCGCGCGGTGGGCGTCCCGGTCAAGCGGACCAAGATCTTCCTCTACATGGGCGTCGCGTTCGCCGCCTGGGTGTCCGGCCAGCACCTGCTGTTCTCGTTCGACGTGGTGCAGTCCGGCGAAGGCGTCGGCAACGAGCTGACCTACATCATCGCGGCCGTGATCGGCGGCTGTCTGATCACCGGCGGCTACGGATCCGCCATCGGCTCGGCGGTCGGCGCGTTCATCTTCGGCATGACGAGCAAGGGCATCGTCTACGCCGAGTGGAACCCGGACTGGTTCAAGTTCTTCCTCGGAGCGATGCTCCTTCTGGCCACCCTGCTCAACGCATGGGTACGCAAGCGCGCGGAGGCGACACGGTGACCGGCACCCAGCCCGCGGGGCCCCTCGTCGCACTGGACGACGTCAGCAAGTACTACGGCAACATCCGTGCCCTCGAAGGCGTCTCGCTGGAGGTCGGCGCGGGGGAGATCACCTGCGTCCTCGGCGACAACGGCGCCGGCAAGTCGACCCTCATCAAGATCATCGCGGGGCTGCACCGGCACGACGCCGGCACCTTCCGCATCGAGGGCGAGGAGGTCTCGCTCGGCAACCCGCGCGAGGCCCTCGGCCGCGGTATCGCCACCGTCTACCAGGACCTGGCCGTCGTGCCGCTGATGCCGGTCTGGCGGAACTTCTTCCTCGGCTCCGAGCCCGTGAAGGGCAAGGGCCCCTTCAGGCGCCTCGACGTCGAGACGATGCGCGCCACCACCCGCTCCGAGCTGCTGCGCATGGGCATCGACCTGCGGGACGTCGACCAGCCCATCGGCACCCTGTCCGGCGGCGAGCGCCAGTGCGTGGCCATCGCCCGCGCCGTGTACTTCGGCGCCAAGGTGCTCGTCCTCGACGAACCCACCGCCGCGCTCGGCGTGAAGCAGTCCGGTGTGGTCCTCAAGTACGTGGCCGCGGCGCGCGACGCCGGTCTCGGCGTGGTGCTGATCACCCACAACCCCCACCACGCCTACCTCGTCGGCGACCGGTTCGTGCTGCTCAAGCGCGGTGTCATGGCCGCGAGCCACACCCGGGAGACGGTCACCCTCGACGAGCTCACCCGGCAGATGGCGGGCGGCAGCGAGCTGGAGGACCTGCGCCACGAACTGGAGCGCGCACCGGTCCCCACCCACCTGGGCGGCCACCCCGCGAAGCCCGGCCCCGGCACGGACTGACGCCTCCCGGCCCGGGGGCGGGCGGGCCCCGCCCCCGGGCCGGACCGGAACGACTAGCATCGGATCCCGGCGGGCGCCGTCCGCCCGCTGACCCGGAGCAGCCCCCCCACGAGCGCAGGGACGACGTGAGCACGTACCGCGACTTCACGCACCGAGGCGCCGCGCGTGCGACCGTCCTCAAGACCGTCGGCACCCGCGAGCGGCGTTCCCACCTCACCGCGCCGCGGGTCCCCACCGTCGGGATCGACATCGGCGGCACCAAGGTGATGGCCGGCGTCGTCGACGCCGACGGCGTCATCCTTGAGAAGGTGCGCACCGAGACGCCGGACAAGTCCAAGAGCCCCAAGGTCGTCGAGGACACCATCTGCGAGCTGGTGCTCGACCTCTCCGACCGCCACGACGTGCACGCCGTCGGCATCGGGGCGGCCGGCTGGGTCGACGCCGACCGCTCCAAGGTCCTCTTCGCGCCCCACCTGGCGTGGCGCAACGAGCCGCTGCGCGACGCGCTCTCGGCCCGGCTCGCCGTCCCCGTCCTCGTCGACAACGACGCGAACACCGCCGCCTGGGCCGAGTGGCGCTTCGGCGCCGGCCGCGGCGAGGACCACCTCGTCATGATCACGCTCGGCACCGGCATCGGCGGCGCGATCCTGGAGGACGGCCAGGTCAAGCGGGGCAAGTACGGGGTCGCGGGTGAGTTCGGCCATATGCAGGTCGTGCCCGGCGGCCACCGCTGCCCGTGCGGCAACCGGGGCTGCTGGGAGCAGTACAGCTCCGGCAACGCGCTGGTGCGCGAGGCCCGGGAGCTGGCCGCGGCCGACTCGCCGGTGGCCTACAACATCATCGACCGGGTCGGCGGGAACGTCCGCGACATCACCGGCCCGCTGATCACCGAACTGGCGCGCGAGGGCGACGCGATGTGCGTCGAACTGCTCCAGGACATCGGCCAGTGGCTGGGCGTCGGCATCGCCAATCTCGCCGCCGCGCTCGACCCCTCCTGCTTCGTCATCGGCGGCGGCGTCAGCGCGGCCGACGACCTGCTCATCGGCCCCGCCCGGGACGCCTTCCGCCGCCATCTCACCGGCCGCGGCTACCGGCCCGAGGCGCGGATCGCCAAGGCCCAGCTCGGCCCCGAGGCCGGTATGGTCGGAGCGGCCGACCTCGCCCGGCTGGTCGCACGGCGCTTCCGCCGCGCGAACCGCCGCCGGGTGGAGCGCCACGAACGCTACGAGCGCTACGCGCAGGCCCTGCGCAGTCCGAGTTCCGTCCGTCCCACCCAGGATCCCCCCTCATGACCACGCTGACCCGACAGCCCAGCCCGCCGAAGCCGCCGGAGAACCGGCGGCACATGCTGGTGCGCCGCTGGCTCACCGCGATCACGATCGTGCTCCTCATCGGAATCCCCGCCGGGTATCTGGTCATCTCGGCCGAGCAGAGCCGGGACAGCGGACGCGACAAGGAGGCCGAGTCCTCGGCGGACGGCCTGCGCGACAAGTGGCCGTCGAAGATGAAGCGCCGCATCTTCGAGGTGCCGATCCCCGAGGGCTCCTGGCGGGTCGGCTACTACGAGACCAGCAACTGGAAGACCAGCCGCTTCTACGTCCAGTTCCGCACCACGCCCAAGGGCCTCGACCGGTTCCTGAAGGGCGTCGGCACCGACCGCGACGCGCTGCGCGACGGCGAGGTCACCATCGCCGAGCGGGACTCCGCGACGGTCGGCTGGAACTTCGGCCTCCAGGGCCGGGACTGGGCGGGCACGACCCACAGGAACAAGGATCCGCGCCCCAGCCAGGACATCACCGTCGATCTGACGGAGCCGGAGAAGCCCTGGGTGTACGTCGTCTCGACCGCCAGCCCCTGATCCCGGGGCGCGTGCCGGACGGGCCGTGACGAGGGGCCGCCCACCGGGCGGCCCCTCGTCGTTTCCCCCGCGGCCGTCAGCCCTCGCGGGCCGTCCGGGTGCGCCGGTGGAGGTACCAGCCGGCGGCCGTGAGCAGCAGGGCCCCACCGGCTGCCGCGCCGGCGGCGACACCGGTGGAGGCGAGGCTGCCGCCCGCGCCGGCCGTGCCGCCCTCCGTCACCGAGCCCGTGCCCCCTCCCGTGCCGCCGACGACACCGCCGCCGCTGCCGCCGGCCGCGGTTCCGCCCGACGAGCCGCCGGAGTCGCCGCCGCCGGAGCCCGTGCCGCCGGAGTCGCCGCCGCCCGCCGAGCCGGAGGTGCCGCCCGAGCCGCTGCCGCCGCCCGTCGCGTCACCGCCGGGCGGTTCGGTCTCCCCGCCCCCGCTGCCGCCTCCGTCGCCGCCGGGGGCCTTGACGGTGAGTGTCATCGGCGCGGTCCGGGTCGTGCCGGCCTCGTTGTGGAACTCGGCACGGAACCGGTGGCCGTTCTGACCGGCGGCGGCGGTGAAGGTGTACGTGTCCGCCGTCGCGCCCTCGACCGCGGACCAGGTCCCGCCGCCGTCCGTGCTGACCTGCCACCGCACGGCCGGCTCCGGGGTGCCCTCGGCCGCCGCGGTCAGGGTGACCTCGTCGCCGGGTGCGGCGGTCCGGTCGGCGGGGGACCCGAGGACCCTGGGGGACGTCCGCAGGTCGAAGCGGAGGACCTTGCTCTCCGCGGCCATGGTGACGAAGACGGACGTGGCCCCGGGGGCGACGGCGACGCCCGCGTAGCCGCCCACCCGGACGCTGCCCGGCAGGGGTACGGCGGGCGCGGCCGGCTCCAGGGAGGAGGCGTCGAGAACCTCCAGCGACCCGGTGTCGTCCGTGGTGCCGTCGGAGAGGTCCTCCCGCAGCAGGAAGGCCCGCCCGGTCGCTCCGTCGAACGCGACCGCCATCGGCCGGTCCGTGCCCGTGAGGGTGGCCAGCGGCCGGGCGTCCGCGTCGAAGACCAGCACCGAGGTGCCGTTGCCCACCCACACGTTGCCGGTGGCCGGGTCCGCCTCCACGAAGGTCATGAAGTCGGCCGGCAGCGGGGCCGTGGCGGTGACGCCGAAGGCGGCGGTGTCGACGCGCCGCAGCACCGGGGCGCCGTCGGCGGTGCCCAGGGACCAGGCGGCGCCGCGGACCGCGTCCACGGCGAGGTCGCCGGCGCCCTCCAGGGCCGCGGTCCGCCCGACGGCTCCGGTGGCGAGGTCCACACGGCGCAACTCGCCGCCCGCGGCGACCAGCACGGAGGAGGTGTCGGCGTCCTGGCCGACGCCGGTGTACGAGGCGCCGTCGGCCCAGACGCCCCGGGCCTCGGTGTCGCCGTGCCGGGCGCTGCCCAGCCCGCGCAGCGGGTAGTGGAAGACCACGCCGTCGCCGGGGAGCGGTGCGACGATCCGGCGCACCACCCGGGCGGCCGTCGCGCCGCCCGCGCCGGGGGCGCGGGCGATGTGGCCGAGGACCGCGCCGCTGCCCGCGTCCAGGGCGTAGAGCCCCTGCTCGGCCACCGCCGAGGTGTCGGGGATGTTGTCGGCACCGACGTACAGCTTCCCGGAGTCGGGGTGCAGCAGCAGGTCGAGCGGCCGGCCGGCGTTGCCGGTGGCGAACGCGGACGCCGGGGCCCGGACGTAGCCGACGGTGCCGGGCGGCACGTCGACGCCCTCCCCGCCGTCGTCGCCGTGACCCGGGTCCCGGTCCGCGACGTCGACGCCCCCGGTGTCGTCGTGGGCGCCGGCCACGCGCTCCGCGCGGCCGCCGGGGGCGAGACCGGCGGAGGCGGAGACGGCGGGTTTCCGCTCGGCCGGGCCCGGCGCCGTCCGCGGGTTGCCGGCGGCCTGTGCCGCGGGGCCCGCGGTGACCGCCGTCGCGGCGGCGGTCACCAGGGCCGCGGCGCCGAGCAGCGCGGGCGTCCGTCTGTGCCGTCGCCGGGCGCCGGCCGGGTTGTCGTTCGTCGTCGTCATGGGTTCCTCATCGGTCCGGTGCGCCCGGTACCGCGGTGGGCGGGAGCCGGGCCCCGCCGGAGTGGGGCCCGGCCGGCGGGCGGCTACTGGAAGGTGACGGGGACGTGCACGTCGTACTTCCGGTCGCCGCTGTCGAAGTGGTCGGCGCGGGTCACCACGGCGCACTCGACGTCCTGGCCGCAGACGCTGCCGTCGTCGAGGGTGGCCTTGACGTAGATGTCGACGTCGAAGGTGCCGCCGGCGCCGAACTTCGAGCTGTTGGCGAACAGCCCGCCGAAGGTGTTGTTGACCCAGTGCGAGGCGCCGGTGGAGCCGCTCTCGTCCTGGCCGCCGAGGCACGGGGTCGGCTTGTTGGTGCCGGCCGCGCCGTCGACCACGCAGAGGCCGACGTAGACGCCCTGGCCGGGGTTGAAGCCCGCACCGGTGACCGTGATGACCTGCCCGGCGGCGGACGCCGTGCCCGGGGCGGTCACGGACAGGCTGTACGTGGTGCCGCCGTCGACGACCGTGCGGGTCGAGGTGGCGGCGGAGGCGGAGCCGGCCAGGCCCAGGGTCAGGGCGGCCGACGCGGCGAGGGCGAGACCGGTGCGGGCGGCGGTGCGGGCGGTGACTCTCATGAGGGAGACCTCTCCTGGGGAACCTGCGACGCGACCGGAAGCCGCGTTCAACTTAGGTAAGGCAAACCTAACTATGATCTTCGGGTCGCTGTCAATCGCCGGGATCGGGCCAGCCGGGCCCGCCGGGATCGGGCCAACTGGGCCCGCCGGGGGAGCGGTTCGGGCGGGGCGGGGCCTGTGCGCCGAACCTGGTCCGCGTCTGCGGTGCGGACCCTTGTCGGGGGCGCCGCCGCCGGTCCGTACGGACTCCGGCCCGCCGCGTCGCCCGTGCCGCCGCGTCGCCCGCGCCGGTCCCGTCGTGTGTGACGGCCTCGTCGCGCGTGCCGGTCTCGTCGTGCGTGCCGGTCCCGTCGTGCGTGCCGGGCGGCGGCCCGTGTGCGCGCGGGAGAAATCTATGCGCGTAGGCTACCGTGGCTCCGCGCCGCCCCGAGTGGTCAAGTCCTGCTGTGCACAAGGGAGTTGACGGTCGCGCGACGGGGGCCGACTCGTGGCGGGGCTTCAGTCGCTCCATCGACCAGGACACACCTCGTGAAGAAGGAGACGCCCGTGAGGAAACGCGGCCTTGCCGTCACCTGCACCTTGCTCCTCGCCTGTCTGGGGATTCCGCTCGGCTCGGCACAGGCGGCTCCCGGAGCCCCCTTCAAACTGCCGTACCCCGCCGGGTCGGCGTACACGATCACGCAGACCCCCGGCAGCGGCTACTCGCACAACGACGACTACAACCGCCACGCCGTCGACTTCGCCATGCCCACCGGCACGCCGATCGTCGCCTCCGCGGCCGGCACCGTGCACTTCGAGGGCTGGTCGACCGGCGGCGGCATCATGGCGCTGATCGACCACGGCGACAACCTGTGCAGTCAGTACGCCCACCTCAGTTCCACCGTCGTCAATGCCGGGGGCCGAGTGGCGCAGGGGCAGCGGATCGGCACATCCGGAGCCACCGGCAACGCGACCGGCCCGCACCTGCACTGGAATCTCGTCCACTGCGACTCCTGGCGCAGCCGCGCCATCCCCAACACGGTGGAGACCGGCACCAGTTACCCCACCGGCTACGCGCCGGTGAGCCAGAACGGCGGACAGACGCTGCGGCCCGACGGCGAGCGGGTGTCCGACTTCAGCGGTGACGGAGCCGCCGACGTCCTGGGCGTGGACGCGTCGGGCAGCCTGCTGTACTACCCGAACAACGGCTTCAAGCTGTCGGCTCCCACCCGGATCGGGCAGGGCTGGGGCGCGTTCAAGCACGTCATGGCCGCCGACTGGAGCGGTGACGGAGCCGCCGACGTCCTGGGCGTGGACGCGTCGGGCAGCCTGCTGTACTACCCGAACAACGGCTTCAAGCTGTCGGCCTCCACCCGGATCGGGCAGGGCTGGGGCGCGTTCGAGCACGTGACGGCCGCGGACTGGAGCGGTGACGGCAAGGCGGACGTCCTGGGCGTCGACGGGTCGGGGAGCCTCTGGTACTACCCGCACAGCGGCAACGGCTTCGGCGGTCCGGTGAAGATCGGCCACGGCTGGGGCGCCTTCCAGCAGGTGTTCGCCTCCGACTTCAGCGGTGACGGCAAGGCGGACGTCCTGGGCGTCGACGGGTCGGGGAGCCTCTGGTACTACCCGCACAGCGGCAACGGCCTGGGCGGTCCGGTGAAGATCGGCCACGGCTGGGGCGCCTTCCAGCAGGTGTTCGCCTCCGACTTCAGCGGTGACGGCAAGGCGGACGTCCTCGGTGTCGACGGGTCGGGGAGCCTCTGGTACTACCCGCACAGCGGCAACGGCCTGGGCAGTCCGGTGAAGATCGGCCACGGCTGGGGGGCCTTCAAGCAGGTGTTCTGACGAGGGGCGGCGCGAGCGGCGGCATCGTGCTCACCGCGCCCCGAGCCGGCCGGACATACCCGTGCGAAACCACCGAACAGTGGTGTGTGAAGCCGGATGCCGAAGATCTTCGCGATGCCGCCACACTGTGGGGCGGCCCGCACGGCGGAGTGCCGGAACAGCAGGTCCGGGCCGACGTGCCTGCTGTTCCGGCCGTGCGCGCGGCGCCCGGGCGGGGCCGATCGGTGGCGGTGCTGTGCGCGGCAAGCCGTTAGGTTGGCACCGGCCATATGCGATCTCGTGGGAGATGAGAGGGTCTGACGGGTGAGCGAGATACCACCGAACACCCTGCAATACCGCGTCGACGGGCCCGAAGATGCCCCGACGCTGGTCCTCGGCCCTTCTCTGGGCACCACATGGCACATGTGGGACCGACAGATCGCGGAACTCGCCGAACGGTGGCGGCTGGTCCGGTTCGACCTGCCCGGCCACGGCGGCGCCCCCGCCCACCCGGCCGGCTCCGTGACCGACCTCGCCGAGCGGGTGCTCGCGACCCTCGACGGTCTCGGTGTGCAGCGCTTCGGCTACGCGGGCTGCTCCATCGGCGGCGCGATCGGGCTCGAACTCGCCCTGCGCAGGCCCCACCGGGTCGCCTCCCTCGCCCTGGTCGCCGCCTCGCCCCGCTTCGGCACCGCCGACGAGTTCCGCCAGCGCGGCGTCGTGGTCCGCACCAACGGCCTCGACCCCATGGCCCGCAGCGCCCCGGAGCGCTGGTTCACCGCCGGCTTCGCCGCCGCGCAGCCCGCGATCGTCGAGTGGGCCGTCCAGATGGTGCGCACCACCGACCCCGGCTGCTACATCGCCGCCTGCGAGGCGCTGGCCGCCTTCGACGTCCGGGCCGAACTCGGCCGCGTCGGCGTGCCCACCCTGGTCCTCGTCGGCTCCGAGGACCAGGTGACCGGCCCCGCCGAGGCCCGCACGCTCGTCGCCGGCATACCCGACGCCCGTCTCGCCCTCGTCCCCGGCGCCTCCCACCTCGCCCCCGTCGAGCAGCCGGCCGCCGTCACCGACCTCCTCGGCCACCACTTCGCCACCTCCTGGCACGACACCCAGACCGCGGTGCCCGTCGTCCAGAGCGCCGCCCCGGCCACCTCCGCGCCCGTGCTGCCCGTCGCCGAGATCGAGTCCGCCGCGCCCGAGCAGCCGCCGCAGGCCCTCACCGGCCGCCCCGACCCGTACGACGCCGGCATCAAGATCCGCCGCGAGGTGCTCGGCGACGCCCACGTGGACGCCGCGACGGACGCCGCCGACGCGTTCACCGGCGACTTCCAGGAACTCGTCACCCGCTACGCCTGGGGCGAGGTCTGGTCCCGGGAAGGGCTCGACCGGCGCGCCCGGAGCTGTGTCACCCTGACCGCCCTGCTGGCCGGCGGCCACCTCGACGACCTCGCCGTCCACACCCGCGCCGCCCTGCGCAACGGGCTGACGCCGGCCGAGATCCGCGAGGTGTTCCTGCACGCCGCGGTCTACTGCGGGGTCCCGGCGGCGAACGCGGCCTTCCGCGTCGCCCAGGCCGTGATCCGGGAGGAGACCACCCCCCGCGCGTAGCAGGATGGAGGGATGAGGATCGTCAAGAAGACCCATTCCTGTGTCCGGCTGGAGAAGGACGGGCGCACGCTCGTCATCGACCCCGGCGGCTTCAGCGAACCGGACGCCGCCGCCGGGGCCGACGCCCTTCTCGTCACCCACGAGCACCCCGACCACTTCGACGAGGGGCGGCTGAGGGCGGCGCTGGAGGCGAATCCGGAGGCGGCGCTGTGGACGCTGCGCAGCGTCGCCGAACGCCTGTCGCCCGCCTTCGTCGGCCGGGTGCACACCGTCGGCGACGGCGACACCTTCGACGCCGCGGGCTTCGCGGTCGAGGTGCACGGCGAGCTGCACGCCGTGATCCACCCGGACATCCCCCGGATCACGAACGTCGGCTATCTCGTGGACGGTTCCGTCTTCCACCCCGGCGACGCGCTCACCGTCCCCGGCCGGCCCGTCGACACCCTGATGCTGCCGGTGCACGCGCCCTGGAACAAGATCTCCGAGGTCATCGACTACGTGCGCGAGGTCGCGCCCCGCCGGGCCATCGACATCCACGACGCCCTGCTCACCGACCTGGCGCGGCCCGTCTACGACCGGCAGATCGGCGAGCTCGGGGGCGCCGAGCACGGCCGCCTCGCCCCGGGGGAGTCCCGGGAGCTCGCGGCCCCCGCCTGACCGGGCCCGGCGCCCCCGCGCGCCGGGGGCGCCCCGGCCGTCGTACGCCGGACTGTCGTACCCCGCCAGTAGGCTTGCGGCATGCGTATCGCCACATGGAACGTCAACTCGATCACCGCCCGGCTGCCGCGGCTGCTGGCCTGGCTGGAGAGCAGCGGCACGGACGTGCTGTGCGTCCAGGAGACCAAGTGCACCGAGGAGCAGTTCCCGGCCGACGCCCTGCGTGAGCTGGGCTACGAGTCCGCCGTCCATGCGACCGGCCGGTGGAACGGCGTGGCGATCCTGTCCAGGGTCGGGCTCGACGACGTGGTCAAGGGCCTGCCCGGCGGGCCCGCGTACGAGGGCGTCCAGGAGCCCAGGTCGATCTCGGCGACCTGCGGCGCCGCCCGCGTCTGGTCCGTGTACGTGCCCAACGGGCGGGAGGTCGCGCACGACCACTACGCCTACAAGCTGCGGTGGCTGGAGGCCCTGTCCGAGGCCGTCGCCGAGGACGCCGCGGGCGACCGGCCGTTCGCGGTGATGGGCGACTACAACATCGCCCCCACCGACGACGACGTCTGGGACACCGCCGCCTTCGAGGGCCTCACCCATGTCACCGCCCCCGAGCGCGCCGCGCTCGCGGCACTGCGCGAACGCGGCCTGAGCGACGTCGTCCCGCGCCCCCTGAAGTACGACCACCCCTTCACGTACTGGGACTACCGCCAGCTCTGCTTCCCCAAGAACCGCGGCATGCGGATCGACCTCGTCTACGGCAACGCGGCGTTCGCCGGTGCGGTCAAGGACGGCTACGTCGACCGCGAGGAGCGCAAGGGCAAGGGCGCGTCCGACCACGCACCGGTCGTTGTCGACCTGGATACGTAGAGTTCACCGGAGCGCGCCCAGTGGTGCACCGGGCGGCCGGGATGCGAGGCTGAACGGTATGAACATCCCTTTCTTGGACAACTGGCTCAGGCGCCACGCCGACGACGGGGAGCACGAGGCGTCCGTCGTGGCGCAGGACCGTGATCCGGAGCGCGCCGAGGCCATCACCGAGCTGCTGTCCGAGTGCGAGCTGCTGCGGGCCCGGGTGGCCCAGGCCGGGCTCGAACTGGACGACTCCCCGGGGTCGTTGTCCGCGCTGGACCAGCTCCCGCCGCGCTGGCGCGACGACCCGGAGGAGCTCCCCTGGCTGGGCAACGACGCGGGCCTCTACCTGGGCACCGTGATCGTGCGCACCGTCCCGGGGGCGGCCTGGCACATCTGGCCGGGCGGCCACCCCGTCGTCCGGCTGGCCTCGGGGCGCGAGATCGGTGTGGTGGAGGCCGGCCTGGACTGGGCGGTCAACGGCGCGCCCGAGCTGTCCCACGTCTACGCGGAGGCCGCCGAGGCGTGAGCGTCCGGTCCCGCGCGGGGCCGGACGCTGGGCGGGATGATTCTCGCCTCATACGCCTTATCCGCCGCTTATGCGTGTCGGTGCGAAGTGCCTTTCCCGGCTGGATAGTTTGCGATCACCGCGACACAGCGACCAGGGGCAGGGCAGTGTATGGCCGTCGATCCGTTGATCGAGCTGCGTGACGTCAACAAGCACTTCGGACAGCTCCATGTCCTCAAGGACATCGATCTCACGGTCGGCCGCGGTGAGGTCGTGGTGGTCATCGGACCGTCCGGTTCCGGCAAGTCGACGCTGTGCCGGGCCGTCAACGGCCTGGAGGACGTCGAGTCCGGCACCATCGTCATCGACGGCGTGCCGCTGCCTCCCGAGGGCCGTGAACTCGCCCGGCTCCGCGCCGACGTCGGCATGGTCTTCCAGTCGTTCAACCTCTTCGCGCACCGGACGGTGCTCGCGAACGTCGCCCTCGGCCCGGTCAAGGTCCGCGGCCGCAAGAAGGAGGACGCCGAGCGCCGGGCCCGCGAACTCCTCGGCCGGGTCGGCCTCGCCGACCAGGCCGACAAGTATCCCGCCCAGCTCTCCGGCGGACAGCAGCAGCGGGTGGCCATCGCCCGCGCCCTCGCCATGGACCCGAAGGCCATGCTCTTCGACGAGCCGACGTCCGCCCTCGACCCTGAGATGATCAACGAGGTGCTGGAAGTGATGCGGGGCCTCGCCGCCGAGGGCATGACGATGATCGTGGTCACCCACGAGATGGGCTTCGCGCGTTCGGCGGCCAACCGCGTGGTGTTCATGGCGGACGGCCGGATCGTCGAGGACCGCGCCCCGGACGACTTCTTCACCCACCCGGAGAGCGAACGGGCCAAGGATTTCCTCTCCAAGATCCTCAAGCACTGAGGGGGACGTCCATGCCGCTCACGAGGTGTCCGTTACCGTACGCCCGCCTGCCGTGCGCGAAGCGGACTACGATGTGCCGTTCATCCCCATGGTGATGGTGCGGCCGCCCCCGGCTTCCCGGACAAGGGGACACAGGGGGCAGCAGCTCATGGGGCATCGCCCTTCCCTGCCCGGAGCAGGGACCGGTGGCAGCCGGTGATCACTCCCCGTGCGGCGGACCCGTCCGACCGACGGTCCGCCCGCCGGCGAGGAGAAGGTCAGCTGCCCACCGGACGGGTTGTGCTCGATGCGGGCCGGCACACGGCGCACCACCGGCCGGCTCGCCGAGGCCGAGCGGGCCCCGCGCCGCCGTTGCGGGCGGCGCGGGGTGCCGCTCTCCTTGGCGCAAGCGGACCCCCGGCGCGCAGCGACCCCTCCGCGTACACGACCCCTCGGCGGACGCCGGACTCCCGGGCGCGCACGGACCCTCGGCGGACGCCGGACTCCCGGGCGCGCACGGACCCTGCGGCGTCAACGGACTCCCGGGCACACGGACACCCGGGCCCGCACCGACCCCGCGGCGCGCAGGGACTCCCGGGCGCCGCGCACACAGGGCGCGCGTCCCCGGTCAGGAGGAGGCGGCGCGGTGCGAGGCCCGCGGTCCCGGCTGCGCCGCCTGCGCCTGCCGGGTCACGTCCGCCACCAGTTCGACCACGTCGGGCCCGTACGCCTGCGAGTTGACGACCTTCAGCAGCAGCACGAACGAGCCGTTCCCGTGCTTGCGCGCCAGCTTCTCGTGGTGGCGGGCCAGATAACGGGTCGCCGCCTGGTTGGTGATGGCGCGCTGGCCGCAGAAGAGGAAGACCGGACGGCTCTCCTGACCGCTCGTCAGCCGCGCCAGCAGCACGTACTCGGTCGTGCCCGGCTCCATCCGGTACCGCTCGGAGCCGATCTGGAACGAGCCCTGGTCGGGCCCCGGTTCGGCGTCCGTGTTCATCGTCACCCCGGGCAGCATCGAGTGCAGATGCGCCGCCATCCGCCGGTTGGACACCGGCCCGCCCACGCAGAACTCCGTGCGTTCGCCGAAGCCCTGCTGGGCTATGTCGTGCCAGATGATCTGCGCGTGCGCGCCGCAGTCCTTGATCAGCGCCGACAGCTCCAGCAGCGCGAACACGTCGAACCGGTGCACCGAACCGTCCCGGCCCGCCTCGCGGTTGACGACCAGCACACACTCCGAGTTCCCCGGCATCCCGAAGAACGCCTGCTTGCGGCGGAGTCTGCGCCGCCACAGATGGGTGCGCGCGAGCCAGCCGATCGCGGCACTGATGCCCGCGGCCACCACGCCGAGCACGATGTTGCGTACGTCGTCAGTCATGGGGGCGCATGGTAGCGGGGCCCCGCCACACCCGCCCGAGGCGGTCCTGACGCCCGGACCGCGGCGACGTTACGCTGCGCGGACCCATCCACACTGGAGGTACGCATGCGCCGTCCCGCCGTACGGAATGTGGCGGTACCGGCCGTTCTCGCGGCCGTTCTCTCGATCGGGGCCGCGGCGCCGCCGACCCACGCGCCCGCCCCGGCGGCCGGGGCGGGGGCTGCGGCGCCGGCGAAGACGCCCGTCGCCGTCGGCCACGGCGGCGCGGTCGCCAGCGTCGACCGGGACGCCTCCGCCGCGGGCATCGAGGTGTTGCGCCGCGGCGGGAACGCGGTGGACGCCGCCGTCGCCACGGCGGCCGCCCTCGGGGTCACCGAGCCGTACTCCGCCGGCATCGGCGGAGGCGGCTACTTCGTCTACTACGACGCCCGGTCCCGCACCGTGCACACCGTCGACGGCCGTGAGACGGCGCCCCGTTCGGCGGACTCCTCGCTCTTCCTGGAGGACGGCAAGCCCATCCCGTTCGCCGAGGCGATGACGTCCGGACGATCGGTCGGCACCCCCGGCACACCGGCGACCTGGGAGACCGTCCTCGACGCCTGGGGCAGCAGGCCCCTCGGACGGCTGCTGGAGCCCGCGGAGCGCCTGGCCGACCGCGGCTTCACCGTCGACGCCACCTTCCGCTCCCAGACCCAGTCCAACCAGGAGCGCTTCGCGGACTTCCCCGCCAGCGCCGAACTCTTCCTGCCCGGCGGGCGGCTGCCCGAGGTCGGCGCCACCTTCCGCAACCCCGATCTGGCCCGCACCTACCGGGAGATCGGCCGCCACGGCGCCGGCGCCCTCTACCGGGGCCCGATCGCCGACGACATCGTCCGCACCGTCCAGGAACCGCCCGTCGGCCCCGGGGCGACCCGGGTGGTCCGCTCCGGCGACCTCACCGGCCGCGACCTGAGGGCGTACGGGACGATCCGCCGCGCGCCCACCAAGGTCTCCTACCGGGGCCTGGACGTCTACGGCATGGCGCCCTCCTCGTCGGGCGGCACCAGTGTCGGCGAGGCGCTCAACATCCTTGAGCGTCACGACCTGTCCCGCGCGGACGAGGCCGGCTACCTCCACCGCTTCATCGAGGCGAGCCGGATCACCTTCGCGGACCGGGGCCGCTGGGTGGGCGACCCCGCCTTCGAGGACGTGCCCGTGCGGGGGCTGCTGTCCCAGCGGTTCGCGGACGCGCGCGGCTGCCTGATCAAGGACGACGCGGTCCTCACCAGCCCCCTCGCCCCCGGCGACCCGCGCCGGCCCACGGCCTGCGGCACCGGCGGACGCGCGGCGCCCACCACGTACGAGGGCGAGAACACCACGCATCTGACGACCGCCGACAAGTGGGGCAACGTCGTCGCCTACACGCTGACCATCGAGTCGACCGGCGGCAGCGGGATCACCGTGCCGGGGCGGGGCTTCCTGCTCAACAACGAGCTGACCGACTTCTCGTTCGCCCCCGCGGACCCGGCCGTCCACGACCCGAACCTGCCCGGTCCCGGCAAGCGCCCGCGGTCCTCCATGGCGCCGACGATCGTCCTGGACCGCCACGACCGCCCCGTGCTGGCGCTCGGTTCGCCCGGCGGCGCGACGATCATCACCACCGTGCTCCAGACCCTCACCGGCCACCTCGACCGCGGCCTGCCGCTCGTCGACGCCATCGCGGCCCCGCGCGCCAGCCAGCGCAACCAGACCACCACCGAGGTGGAACCGGGTCTGTGGGAGGACACGGCGCTGCGCGCACGGCTGGAGGCCATCGGGCACGCCTTCCGTCTGAACCCGGAGATCGGCGCGGCCACCGGCATCCAGCGCCTCCCCGACGGCCGGCTGCTCGCGGCGGCCGAGAAGGTCCGCCGCGGCGGCGGCTCGGCGATGGTGGTGCACCCGGAGCGCTGACGGGCCCGGGCGCCCCGGCCCCCGGCGCGGGCACCGGTGGCGGGGCGTCACCGGCGCCCGCCGCCCGCGGAGTTCACCCGTCCGGCGGGCGGCGCGGAGGGGGCCGGGGCGGTCGGGGGTAGGGAGCCCTGCGACAGAAAGGCTCCCCTGTGCGCAAGCGAAACTCCGTACTGGCCACGGTCGCCGGATGTGCCCTGATCGCGGCGGCCGCGCTGCCCGCCGCCGCGGACACCGCGGCCGCCCCGGCTGACACGGGCCCGGCGACGGCCGCGGCCTTGTCCGGGGCCGCGGTCCCGGCCGACCGCCTGCTGGCCGCGCTCGGCGGCTGCGACCAGATCTCCCAAAGCAGGTACCGCACCGACCGCGGTGCCCCGGCGAACGTCCCCGTCTGCGAGCGGGGCGGGGTCGTGCACTGGAAGGCCGACCTCGACATCGACTGCGACGGGGTGCCCACGACCCACTGCAACAGCCGCACCGACCGGTACTTCCAGCCGACCACGGCCTTCCAGCAGTCCGACGGACGGCATCTCAACGCGGAGGAACTGCCGTTCGTCGTGGTGCCGGGGGCGAGCGGCGTCTGGAACTACCGGGCCTCCGGCATCCGGGGCGGGACCGTCGCGGCCCTGGTGTACGGGGACCGGGTCGTCTACGGGGTCGTCGGCGACACCGGCCCCGCCGACATCATCGGCGAGGCGTCCTACGCGGCGGCGCGGGCGCTCGGCATCGACCCGCACCCGACGACGGGCGGCGCCCCGTCGGGCGTCACGTACATCCTGTTCACCGGGGCCCGCGCGCAGCCGATCGAGAGCCACGCCGCCGCGGTCTCCCTCGGCGAGGCGCACGCGGCCCGTCTCGTCGCCGGGGCCGCCGCGGCGGGAGGCTGACGCCCCGTGCCCGGGTGGCGTGCGGCCGGGGCCCCCGAGGGCCTCAGAGGGCGGTCAGGATGCGCGGGCCGTCCGCGGTGACGGCGACGGTGTGCTCGGCGTGGGCGGCGCGGCTGCCGTCGTTGGTGCGCAGCGTCCAGCCGTCGCGGGCCGTGTGGAAGTCGTCGCCGCCCCCGGCGATGACCATCGGCTCGATGGCGAGGACCATCCCGTGCCGCAGCCGCATGCCCCGGCCCGGGCGGCCCTCGTTGGGCACGCCCGGGTCCTCGTGCATCTGCCGCCCGATGCCGTGGCCGCCGAAGCCGTCGGGGATGCCGTAGCCCGCCGCGCGGCACACGCTGCCGACGGCGTGGGCGATGTCCCCGATCCGGTTGCCGACCACGGCGGCCCCGATCCCGGCGGCGAGGGCCTCCTCCGCCGTCCGGATCAGCCGGGTGTCGGCGGGGCGCGCCCGGCCCACCGTGAACGTGACGGCCGCGTCGCCGGCCCAGCCGTCCAGGAGCGCCCCGCAGTCGACGCTCACCACGTCGCCGTCCCGCAGCCGCCGGTCGCCCGGGATCCCGTGCACGATCTCGTCGTTGACGGACGCGCAGACGACCGCGGGGAAGGGGACGGGCGCCCAGTCGGGGTGGTACCCGAGGAACGGGGATCCGGCGCCCGCCTTGTCGAGCACCTCCCGGGCGGCCGCGTCCAGATCCCGCAGCGACACCCCCACCGCGGCCGTCTCCCGGGCCGCCGCCAGAGCCTGGGCCACGACACGGCCCGCTTCACGCATCGCGTCCATGGACGCGTCAGTCTTGATCTCCACCATGCCAATTACTATACCGGTCGCACCGGTATTCAAATACCGCTCCGTCCGGGATTAGAATAACGGCATGGTGCGCACCCCCCTCACCCCCGAAGAGCACGAACGCGGCGAGCGTCTCGGCCGGCTGCTGCGCGAGGCGCGCGGCGGCCGCAGCATGACGGACGTCGCCGCCGCCGCCGGCCTCTCCGCCGAGACCCTGCGCAAGATCGAGACGGGCCGCGCGCCGACGCCCGCGTTCTTCACCGTCGCCGCCCTCGCGGGCACGCTCGGGCTGTCGATGGACGACCTGATCCAGCGCTGCGCCCTGGTGCCCGCGCTCGGGGCGGGGGAGCGGGCGGCGTAGCCTCTGCGGCATGAGCGCAGAGATCTTCGCCGCGGCCCGGTACATCAGCCTCACCACCTACCGCAGGAACGGCACGGCGGTGGCGACACCGGTCTGGTTCGCCGTGGACGGGGGCGAGTTGTTCGTCTGGACCCGGTCCGACTCCTGGAAGGTCAAGCGCCTGCGCAACGACAGCCGGGTGCGGGTCACCGTGTGCGACGCGCGCGGCAACGTCGCGGAGGGCGCGCCCACCGCGGAGGGCACGGCCCGCCTGATCGGCGCGGACGGGCTGCGCGGGGTGCGCAGGCTGCTGTCCCGCAAGTACACCTGGCAGTTCTGGCTGGTGGACTGGCCCGCCACCGTCGCCCGGCTGGGCAAGCGGCCGCACACCGGCATCGTCGTCACCTTCTGAAAACGGCGCGTAGCCGTGCCGTAACACGCGTGCGGTCGAATGCCTTCCGGTTGTTCCCCCGACTGGCAGGTGGCGACGACGATGCACCGACTTCCGTACGAGGCAGGGGAGTTCGCCCGGTACCTGACGGATCTGTGCGGCCGGACCGACCGCAGGGACGGCTGGTGCGCGATCTTCTGGCAGCGTGATCCCGAGGGCATGCGCGCGTGTCTCGACGGGGTCGAGATCCCGCCCTGGGACGTGGTCGGATCCCTCCTCCACGACCTCGCCGCGGTGACCGGGGCCGTCTACGCGGAGCAGGAGACGGCCCGTGCCCGCGCCCTGCACACCGCCGCGGCGACGGCACACGACCGGCGCCCCGGGGGCCGTGCGGCGCTGCTGGAGCGGCTGGAGCTGATGCGCCGCGAGGAGGTGTACGCGAAGCACCGGGCGGGCGAGCTGCTCCGCCTGCTGTCCGCGGAGCCCGGGCGCGGCCCCGAGGCCGAACGCCTCACCGTCGAACTGGCCTGGACCCGCGACGACCACGCCCGGGCGATGGCCCGCATCGCCGAACTGACAACCCGCCTCTCCCGCCTCGACCCGCCCCATCCCCTGGGACCGCCGAGCGGCGCGGCGGGGGTGGGTGCGGCGGGCGGGTCGCCGCACGCCGGCGGCCACCCGGTGCCGGACCCTGGCGAGGGGTGGCCTGCCGTCGGTGCGTCCGGTCCCGCCGACGCGCCGCGTCGTCCGGGCCGGCCGAGCACCGCCGGTGCGTCGCCGTACGCCGGCGGCGACCCGGCGCCCACCGCAGGTGAACCGCTCCCGCCCCATCCCTTGGGACCGTCGAGCGGCGCGGGTGGCCCGGCGTCCGCCGCGGCTGCGGTGAGCAGTGCCGGTGCCCCGGGGTACGCCGGTGGCCACCCGGTGCCGGACCCTGGCGAGGGGCGGGGTGCCGTCGGTGCGTCCGGCTCGGACGCCGCACCGCATCCCCTCGGACCGTCGAGCGGCGCCGCCACGCCGGCGTCCGCCGTGGGCGCTGCCGCTGGGCCGGGGCCCGGAGGGCCTCCGCACGCCGTCGGCGCCCCGTCGCCGACCACCGACGCACCGCGCCCCGCCGGTGCCCCGCACCCCGCCGTGGTGGCTTCCCCCGCCACGGCGGGGCAAGCCGCCACGGCAGGGGCGCCCGCAGCCCCCGCCAAACCCGCCAAGGCGCGGCGGCGCAGAGGCAGTGCGCGGTTCGCGGGGGTCGAGGAGGACGGTGACGGGGCCGTCGCCGTGCCCGTGCTCCCGGTGGCCGGTGACATCCCCCGGGGCGCCCGCTACGGCGGGGCCTCCCCGGCCCCGGTGACCGTCGCCGAGCCCGCGCCGGACCCCGAGGAGGCCGTCCTGGCGGCCCGCGGGACCGTCGCGGCCCTGGGCCGCCTGCGGGCCGAGGGACGCGGGGGAGAGGCCCACGTCGTGCTCTGCGAGGCCGCGGCGCGCCCCGGCGCGTGGCTGCCCGCGCTCCGCACCGAGCTGGAGCGTGCCGGGCTCGGCGCCGACTGGACCACCCTGCTGTGGGAGGTCGCCTCGCAGCCCGCCGCGCGGGTGGCCGCCGCCGCGGACGCGCTCGCCCTGGCGGGCCGCGGCGACGACGGGCGGCTGCTGCTGCGGCAGGGCGTCGCGCGTCCCGCCGGTGAGATCGCGGACACCGTGATGGCGCTGGAGGACGAGGGCATGGCCCCCCGCGCCGGGGCGCTGCTCGCGGCCTACGTCGAGGTCCGCAGCGCCGAGGACACCGCCCGGGTCGCCGAACGCGACCCCTTCCGCCTCGTCCCGCGCCTACTGGCGGCGGCCCGTGCCGTCTCCCCGTCCCGTGAACGCGACCTGATCCACGCCCTCCGCGTCGCCGGCCACCTCGCCGCCTGACCCGGCGCCGGGACGCTCCCCGTGCCGGGACGCCCCCGCCGCGCTCCCCGCGCCCCCAACCGCGCCCCGGCCGCAGGGGCGTCACCCGTGCCGGGACGCCCCCGCCGCGCTCCGCGCGCCCCGCGGCGCGCGCCCAACCCCGCCCCGCCCGGGGCCCGTCACCCGCGGGGGGGCGCCCCGTGCCGGGGCGCCCCACCCCCTGCCGGCCCCGCCGGCACCCGCATCGTGTGGAAATCGTTTCGACATCGACCGCGCGAGTGCGAAACATGATCGACTCTGCGGGTTGACGGCGATGGTCTTGCCCCCGTGTGTGACGAGGCTTACGTTCTCCTCCTACGTATTGCGTCTACGTGCGTAGAGGCTCTCTGACGTCCCGTCGAAGGAGCAGCTCATGGCCCATGTCGTCCGCGCCGCCCTGGTCCAGGCCACCTGGACCGGCGACACCGAATCCATGATCGCCAAGCATGAGGAGCACGCCCGGGAGGCCGCCCGCCAAGGAGCCGAGGTCATCGGGTTCCAGGAGGTCTTCAACGCCCCGTACTTCTGCCAGGTGCAGGACCCGGAGCACTACCGCTGGGCCGAGCCCGTCCCGGACGGGCCCACCGTCCGCAGGATGCAGGAACTCGCCCGCGAGACCGGCATGGTGATCGTGGTCCCGGTCTTCGAGGTCGAGGGCGCCGGGTTCTACTACAACACCGCCGCCGTGATCGACGCCGACGGCAGCTACCTCGGCAAGTACCGCAAGCACCACATCCCGCAGGTCAAGGGATTCTGGGAGAAGTACTACTTCAGGCCGGGCAACGCCGGCTGGCCGGTCTTCGAGACGGCCGTCGGCCGGGTCGGCGTCTACATCTGCTACGACCGGCACTTCCCCGAGGGCTGGCGCCAGCTCGGCCTCGGCGGGGCGCAGCTCGTCTACAACCCGTCCGCCACCCACCGCGGTCTCTCCTCCTACCTGTGGCAGCTCGAACAGCCGGCGGCGGCCGTCGCCAACGAGTACTACGTGGCGGCGATCAACCGCGTCGGCATCGAGGAGTACGGCGACAACGACTTCTACGGCACCAGCTACTTCGTCGACCCGCGCGGCCAGTTCGTCGGCGACGTCGCCAGCGACAAGGAGGAGGAACTGCTCGTCCGCGACCTCGACTTCGACCTGATCGAGACCGTGCGCCAGCAGTGGGCCTTCTACCGCGACCGCCGTCCCGACGCCTACGAAGGGCTCGTCCAGCCGTGAACGACCTCCACGCCCGGCACCGGGCCGTCCTGCCCGAGTGGCTGGCGCTCTACTACGGCCGTCCGATCGAGATCACCCACGGCGAGGGCCGCCACGTCTGGGACGCCGACGGCAACCGCTACCTGGACTTCTTCGGCGGCATCCTCACCACCATGACCGCCCACGCCCTGCCCGAGGTGACCAAGGCGGTCGCCGAACAGGCCGGACGGATCATCCACTCCTCGACCCTCTACCTGAACCGCCCCATGGTGGAGCTCGCCGAACGGATCGCCACCCTCTCCGGCATCCCCGACGCCCGCGTCTTCTTCACCACCTCCGGCACCGAGGCCAACGACACGGCCCTGCTGCTCGCCACCGCGTACCGCCGCTCGCAGCAGATCCTGGCGATGCGCAACAGCTACCACGGGCGCTCCTTCTCCACCGTCTCCGTCACCGGCAACCGGGCGTGGTCGCCGACCGGCCTGTCCCCGCTCCAGACGCTGTACGTGCACGGCGCCGTGCGCACCCGGGGCCCGTTCGCCGGCCTGAGCGACGCCGCCTTCACCGAGGCGTGCGTGGCGGACCTGGAGGACCTGCTCGGCCACACCCGGGACGTCGCCGCGCTGATCGCCGAACCGGTGCAGGGCGTCGGCGGGTTCACCGCACCGCCGGACGGGCTCTACGCGGCCTTCCGGGAGGTCCTGGACCGCCACGGCATCCTGTGGATCTCCGACGAGGTGCAGACCGGCTGGGGCCGCACAGGCGACCACTTCTGGGGCTGGCAGGCGCACGCCGAGAACGGCCCGCCGGACATGCTCACCTTCGCCAAGGGCATCGGCAACGGCATGTCGGTCGGCGGGGTCGTCGCCCGCGCCGAGGTGATGAACTGCCTGGACGCCAACTCCATCTCCACCTTCGGCGGTTCGCCCGTCACCATGGCCGCAGGACTCGCCAACCTCGGGTACCTGCTGGAGCACGACCTCCAGGGCAACGCCCGCCGGGTCGGCGGTCTGCTCATCGAGCGGCTGCGCGCCATCGGCGCGGCCGTCCCCGCCGTGCGCGAGGTGCGCGGGCGCGGTCTGATGATCGGCGTCGAGCTCGTGAAGCCCGGCACCGACGAGGCCGACCCCAAGGCGGCCGCCAAGGTCCTGGAAGCCGCCCGCGAGAGCGGCCTGCTGATCGGCAAGGGCGGCGGCCACGACACCAGCGTGCTGCGCGTCGCCCCGCCGCTGTCCCTGACCGTCGCCGAGGCGGAGGAGGGCGCGTCCCTCCTGGAACACGCCCTGCGCTCCATCTAGGGGGAGACCATGAGCACCCGCACCCTGATCCGCGGCGGCCTCGTCGTCACGGCCGCCGACGAGGTCCACGCCGACGTCCTCGTCGACGACGGCCGGATCGCCGCGCTCGCCGCCCACGGCACCACCGTCGCCGAGGGGTGGACGGCCGACCGCGTCATCGACGCCACCGGCAAGTACGTCCTCCCGGGCGGCGTCGACGCCCACACCCACATGGAGCTGCCGTTCGGCGGCACCTTCGCCTCCGACACCTTCGAGACCGGCACCAGGGCGGCCGCCTGGGGAGGCACCACCACCATCGTCGACTTCGCCGTGCAGACCCGGGGACGCGCGCTGCGCGAGGGCCTGGACGCCTGGTACGCGAAGGCCGACGGCAAGTGCGCGATCGACTACGCGTTCCACATGATCCTCTCCGACGTCAACGAGTCCTCCCTGAAGGAGATGGACCTGCTGGTGGAGGAGGGCGTCACCTCCTTCAAGCTGTTCATGGCCTACCCCGGCGTCTTCTACAGCGACGACGGGCAGATCCTGCGCGCCATGCAGCGGTCCGCCTCCAACGGCGGACTGATCATGATGCACGCGGAGAACGGCATCGCCATCGACGTCCTCGTCGAACAGGCCCTGGCCCGCGGCGAGACCGACCCCCGGTACCACGGCGAGGTCCGCAAGGTGCTGCTGGAGGCGGAGGCCACCCACCGCGCGATCCAGCTCGCCCGGGTCGCCGGCGCGCCGCTCTACGTGGTGCACGTCTCCGCCGAGGAGGCCGTCGCCGAACTGGCCGCGGCCCGCGACAAGGGCCTGCCCGTCTTCGGCGAGACCTGCCCCCAGTACCTGTTCCTGTCGACCGACAACCTGGCCGAGCCGGACTTCGAAGGGGCCAAGTACGTCTGCTCCACCCCGCTGCGGCCCCGGGAGCACCAGGCGGCGCTCTGGCGCGGCCTGCGCACCGACGACCTCCAGGTGGTCTCCACCGACCACTGCCCGTTCTGCTTCACCGGGCAGAAGGACCTCGGCCGCGGCGACTTCTCCAAGATCCCCAACGGCCTGCCGGGCGTGGAGAACCGGATGGACCTCCTCCACCAGGCGGTCGTCGACGGACACATCTCCCGGCGCCGCTGGATCGACATCGCCTGCGCCGCGCCGGCCCGGATGTTCGGCCTGTACCCGAAGAAGGGCACCATCGCGCCCGGCGCCGACGCCGACGTGGTCGTCTACGACCCGCACGCCGTCCAGACCATCTCCGCCGACACCCACCACATGAACGTGGACTACTCGGCGTACGAGGGCCGCACCGTCACCGGGCAGGTCGAGACCGTGCTCTCGCGCGGCGAGGTCGTCGTCGACCGGCGCACCTGGACGGGCCGCGCCGGGCACGGCCTCTACACCCCCCGCTCCACCTGTCAGTACCTGAACTAGGAGGCATCCGCGTGGACTTCGGACTCGTCCTGCAGACCGACCCGCCCGCGTCCGAGGTCGTCGGACTGATGCGGCGCGCCGAGCGCAACGGCTTCCGCTACGGCTGGACCTTCGACTCCGCCGTGCTGTGGCAGGAACCGTTCGTCATCTACAGCCGCATCCTGGAGCACACCGAGAAGCTGACGGTCGGCCCCATGGTCACCAATCCCGGCACCCGCACCTGGGAGGTGACCGCCTCCACCTTCGCCACCCTCAACTCGATGTACGGCAACCGGACGGTGTGCGGCATCGGGCGCGGCGACTCGGCCATGCGGGTCGCCGGCCGCAAGCCCAACACCCTCGCCCGGCTCGGCGAGGCCATCGGCGTCATCCGGGACCTCGCCGAGGGGCGCGAGGCCGAGGTGGACGGCCAGGCGCTGCGGCTGCCGTGGGTGCGCGACGGGAAGCTGCCGGTGTGGATGGCGGCGTACGGGCCGAAGGCGCTCGCGCTCGCCGGGCAGAAGGCGGACGGCTTCATCCTCCAGCTCGCCGACCCCTATCTGACGGAGTGGATGGTCAAGGCCGTGCGGACCGCGGCGTCCGACGCCGGCCGCGACCCGGCGTCCGTCACGATCTGCGTCGCCGCCCCCGCGTACGTCGGCGACGACCTCGCGCACGCCCGGGACCAGTGCCGCTGGTTCGGCGGGATGGTCGGCAACCATGTCGCCGACCTCGTCTCCCGCTACGGGGAGCACTCGGAGATGGTCCCCGAGGCGCTCACCGCGTACATCAAGGAACGGCACGGCTACGACTACAGCCACCACGGGCGCGCGGGGAACCCGTCGACGGACTTCGTCCCCGACGAGATCGTCGACCGCTTCTGCCTCCTCGGCCCGGCCGAGGCGCACATCGAGAAGCTCCGGGCCCTGCGCGAGCTGGGCGTCGACCAGTTCGCCGTCTACGACATGCACGACGCGAAGGAAGCGACGATCGACGCCTACGGCGCGCAGATCATCCCCGCCCTCACCAGATGACACTCCGCCGAAGGGACCCCGTATGACGACGACCGTCCCGCCCGTGCCCCCCGAAGGACCGATACCCGACCCGGCGGGACGCGTCGAACTCCCGCCGGGCACCCGCCCGCCGGACAGCCGCTTCGTCAACGACGACCTGCTGCCCGTCCCCGTCGCCGAACGCCGCTGGACCACGTACAACTTCGCCGCGCTCTGGGTGGGCATGGCGCACAACATCCCCTCCTGGCTGCTGGCGTCCGGGCTCGTCGCCCTCGGCATGGACTGGAAACAGGCCGTGTTCACCATCGCGCTGGCCAACGTCATCGTGCTGGCGCCGATGCTGCTGACCGGCCACGCGGGCCCCCGCTACGGCATCCCGTTCCCCGTCCTCGCGCGGGCCTCCTTCGGTCTGCGCGGCGCCAACCTGCCCGCGATGATCCGGGCCGGGGTGGCCTGCGCCTGGTTCGGCATCCAGACCTGGATCGGCGGCCAGGGCATCTTCGTGCTGCTCGGCAAGATCTTCGGCGGCTGGGCCGATGCCTCCGAGATCGGCGGCCAGCCCTGGACGCTCTGGCTCTGCTTCGTCCTGTTCTGGGTGCTCGAACTCGCCATCATCTACCGGGGGATGGAGGCGCTGCGCCGCTTCGAGAACTGGGCCGCCCCGTTCGTCATCGTCGGCGCGCTGGTGCTGCTCGTCTGGATCGCCGTCAAGGCGGGCGGCTTCGGCCCGCTGCTCGACCAGCCCTCCGAGCTGGGCTGGGGCGCCGACTTCTGGCCCGTCTTCTTCCCCTCCCTGATGGGCATGATCGCCTTCTGGTCCACCCTGTCGCTCAACATCCCGGACTTCACCCGCTTCGGCGCGGGCCAGCGGGCACAGGTCTGGGGCCAGACGCTGGGGCTGCCGACGACGATGACCCTCTTCGCGCTGCTCTCGGTCTTCGTCACCTCCGGCTCCCAGGCGGTGTACGGGGCGGCGGTCTGGGACCCGGTCGAACTCGCCGCCAAGACCGACAACGTCTTCGGCCTGCTCTTCGCCCTGGTGACGGTGCTCGTCGCCACGATCTCGGTGAACATCGCGGCGAACGTCGTCTCGCCCGCCTACGACCTGGCCAACCTGGCGCCGAAGCTGATCACCTTCCGCACCGGCGCGCTGATCACCGGCGTGGTCGGCGTCGTCATCATGCCGTGGAAGCTCACCGAGACACCCGAGCTGTACATCTTCACCTGGCTCGGCGTCGTCGGCGGGCTCCTCGGGACGGTCGCGGGCATCCTCATCGCCGACTACTGGCTCGTCCGCCGCACCGTCCTCGACCTGCCCGGGCTCTACACCCCCGGCGGGCCCTACTGGTACACCGCCGGCTGGAACCTCCGTGCCGTCGCCGCCTTCGCCGTCGGAGGGGTCCTCGCCGTCGGCGGCTCCCACTCGGCACCGGGCAAGGGCCCCTTCCCCGAGGACGGCCTCATCCCCTTCCTGCGCCCGCTCGCCGACTACGGCTGGGCGGTGGGCCTCGCGGCCTCGCTGCTCCTCTACCTGGCCCTGATGCCGCGGCGCGCGCGTCCCGCGCCCGCCGCGTGAGCGGGTGAGCACCGGGAGGCCCCGCCCCACGGCCGGGGCCTCCCGCCACCGCCGGTGCGGTCATCCGGGGAAGGCGTGCAGGCACTCCCATGTCCTCGGACCGATGATGCCGTCGACACCCGCGCCGCACCGGCTCTGGGCGTCCTCCGTCGCGATCTCGGTGATACGGCCGAAGATCCCGTCGATCTCGACGTTGACGTAGCCCGCACCGTGCCGCAGCAGGCACTGCGCGTGACGCACGGCGGTGCCGGTGTCGCCGCGCCGGATCTCCGGGTGACTCCTGAGCTCGCCGCAGGCGGCCGCCGCCGCGGCGCGCTCCGGGGCGGCGGCCGCCGCGCCCGCCGGAGCCGCCGCCCCGGCGGAGAGCAGCAGGACGGCCAAGGCCGCCAGTGCGGTGTGCGTGATGCGCATGGAGGTGTCCTCTCGGTGGTGGGTTCCGGGTGTCACCGGCGGCCCGGCGCGCTGTGCCGCCGACCGTGCGAAAGCCGCCGACCGGGGTGTGCCGCACGGCGGCCGACCCGCCGCGTGTCATCGTCGCCCGGGGCCGCCACGCCCGTCGACGCTGTTGCCGCTCACGGCAAAGGCCCAGCCCGGCCGCGGTGCGAGCCGGGCCGGCCCGGCCCCGGGGGCACCCGGAGGGTCCCCCGGGCCCCGGCGCCGACCGTCGACTTTGCGCCGTATCGGGGCGGACCGGTGGCGCGTGTGCCACGGGCGCGGCCGGGCGGGGCGGGGCCGGTGGAAGACTGACCGCATGCCCACCGCCACCCGGTCCGCTTCCGTCCGGCAGCGCATCATCGAGGCCGTGCTGCGCATCATCGGCCGGGACGGCGTCGCGGCGCTCACCAACCGGCTGATCGCCCAGGAGGCCGGTGTCGCCCTCGGATCCGTGACGTACCACTTCGCCTCCCGGCACGAACTGCTCCGCGAGGCGCTGCTGCACTTCACCCGGGACGAGAGCCGGCGCTTCACCGAACTGTCCGAGGCGTACACCGGCACCGGAGCCGACGTGCTGACCGGCGCCGCGCCGGCCGGCCCGGCCGACGGCGACGCTCCCGCCTGCGGGGACATCGCCACCTTCGCGCTGTACGTCGAGGCCGGGCGCGACGACCGGCTGCGGCCGGCGGCCGCCGAGGCGTTCGCCGCGTACGACCGGCTCGCGGCACGGATACTCGCCGGCCTCGGCGTCCCCGACCCCGCACGCCACGCGACCGCCGCCGTCGCCCTGGTCATGGGCCTGCACCTGCGCCGCCTCGCCACCGGCAGCCCCGAGGAGGACCTGGTCGACGCCCTGCTCCTGCTCGCCCGCGGCGCGAGCGCACCGCCGCCGGGTCGCGTTGCCGCCCCACGGGCCCGGACCTAGCCTGAACGGGTGCAGAGCGCTCGCCGGCGCCTCGTGCCCGGTCTGGCCCTGGGGCTGCTGATCGGCCTGCTGCCCCTCGGCGCCGCCGCGGGGGAGCGGCCCCGTCTCGCGGCCACCGTCGGCGAGGTGCCGTCCGCCCTCCTCGGCGCCAGCCACCGTGCCGGCTGCCCCGTCCCGCCCGGGCGGCTGCGGCTGATCACCATGAACCACTGGGGGTTCGACGGGCGCGTCCACCGGGGCGAGCTGGTCGTCCACGAGGACGCCGTCCGCCCGGTGCTCGCCGTCTTCGGGGCCGCCTTCGACGACCGCTTCCCGATCCGCCGGATGCGGGCGATGTCCCACTACGACGGCGACGACCGCCGGGCCATGGCCGACGACAACACGTCCGCCTTCAACTGCCGCAGGGTCACCGGCGACGAGGACCACCTCTCGCGCCACTCGTACGGCGACGCCGTCGACATCAACCCGCTGGAGAACCCCTACGTCGACCGCTCCGGCACGGTCCACCCGCCCGGCTCCCGCGCCGCGCTCGACCGTGAGCCGCCGGCCGAGGGGATGCTCGTGGCGGGGGACGCCGTCACGAGGGCGATCGAGGCGGCCGGCTGGGAATGGGGCGGCGCCTGGTCGCCCCCCGACTACCAGCACTTCTCGTCGGACGGCACCTGAGCCGCGCGGCCCGCGCCGGCGGCTCCCGTCCATCCGCACGCTGTGTGACCGGGCACCGGGCCCCGTCCGGACGGATAATGGCATCCGGGTGGGCGGCACGGGCCGCCCAGGCCACCGGGACGATCAATGGTGGTGACCGCCGTGACGGTGCGTGAAGACCTCGTCGATCCAGGGCGTGCCGGTCCGGGCGTGGACCCCTCCGGCGCACCGTTCCTGCGCGCCCGCCTCTCCCTGCCGACCCGGCCCGGGACCTTCCTGCGCCGCGAGCGCCTGTCCGCCGCCCTCGACCGGGCCGCCCGCGCCCCGCTGACCGTGGTGAACGGCTCGGCGGGCGCCGGCAAGACACTGCTCGTCGCCGACTGGGCCGCCGGGCTCGACGGCCCCGTCGCCTGGATGACCTGCGACCCGGCCGACCGGGCCCCCGGGATGTTCTGGGCGTACGTGCGCGAGGCGCTGCGCGGCGCCGACGAGGCGGCGATGGCCGGGGTGCGCTGCCCGGCGGAGGCCGGCCGGGTGGACCGCCGCCTGCTCGCCCGCCTCGCGATCGCCCTCGCCGACCGGGACCGCCCCGTGGTCCTCGTGCTCGACGAGTTCGACCGGGTGACCGCCCCGGAGATCGCCGAGCAGCTCCGCTTCGTGCTGCACAACGCCGGCACCGGCCTGCGGCTGGTCCTGGTCACCCGCAGCGAACCGCTGCTGCCGATGCACCGCTACCGGGCCTCCGGCGAGATGGCCGAGATCCGCAACGCGGACCTCGCCTTCACCCCCGAGGAGGCCGGCGAACTCCTCGCCCTGCACGGCCTGTCCCTGCCCGGCAGCACGGTCGGGGGCCTGGTGCGGCGGATGCAGGGATGGGCCGCCGGCATCAGGCTGTGCGCCCTGGCCGCCCGGCAGCGCCCCGACGCCGAGTCCTACCTGAAGGAGTTCGAGGCGGGCCGCAGCACGGTCGCCGACTTCCTGCTCGCCGAGGTGCTCGACGGACAGACCCCCGCACGGCAGGAACTGCTCCTGCGGGTCAGCATCCTGGACCGGTTCAGCCCCGAGCTGGTGAACGCGCTGACGCTGCGCGGCGACGCGGAGGCCGCGCTGGCCGCCCTGCACCGGGAGAACGCCTTCGTCCAGCACCTCGGCCACTCCTGGTACAGCCTCCACCCCCTGTTCGCCGAGATCCTCCGCGTCCACCTCCGGGAGCGCCGCCCCGGCCTGGAACCGGAGCTGCGGCGCCGGGCGGCACGCTGGCTGCGCCGGTCCGGAGCGCTCTTCGAGGCGCTCGCCCAGGGCGCCGCCGCCGGGGACTGGGACTTCACCGCGGGCGCCCTCGTCGACGACCTGGCGATCGGACAGCTCTTCACCGGCCTGCGCGCCGAGCACCTGTGCGGGCTCTTCGCCGGCATGGGGCCCGAGGCCACCGGCCCGGCGCCGGACCTCGTCCGGGCCGCCCTCGACCTGTCCCGCCGCGACACCGCCCACGGCCTGGCCCATCTGCGCCGCGCCGAGGAGGCCCTGCGCGAGGAGGGCACGGCGGCACCGGCCGCCCTGCTGAGCCGCGCCCTGCTGGAGGCCCTGGCCGCACGGCTGACCGGCTCGCCCGCCGACGCGGAGCAGGCGGCGCGGGTCGCCGACGACGCGTGGCAGGAGGTGCCGGCGCAGTCGCTGGAGGCGCATCCGGAACTGACCGCCCTGCTGCTGACCCACCTGGGCTCCGCCCGCCTGTGGGCCGGGCACTTCGACGCTGCGCGCGCGGCCCTGTCGCCCGTCGCCGCGTCCCCGCCCGCGGCGTCGACCGCGCTGCCGCGGCTGGAGGCCCTGGGCCGGCTCGCCCTGATCGACCATCTGACCGGCTGGAACGACCGCGCCCGGCACAAGGCCCTGGCGGCGGCCGAGGAGGCGGAGCGCCAGGGGCTGTCCGAGCGCTCCGGCTCCCTCCTCGGCAGGCTGGTCCTCGCCGCCGTCAGTGTGGAACGCGACGAACTCGACCGGGCCGAGGACCTCCTCGACGGCACCGGCGACGAGGCGGCCCTCGCCGGCGACCCCGTGACGGCCGCCTTCCTGGCCGTCGTCCGGGCCCGGCTGCGGCTCGCGAGGGGCGACCTCCACGGCGTCCGGGTGCCGGCCGTCGGCGCCGCCGTGCCCTCGCCCTGGGCCGAGGAGCACGCCGCCGTCGTCGCCTCCGCCGCCCACCTCGCCCGGGGCAGGGCCGCGGAGGCCGTCGAGGTGCTCCGGGGCGCCCCGCGCGAGCGGACGGCCTGCGCGGTCGAGACGGCGCGGGCCCTGCTCGCGGCGGGCCGTGCCGAGGAGGCGCGGGAGCTGATCGGGCACCTGCCCCGCCCGGACCGCCAGGGCCCGGCGGTGACCGTGCGGGTGACCCTGGTGCGCGCGCAGGCCGCCCACCGGGCCGGAGAGGACGCCACCGCCCGGCGGCTGGTGGCCCAGGCACTCCTCGACGCCCGGCGCGAGCAGCTCCGGCGGCCCTTCCTGGAGGCCGGCCCCTGGATCCGCCCGCTGCTCAGGAACAGCCCCCGGCTCCACCGGCTCGCCGAGGGCTGGCTGACCACCGCCCCCGGCACCGGCGGGAAGGCGGTGACCCGCCCCGCGGCCCGGGAGCCCGTACCGCTCGTCCCGGAGAAGCTCAGCGGCCGCGAACGCGAGGTGCTGGGCAGGCTGGCCCGGATGATGTCCACCCAGGAGATCGCCGCCGACCTCCATGTCTCGGTGAACACGGTGAAGACCCACCTCAAGAGCCTCTACCGCAAGCTGGGCGTGGGCCGCCGCACCGAGGCGGTCCGCCGGGCCCGCGAACTCGGCCTGCTGTGACCCGACCCGACCCGACCCGACCCGACCCGCCGCGACGTGAGGCACTCCCGCCGCGACGTGAGGCACCCGCCCCGGGAGGCAGGCGCACGTCTCCCCGCCGCGAGGGGCGCCGCCACACTTCTCGCCCCCGGCGGGTGAGGCGGCCGGACGCGGGAGCTGCTGACATCGGCAGCAGGGCGTCGCCGCAGGTGCGGCGGCGCGGACACCGTCCGGCACGGTGAGGTGGACACGGTGAGGCAGTGGCGCGCGCTGATCGTCCTCGGGACGGCCCAGTTCCTGATGGTGCTGGACACCTCCGTGATGAACGTGTCCATCAGCCGGCTGGTCGAGGACTTCGACACCGAGGTCACCGCCATCCAGGCGGTCATCACCCTGTACGCCCTGGTCATGGCCGCGTTCATGATCACCGGCGGCAGGCTCGGGGACATCTACGGCCGCCGCCGTGTCTTCCTCGTCGGCATGGCCGTCTACGGCACGGGTTCCGCGGTCACGGCCGTCGCCCCCACCCTCGGGGTCCTGGCCCTGGGCTGGTCCGTCGTCGAGGGCATCGGCGCGGCCCTGGTGCTGCCGAACATGGCCGCGCTGGTGGCCGAGTCCTACCGGGGCCGGGACCGCACGGTGGCCTACGGGGTCATCGGCGGGCTGGCCGGCGCCGGCATCGCGGTGGGCCCCCTGCTCGGCGGCTGGACGACGACCTACCTGACCTGGCGGCTGGTCTTCGCCGGCGAGGTCGTCGTCGTGCTGGCCGTGCTCCTGTGCCGCCGGGCGATCCCCGAACGGCCGCCGGCCGGCCGCCTTCCCCGGCTGGACGGGGTGGGGGCCGTGCTGTCGGCGGCCGGGCTCGGACTGGGCGTGCTCGGTGTGCTCCAGAGCGGCACCTGGGGCTGGGTCGAGCCCAGGAACGCCCCGTTCACCGTGCTGGGCTTCGCCCCCACGCTCTTCGTGATCGCCTCCGGAGGCGTCGTCCTGGCCCTCTTCCGGGCCTGGGAGCGCCGCCGCGAGACCCGCGACGAGGACCCCCTGGTGCACCTCTCCCTGCTGGGCAGGCCGCCGCTGCGCTCGGGGCTGCTGGCGCTGCTGAGCCAGAACCTCATCCTGCTGGGGCTGTTCTTCGCCATACCCCTCTACCTCCAGGTCGTGCAGGGGTTCGACGCCTTCGAGACCGGGCTGCGCCTGCTGCCCGTCTCCGTCACCATGCTCGCGGCCTCCCTGGCCGGCGCCCGGCTCGGGCGGCGGGCCGGGCCCCGCCGGGTGGTCCGCGTCGCCCTCCTGACGCTGCTCGCGTCCGTGGTGTGGCTGCTGGCCGCCATCGACCCGGTGATCGACGACGGCCCCTTCCTCGGCGCCATGGCCCTGCTCGGGGTCGGGATGGGGCTGCTGGCCTCGCAGCTCGGCGACGTGGTGCAGTCGGGCGCGGGGGAGGACGAGCGGAGCGAGGTCGGCGGGCTGCAGTTCACCGCGCAGAACCTGGGCTCCGCCCTCGGCACGGCCTTCATCGGCTCCCTCCTCGTCGGCGCGCTGGCCACCGCGTTCGCCGCACGGGTCGAGGACGACCCGAGGATCTCGGACCAGGCCCGGCAGGAGACCGGCATCGCCCTGGAGGCCGGGATCTCCTTCGTGCCCACCGACCAGGTGCGCGCGGCGGCCGAACGCGCCGGACTGCCGCCCGCCGAGGTCGAGGCCGTCGCCGACTCCTACGCGTCCGCCCAGCTCGCGGGGCTGCGCGCGGGCATCCTGGCGGCCGGCGGCATCACGCTGGCGAGTTTCCTGGTCACCGGCAACCTCCCGGCCGGCCGGTCCGCGCGGGGCGGGAGCGCGGCGGAGAAGCCGTGAGCCGCCGCGCGGCCCGTGCGGCGGCTCACCTGTGCGGGGTGAGGCGGCGGGCGTGACCGGGGCGGACGATCGGGGGGTGGACACTGCCGGCCCGGCGGGAGGGCCGCGGGGAGAGGGAACGGCCCCATGCGCTACGAGTTCCGCATCGACGGGGACATCTCGGAGACCCTGGCCAAAGGCTTTCCGGAACTGGAGCACGTCGTCATGTCCGGACAGACCGTCCTCTACGGGCACGTCGTCGACGAGGCCCATGTCTACGGGCTGCTCGCCCGCTTCCAGGCGCTGGGGCTGCGTCTCGCCGAGATGCGCAGGCTGCCGGAGTGAACGGCCCCCGCCGCCACCCGCGGGGGAGCCGCCGTACGCGGGCCCGGTGCGCGGGGGCGCCCCCGCGCACCGGGCCCGCGCCCGCCGGGGAGCCGTCGTGAACCGCGCCTCCGCCCCGCCGGGGGAGCCCGCGGGGCGGGGGTCACCCGCCGGGAGCCCGCCGGACCCCGGCCGCCGACCGATCCCGCGTCCGCCGGGGTGCCGTCGTGAACCGTGCCTCCGCCCCGCCGGGAAACCCGCGGGCGGAGGTCACCCGCCGGGGGTGATCCGGTCCCGTCCGGCCCGGGGCACGCTCGGAGCGGGTGGTCCCCGCACCGTCCCGCCGGCGGTCCCACCGGGACCCGGGCGAACATCGCGCGAGGAGGAGCCATGACCGTATCGCGTGATCACGAGCCGCCGGCCGGGCACGGGACCCGGGCCGGCGGGACGGTCGCGGACATCCCGCCCGGCGAACTGCTGGGCAGGGTCGGCGCGTCCTGGACATGGCTGCTGGGCTCGGCGCTCGCCTCGCTGATCCCCGGCGTCATGATCCTCGCCTGGCCGGACGGCACCCTGCACGTCCTCGGTGTCGTGACCGGCCTCTACCTGCTGGTGGCCGGCGGCTTCCGCTTCGTCGCCGCCTTCGCCCAGGAACGCGGCCAGCGGACACCGGGACTGCTGGTGGCCGTGCTGTACGTACTGGCCGGCGTCCTGTGCCTGCGGCACCCGCTCCAGACGGTCACCGCGCTCTCGCTGATCGTCGGACTCGTCTGGCTGGCCACCGGCATGCTCACCCTCTACACGGCCCTCGCCGCGACCCGGCTTCCCCACCGGGGCTTCGTCGTCGGCGCCGGCGCGCTCGGCATCGTCGCCGGAGTCGTGGTGCTGGTGCTGCCCGCCGAGTCGGCGCTCTTCCTCATCCGGCTGCTGGGGCTGTGGCTGGTGCTCCTCGGCCTGGTGGAGCTGGGCCTCGCCTTCGCCTGGCGCGCGGCGGAACGCAGGACGGGCCGGGCGGCACCGCGCGCCGGGTGACACCGGCCGAAGCACGGGAACGACCGAGGAGACGCCATGCTCCCGAACCGGCACCCCGGCCCCGCCGCCCCCGACGGCGGCGGCGAGCGCACCGCGCTCACCTCCGAGGAGCACGCCGAGTACCGCAGGCTCCGCCGGGCCGCCGCCGTACGCCACCGCAGGGCCCGCTGGACCGGCGCCAGTGTGCTGCTGCTCGTCGCCCTGCTGCTGGCGCCGCTCGCCGTCGTCGCCGCCTGGGTGGACAGCCAGGTCTCCGACACCGACCGCTACGTGGCGACCGTCGCGCCGCTCGCCGGCGACCCCGCGGTGCAGCAGGTCGTCACCGACCGGCTGACCCACCGCGTCGTGGACAACATGGACATCACGGCGGTGACCGCGTCACTGAGCGCGGCGCTCGCCGACGCCGGGGCGCCCCCGGCCGTCGTCGACCGGTCCGAGGCGCTCGCCGGACCGCTGAACGCCGCGGTGACGAACGTGGTGCACGGCGTCGTGAACCGCGTCGTCACCGGTGACGCCTTCGAGCAGGCCTGGGAGACGGCCAACCGCCGCGCCCACGCGGCCGTCGTCGACATGCTCACCGGTGGTGACAGCGGCGCCCTGCGCGCCCAGGGCGACACGGTGACACTGGACCTCGGCACCGTGGTCGACGTGGTCAAGCAGCGGCTGGTCGACGCCGGATTCGAGAAGGCCGACGCCATTCCGGCCGCCGACCGGCAGATCACCCTCTTCCAGACCGACAAGCTCTCCGAGGCGCAGGGCGTCATGCGGGTGCTCGACGTCGTCGGCACCTGGCTCCCCGTGATCACCGTCGCGCTCGCGGCCCTCGCCGTGTGGACGGCCCCGGCCCACCGCACGATGCTGCTCGTCACGGCCGTCGGCGTCGGCCTGGCGATGGTGGTCCTGCTGATCGCGCTGGCCGTGGTGCGCCGGGTCTACCTGGACGCCGTGCCCGCGTCGACGCTGCCGCCGGACGCCGCCGCGGCGATCTACGACACCTTCGTCCGCTTCCTGCGGGACAGCACCCGCACCCTGCTGGTCGTCGCCGCGGTCACCGCCCTCGCCGCCTGCCTGTACGGGCCCGGGCGGGCCGCGCGCGCGGTGCGGCGGGCGGCGGCCCGCGCCACCGGCGCCGCCGGACGCGCCCTGGAGCGCGGCGGGCTGCGCACCGGCACGGCCGGGCGGTGGCTGGACGCCCACCGGTCGTGGACCACCGGGGCCGTCGTCGCGGCCGGCGTGCTCGTCCTGCTGCTGTGGAACCACCCCACCGTCGGCGCCGTCGCGCTGGTCCTCTGCCTGATGCTGGCTGTCCTCGCGCTGCTGGCCGTGTTCGCGGCGGCCCGGGGCCCGTCGCCCGCCGTGCCGGCGGGCGGACCGGGGCGGGCGGGTCCGTGACGGCGGGGCAGCGGCCGGGTGCGTACGGCGACGCCCCGGGCGTGCCCCGGGCCTCACCCCTCCCGGGTGAGGCCCGGCCCGCCTGGCGTGCGCACGCTGAGAACAGGAGACACCGGACGTCCGGCTCCCGCCGGAACGGAGGAGCACGATGAGCACCCACCTCGCCTACGACTTCCCCCTGCTGAGCATGTTCTGGACCATGCTGTGGTTCTTCCTGTGGATCATGTGGTTCATCCTGCTGATCCGGATCATCGGCGACATCTTCCGTGACGACAGCCTGGGCGGCTGGGGGAAGACGGGCTGGCTCGTCTTCGTGGTCCTGCTGCCGTTCGTCGGCGTGTTCGTCTACGTCATCGCCCGCGGCCGGACCATGGGCGCGCGCGAGACGGCGCACGCCCGGGCGCGGCAGCGGGCGTTCGACGACTACATCAAGGAGACGGCGGGCGGCGGTCCGGCCCGCAGCAGCGTCGACGAACTCGCCCGGCTCTCCGAGATCCGCGCCCGCGGGGACATCTCGGAGGACGAGTACCGCCGGGCCAAGGAACTGGTCCTCGGCGGCCAGGCCCCGAAGACCGCGTCCACGGCCACCGGCACCGGCGACGGTGCCGCCCGCGGCTGACCACAGGGCAGAAAGGCAGGCAGCACCATGACCACGGCACACACCCCCCGCATGCACTCGGCCGAGCAGGGCCACGCACACTCCGCCAAGCAGGAATGGGCATCAGGCCTGACGGTCTTCGGCGCCGTGATGCTGATGCTCGTCGGTGTCCTCGACATCTTCCGGGGCATCATGGCGATCGCCGAGGACGACGTCTTCGTCACCACGCCGAACTACGTCTTCCAGTTCGACCTCACCGGCTGGGGCTGGGTCCACCTCTTCCTGGGGATCGCGGCCGTCCTCGTCGGCGTCGGCCTCTTCTCGGCGTCGCTCTGGGCACGCATCGCCGGCGTCGTCATCGCCGGGTTCGTGATCATCGCCAACTTCCTCTCGCTGCCGTACTACCCGGTGTGGTCGGTCGTGATGATCGCCATCTCCGGGTTCGTCATCTGGGCGCTGTGCGTCACGAAGAAGGAGGACCTGGCCTGAGGCGCCGCCGTCCGGCGGGGGCCGGACGGCGCCGCACCGGGCCCCGGAGGACTCCGTCCCCGGGTGCCGGCCCCACCGCCGGCACCCGGGGACGCGCCGTGCGCCCACCGCCCGGGGGAGCCTGCGGCGGGGCAACCCGCCCGGTGGGCGCCGCCCGCGATCCGCCGGCGGTGCCGACCCGGCGGGGTCTCCGCCGGCGCACCGCCTGCGGCGACCCCGCCGGGTCGGCACCGCGCTCGATCTCTTGCGGGGGCGGCCCCGCCCCTGGCCGCCGGGGCCGCCCTCAGGGGCGACGGCGGCGAACTCCCCGCGCACGCGGCGCCGGAGGGGGCTGGACGGGGAGCGGAAAGTCCGTAGCCTGGGGCATCCGGCCGGCCCCGCTGCCGCGGGCCGGCGAGGCACGCGCGGAGTCCGGACGGGACCTCCGGCCCGCCCGGCGGACCGGGCACCGGCCCGCCGGACGGCGCACCCGAGGAACGAGGTCGCCGGATGCCGTTCACCACCCGCCCCACCCTCCAGGGCACCTTCGGCATGGTGTCGTCCACGCACTGGCTCGCCTCGCAGTCCGCCATGGCCGTGCTGGAACGCGGCGGCAACGCCTACGACGCGGCCGTCGCCGCCGGGTTCGTGCTCCATGTCGTCGAACCGCACCTGTGCGGCCCGGCGGGCGAGGTGCCGGTGCTGCTCGCACCCGCCGGGGGCGAGGTGCGGGTGCTGTGCGGCCAGGGCGTCGCCCCGGCCGGCGCGACCCCCGCGCACTACCGCGGCCTCGGGCTCGACGTCGTCCCCGGCACCGGACCGCTGGCCGCCGCCGTCCCGGGCGCCTTCGACGCCTGGATGCTGCTGCTGCGCGACTGGGGCACCCTGTCCCTCGCCGACGTGCTGGGCTACGCGATCGGCTACGCCGAGCACGGCCACGCCCCGGTCGAGCGGGTCGGCGAGACGGTGGAGAGCGTCCGCCGCCTCTTCGAGACGGAGTGGACCACCTCAGCGGAGGTGTACCTCCCGGGCGGCAGGCCGCCCCGCCCCGGCGAGCTGTTCCGCAACCCCGCCCTCGCCGCCACCTGGCGCCGCCTCGTCGCCGAGGCCGAGGCGGCGGCCCCGGACCGGGAGGGCCGGATCGACGCCGCCCGCGAGGTGTGGCGCACCGGATTCGTCGCCGACGCCCTCGTCCGCCAGGCCGCCCGCCCCACCCTGGACACCAGCGGCGAACGGCACGCCGGCACCCTCGCCGCCGCCGACCTGGCCTCCTGGTCTGCCTCCTGCGAGGCGCCCGTGAGCCACGAGTGGCGGGGCTGGACCGTGTGCAAGGCGGGACCCTGGAGCCAGGGGCCGGTCCTGCTCCAGCAGCTCGCCCTGCTGCCGCCGGAACTGCCCGCCCACGGCTCGGGGGAGTACGTCCATCTGCTCGTGGAGGGCTGCAAGCTGGCGATGGCCGACCGGGAGGCCTGGTACGGCGACGCCGCTCCGGTGCCCCTGGCCGAACTCCTCTCCGAGCCGTACAACGCCGCCCGCCGGGCCCTGATCGGCGAGAAGGCCTCCTACGAGCTGCGGCCCGGTGCGCCCGGCGGCCGTCCGCCGCTGCTCAGCCCGCACGCCCTCACCGTCCTCGGCGACACCGCCGGGGCCCCGGGCGCCGGCGAGCCGACCGTGTCCCGCGACGGCGCCACCCGGGGGGACACCTGCCACGTCGACGTCGTCGACCGCTGGGGCAACATGGTCGCCGCCACCCCGAGCGGCGGCTGGCTCCAGTCCAACCCGGTCGTCCCCGAGCTGGGCTTCCCGCTGGGCACCCGGCTCCAGATGACCTGGCTGGAGCCGGGCCTGCCGAACACCCTCACCCCCGGCCGCCGCCCCCGCACCACCCTCACCCCCTCGATCGCGCTCCGCGACGGCGAGCCGGTGCTCGCCTTCGGCACCCCCGGCGGCGACCAGCAGGACCAGTGGCAGCTCCACTTCCTGCTCGCCCTGGAGCAGCTCCCGCACGTCCGCGGCGGCTGGGACCTCCAGGGCGCCGTCGACGCGCCGAACTGGCACAACGAGTCCTTCCCCGGCTCCTTCCATCCGCGCGGGATGCGCCCGGGCAGCCTCACCGTCGAATCCCGCACGGCCCCGGAGACCGTCGCCGACCTGCGCGGACGCGGCCACGACGTCACCGTCGGCGGCGCCTGGTCCGAGGGGCGGCTGTGCGCGGTGGCCCGCGACCCGCGCACCGGGGTGCTGTCGGCGGCGGCGAACCCGAGGGGAATGCAGGGTTACGCGGTGGGGCGCTGACCGGCTCCCGGGATGTCGGCCGCCCATGATTGGCTGGGGGCATGATCGATGACTTCCTCAGCGGTGACCTGTCCGACGTCGAGGAGGCGATACGCAAGGCGGTCGCCACCGAGATCACACCCCGGTTCCGCCGGCTGGCCGACCACGAGATCGACCAGAAGCGCGGGCCGCACGACCTCGTCACCGCGGCGGACCGGCTGGCGGAGGAGCACCTGACCGCCTCCCTGACCGCCCTGCTGCCGGGGTCGGTGGTCGTCGGCGAGGAATCGGTGCACGCCGACCCGGCCGTCTACGACGCGCTGCGCGGCGACACGCCGGTGTGGATCGTCGACCCGGTCGACGGCACGCGCCAGTTCGTGGAGGGCGACCCCGGCTTCTGCACCCTGGTCGCCCTCGCCCACCGCGGCGAGCTCCTCGCCTCCTGGACGTACGCGCCGGTGCCCGACGAGCTCGCCTTCGCCGTCCGCGGCGGGGGAGCCCGGCTGGACGGCCGGCCCCTGCTCGCCGGTTCGCCCGAGCCCGGGGCCGCCCTGCGCGTCGCCATCTCCAACCCGGACTACTCCTCGCCCGAGGAGAAGCGCCTGCTGCTCGGCCTCTCCGTGCCGGGCGTGCTGCCGAAGCCGTGCGGCTCGGCCGGCCTGGAGTACCTCCGGGTGGCCCGCGGCGAGCTGGACGCGACGGTGTTCAGCTGGGAGTACGCCTGGGACCACGCGGCGGGGCTGCTGCTCGTGACCGAGGCGGGCGGCTGCCAGCTCACCGTCGCCGGGCGGCCGTTCAGCGTGGCGGGCGGCAACACCCTGCCGTTCACCGCGGCCCGCGACGAGCCGACGGCCCGCGGCCTGCTCGCCCTGCTGAGCTGACGCCGGGGCCGGTGCCCACCGCGCCGTGCCCGGACCGGCCCCGAGCCGGCCGGGCACGGGCGCGTGAGGTGGACCCCCGGCGGGAAGCCCGGCACGGGCACGGGCGGGTGACGTGGACCTTGTGGCGGGAAGCCCGGCCGGGACTCCCCGCCCGCGCCGGGACTCCCCGCCCGCGCCGGGACTCCGCGCCGGGACTCCGCGCCCGCGCCGGGACTCCCCGCCCGCGCCGGGACTCCCCGCCCGCGCCGGGACTCCCCGCCCGCGCCCGGGTGTCGCTCGTGGTCAGGTCAGCAGGGCGCGGGTCTCGCGGACGAGGGCGTCCGCGGCGTCCACCGCGGGCGCGTCCAGCGCGGTGAGGATGTCCGACACGCGCGCCACCAGATCGCGGGGCGCCCCCGGCAGGGCGGCGGCCGCCGCCAGCGCGCCCTTCTCGTTCAGGCACCAGACCCGGTGCCAGGCGTGCAGCGACTGGGCCAGCACACCGAACGCCCGGGACAGGCACAGTGCCACATGGAGCGTGTCCCCGGCACCCACCGACTTGCGCGCCGCCGCGACCGAGAACTCCGCCTCCCAGGACGCCCCGGCCAGCGCCGCGCGCAGCGGCTCCGGATAGTGCCGGGTCTCCTCCCGCAGCGCGCCCAACTCCCCTTCACTGTCGGCGAGTACGCGGCACAGGGACACCTCGCCCGGGTAGGCGGGGGACCAGAAGCCCAGCGGGTGGCCGGGCTGCACCCCCACCTCGTAGCGCCCCTCGCGGCAGTCGGACCACACCCGCCGGACGCGGTCCAGGTCCCGCAGGATCCAGTCGACGGGCACCCCGTCCACCCGCAGCCAGGCGCCGCCGTCGACCCAGGGGCCCCAGCCGCCCGGGCCGGCCACGTCGACCTCCTCGCCCGTGACCTCCGAGGCGAGGCGTGCCAGCGCCCGGGTGTCGACGCCGCCCCGGTAGTACACGCCCAGGTCCCAGTCGGAATCCGGCCGGTGGGCGCCGCGCGCCCGGCTCCCGCCGAGGGCGACGGCGCGCACACCGGGCACGGTCAGCAGCCGTCCGGCCATGCGCCGGATCGTTTCGTCCATCTCGTTCATCGCGACGGGACGGTACCCGGCCCCTGGCCGCCGACGCCTGTGAATATCCTGGGTGTTCATGGCCGTCGGCTGACAAAGGAGTCCGAAGGTGCCGTCGATGCTCGATGCCGTCGTCGTGGGAGCGGGCCCCAACGGGCTGACGGCCGCGGCCGAACTGGCCCGCCGCGGCTTCTCGGTCGCCGTGTTCGAAGCCCTGGACACCGTGGGCGGGGGCGCCAGGACCGAGGAGCTGACGCTTCCCGGCTTCCGGCACGATCCCTGCTCCGCGGTCCACCCGCTCGGCATCGGGTCGCCCGCCTTCGGGCGGATGCCGCTGGAGCGCCACGGGCTCACCTGGCTGCACCCCGAACTGCCGCTCGCCCACCCCTTCCCGGACGGCACCGCCGCCGTGCTCAGCCGGTCCGTCGCCGAGACCGCGCTGTCGCTCGGCGCGTCCGACGCCGGCGCCTACCGGCGGCTGCTCGCGCCCTATCTGGGCCGCTGGGACACCATCGCCGCGGACTTCCTGCGCACCCCCTGGGACGGTCTGCCGCGCGATCCGCTGCGCTTCGCCCGCTTCGGCCTGGACGCGATCCGGCCCGCCTCCTGGCTGGCCCGCCGCTTCGAGGGGGACAAGGGCAGGGCCCTGCTCGCCGGGCTCGCCGCCCATGCCATCGCGCCGACCAGCGGCATCGCCACCGGCGGGATCGCCCTGATGTTCGCGCTCGCCGCGCACGAGGTGGGCTGGCCCGTGCCGCGCGGCGGCTCCCAGGCCATCTCCGACGCGCTCGCCTCCTACCTGCGCGAACTCGGCGGGACCATCCACACCGGCACCGAGGTCAAGCGGCTGGACGAACTCCCGCCGGCCCGCGCGTACGTCTTCGACACCTCGCCGACCGCGCTCGCCCGGATCGCCGGACTCGGCAACGCGTACTGGCGCTACCGCTACGGGGCCGCCGCCTTCAAGATCGACTACGCGCTGTCGGGACCGGTCCCCTGGACGTCGCCCCAGGCGAGGACGGCCGGCACGGTGCACATCGGCCCGACCGCGGGCGAGATCGACGCGGCGCTGCGGGCCGCAGCCGAGGGGCGCGAGCCGAGCGTCCCGTTCCTGATCACCGCCCAGCCCAGCATCGTCGACCCGGGCAGGGCCCCCGAGGGCCGGCACGTCCTGTGGGCCTACGGGCACGTGCCCGCGGGCTGGGAGGGCGACGCGACCGATGTCGTCGAACGGCAGATCGAGCGCTTCGCGCCCGGCTTCCGCGACCTGGTCCTCGCGCGCGCCGTCGCCGGACCGCCCCAACTGGCGGCCCGGAACGCCAACTACGTCGCCGGCGACATCGCCTGCGGCGCCTTCGCCGGGCTCCAGACCGTGATCCGCCCCCGCCTCGCCCGGGTGCCCTACGCGACCTCCCACCCCGCCGTCTTCATCTGCTCCTCGGCGACCCCGCCCGGCCCGGGCGTGCACGGCATGTCCGGCCACCACGCGGCGAAGGCCGTCTGGCGCGCCCTGCGCGCCGCCTGAGCGGCGCCTGCCGGTGCCGGGGCGGGGGCCGCTCAGGCGGGCCGACCGCCCGGGCGACGTCGGCCTGCTGCCGCCGTGCCGGGAATCCGGGCCGCCAGCCGCCTACTGGCGGCCGGGTCCGCCCACCGGTTGCGGCCGTCGACTGCCCGCAGCGGGCCGCTGTGGTCGGGCGAGGCCCGGCCTGCTGCCGCCGTGCCGGGAATCCGGGCCGCCAGCCGCCTACTGGCGGCCGGGTCCGCCCACCGGTTGCGGCCGTCGACTGCCCGCAGCGGGCCGCTGTGGTCGGGCGACGTCGGCCTGCTGCCGCCGTGCCGGGAATCCGGGCCGCCAGCCGCCTACTGGCGGCCGGGTCCGCCCACCGGTTGCGGCCGTCGACTGGCCGCAGCGGGCCGCTGGGGTCGGGCGAGGCCCGGCCTGCTGCCGCTGTGGTCGGGCGACGCCCGGCCTGCTGCCGCCGTGCCGGAGGGGCCCGGCCTGCTGCCACCGGCCGCCGCCCTCGGACGGCACGCCGGTGGCCGACCCGGCCGGCCGGGTCGGCCCGGAAGCTCCGGCCGGGCAATTCCCCGCCCGTGACCGGGCGGCAGGCGGCATCATGGATGCCATGGGCACCCCCGACATCGTCCTCGTCCGCGGTGACATCACCGACCAGCACGCCGACGCGATCGTCAACGCGGCCAACTCCTCGCTGCTGGGCGGCGGCGGGGTCGACGGGGCCATCCACCGCAGGGGCGGGCCCGAGATCCTCGCCGCCTGCCGCGCGCTGCGCGCCTCCCACTACGGCAAGGGCCTGGCGACCGGCCGGGCCGTCGCCACCACGGCGGGCCGGCTGCACGCGGAGCACGTCATCCACACCGTGGGCCCGGTCTTCTCCCGCGAGGAGGACCGCTCGGAGCTGCTCGCCTCCTGCTACCGCGAATCGCTGCGCGTCGCCGACGAGGTCGGCGCCCGCACGGTCGCCTTCCCCGCCGTCTCCGCCGGGATCTACGGCTGGCCGATGGACGACGCGGCGCGCATCGCGATCGGCACCGTACGGGCGGCGGACACCTCCGTCACCCGGGTGAGCTTCGTCCTCTTCGACGAACAGGCGTACGCGGCCTTCGCCACCCACCTCGACTGACCTGGGGGCCCACGGCGTCCGCAGGCAGCGCGACGTCCATGTCGGATTCTCGCCAGCGACGGTGACGCCGGGTGGCCCATCCTTGACCCATGCACACCGACACCGAGCGCTGCGTGCGGGCCGTCCGGTCCAAGGACGCCCGTTTCGACGGATGGTTCTTCACCGCTGTGCTGACCACCGGGATCTACTGCCGGCCGAGCTGCCCCGCCGTGCCGCCGAAGGTCGCGAACATGACCTTCTACCCGAGCGCCGCCGCCTGCCAGCAGGCCGGCTTCCGGGCCTGCAAGCGCTGCCGGCCCGACAGCAGCCCCGGGTCGCCCGCCTGGAACGTCCGTGCGGACGTCGTCGCCCGCGCCATGCGCCTCATCGGCGACGGGGTCGTCGACCGCGAGGGCGTGCCCGGGCTCGCCGCGCGCCTCGGCTACTCGACCCGCCAGATCGAACGCCAGCTCCTCGCCGAACTCGGCGCGGGCCCCCTCGCCCTCGCCCGCGCCCAACGGGCGCAGACCGCACGCCTGCTCATCGAGACCACGCCGCTGCCCATGGCCGACGTCGCCTTCGCGGCGGGCTTCTCGTCCGTGCGCACCTTCAACGACACCGTGCGCGAGGTGTTCGCCCTCGCCCCCGGCGAGCTGCGCACCCGGGCGGCCGGCGCGCGCGGCCGGCCCCGGCCGGCCCCCGGGGCGATCTCGCTGCGGCTCCCGTACCGGGCCCCGCTCGAACCGGGCAACCTCTTCGGCCACCTCGCGGCGACCGGCGTCCCCGGCGTCGAGGAGTGGCGCGACGGCGCCTACCGGCGCACCCTCGCCCTCCCGTACGGCCACGGCATCGTCTCCCTCGCCCCGCGGCCCGACCACATCGCCTGCCGGCTGTCCCTGACCGATCCGCGGGACCTCACGATCGCCATCAGCCGCTGCCGGTGGCTGCTCGACCTCGACGCCGACCCGGAGGCCGTCGACGAACGGCTGCGCGCCGACCCCGGTCTCGCCCCGCTGGTCGGCAAGGCGCCCGGCCGCCGCGTCCCCCGTACCGTCGACGCCGCCGAGTTCGCGGTGCGCGCCGTGCTGGGCCAGCAGGTGTCCACCGCGGCCGCCCGCACCCACGCCGCCCGGCTGGTGACCGCCCACGGTGTGCCCGTGGAGGACCCCGAGGGCGGGCTCACCCATCTGTTCCCCACCCCGGAGGCGCTGGCCGCCCTCGATCCGGAGAAGCTGGCGCTGCCCCGCAGCCGCCGGGCCACCCTCACCGGACTGGTGGCCGCGCTGGCCGGCGGCGGGCTCGCCCTCGACCCGGGCAGCGACTGGGACCGGGCCCGCGAGCGGCTCGGCGCGATGCCCGGCTTCGGGCCGTGGACGGTCGAGGTGATCGCGATGCGCGCCCTGGGCGACCCGGACGCCTTCCTCCCCACCGACCTCGGCATCCGGCGTGCCGCGGCGGCCCTGGACCTGCCCGCCACACCCGGCGCGCTCACCGCGCACGCCGCGGCCTGGCGGCCCTGGCGCGCCTACGCCGTCCAGTACCTGTGGGCCACCGACGACCACCCGATCAACCATCTGCCCGCGTGAGGGCACCGCACGAGACCGGAGCGCATGTGAGCACAGCACACGGGACGGCGGCGCGCGCGGCGCGGACGCCCGGGAGCCGGGACCGGCGGCACACCGTCGTCGACAGCCCCTACGGGCCGCTGACCCTCGTCGCCACCGAGGGGGTCCTCAGCGGCCTCTACATGAGCGGCCAGCGCCACCGCCCCGCCGAGGAGACCTTCGGCGATCGGGACGCGTCCCCGTTCACCGAGGCCGCCCGCCAGCTCGACGCGTACTTCGCGCGCGAGCTGACCGACTTCGACCTGCCGATGCGCTTCGACGGCACACCGTTCCAGCTCCGGGTGTGGGAGCAGCTCCGCCGCATCCCGTACGGTCGGACCCGCACCTACGGGGAGCTCGCGGAGGCCCTCGGCAACCCGAACGCCTCACGGGCGGTCGGCCTCGCCAACGGCCGGAACCCGATCGGCATCATCGTCCCGTGCCACCGGGTGATCGGTTCGTCCGGCTCCCTGGTCGGGTACGGCGGCGGCCTCGGCCGCAAGCAGCGGCTGCTGGCCTTCGAGAGCGGCGCTCCGGAGGAGACCCTCTTCTGAGCGCCGCCCGGCTGCCGGTCACGCGGCCCGGGACTCCCGGGCCAGCCGTTCCAGCAGCGGCGGCAGCGAGTCGCCGATCGGCTCCCGCACCACCTCGTCGGCGAGCTCGTCGTACGGCGTGGGCTCGGCGTTCACCACGATCAGCCGGGCACCGTGGTCGGCGGCCATGCCCGCCAGCGAGGCCGCCGGCTGCACCTGGAGCGTGGTGCCGACGGCCACGAACACCTCGCAGGCCTTGGCCACGGCCATCGCCTCGCCGAGCACCGCCGGGTCGAGGCGCTCCCCGAACATCACCGTCGCCGACTTGAGGATGCCGCCGCACACCCGGCACGCCGGGTCGTCCTCGCCCGCCGCGACACGGGCCAGCGCCTCCTCCATCGTGGAGCGGGCGTGGCAGCGGGTGCAGGTCACGGCGCGGGCGGTCCCGTGCAGTTCGAGCACCTTGCGGGCGGGCATGCCGCCGAGCTGGTGGAGACCGTCCACGTTCTGGGTGATGACGCGGACGGCGACGCCCGGCCGGCGGTCCAGGGCGGCGACGGCCCGGTGGGCGGCGTTGGGCTCGGCGTTCAGGGTCTCGGCGTCGCGGCGCATCAGCCAGGACCGGCGCCGGATGTCCGGATCGGCCATGTAGCAGTCGTAGGTGACGAGTTTCTCGGCCTCGGGGTCCCGCCGCCACAGCCCCTGGGGGCCGCGGTAGTCGGGGATGCCGGAGTCGGTGGACACACCGGCCCCGCTGAGGATGGCGACGAGGGTCATGGCGGGAGCCTACGCAGCGCCCCAGCGGCGGGCGAGCGGGTTTCTCCCGGGCCGCGACAGGCGGGGCCCCGACCGGGCCGCGGCACGGGCGGGAGGCCCGTCAGCGGGGCGGCAGACCGTTCTCCAGCTCGACCGCCCCCGTGCCGGCGTCCAGCGCGGCCAGCGCCGACAGCACCCGGTCGCCGAGCTGCCCCAGCAGATGACCGGGCAGCTCCTCGCGCTCCACAAGCCGCCAGGACAGCAGCTCCGCCTCCTGGATCCTGATCCGGGCGAGCTGCTCCCCGGTGAGCACGCCCCCGTCGTACACGTACGCGGCGATCGGCGGACGGCCCACCCCCGGGACCCAGTCGACGGCGAGCAGCGCACCCGGCTCGACGTCGAGACCGATCTCCTCCAGGGTCTCCCGGCGGGCCGCCTGCCGGGGCGTCTCGCCCTGGTCCGACTCGATGGTCCCGCCGGGCAGCGCCCAGCCCGCGCGGTAGTTGGGCTCGACCAGGAGCACCCTCCCGGCGCCGTCGCGCAGCAGCACGGCCGCGCCGGCCAGGACGCGGGGGAGGGAGGCGATGTAGGCGGCGTAGTCCGGGGTCGTCACGGCTCGCAGCGTAGAGGATCGGGCCCGCGGGGGTGGGCCGCAGGACGGCACCGGCCCGCCCGGCGCGGGGCGTATCGCTGGGTGAACGGGGGCTGGCCGGGGGCCCTGAGCTGCGGATAGGGTCGGGGCGGCGCGACTGCCTGTTCGACAAGCAAGGGATACAAGGGTGACGGACGGAGCAGTTTCTCGGTCGGCGCGTGTTCTCGTGGCGGCTGACAAGTTCAAGGGTTCGCTGACGGCCGTGCAGGTCGCGGAGCGGGTGACCGCCGGGCTCCGGCAGGTCGTACCGGGCCTGGAGGTCGAGACGCTGCCCGTCGCCGACGGCGGCGACGGCACGGTCGCCGCGGCCGTCGCGGCGGGCTTCGAGCGGCGCGAGGTGCGGGTGGCCGGTCCGCTCGGCGACCCGGTCACCGCCGCGTACGCCCTGCGCGGCACCACGGCCGTGGTGGAGATGGCGGAGGCGTCCGGTCTCCAGCACCTGCCGCCGGACACCTTCGCGCCGCTGACGGCCACCACGTACGGCTCGGGAGAGCTGTTGCGGGCCGCGCTCGACGCGGGGGCGGCCACGATCGTCTTCGGGGTCGGCGGCAGCGCGACCACGGACGGCGGCGCCGGCATGCTGGAGGCCCTCGGGGCCGCCTTCCTCGACGCCGACGGCAAGCCGGTGGCGCGCGGCGGCGGCGGGCTGGCGGATCTGGCGACGGCGGACCTCTCGGGCCTGGACGCCCGTTTCGCCGGCGTCGACCTGATCCTCGCCAGCGACGTGGACAACCCGCTGACGGGCCCCAAGGGCGCCCCCGCGGTGTACGGCCCGCAGAAGGGCGCGAGCCCCGACGACGTCGCCGCCCTCGACGCCGCGCTCGCCCACTACGCCGAGGTGCTCACCACGGCGACCGGTCCGTCGGCTGCGGAGTGCGCGAAGGCTCCCGGCGCCGGGGCTGCGGGCGGTATCGGCTACGGGGCGCTGGTCGCCCTGGGCGCCCGTTTCCGGCCGGGGATCGAGGTCATGCTCGACGTGCTGGGCTTCGCGCCCGCCCTGGAGAAGGCGACCCTGGTGATCACCGGCGAGGGCTCGCTGGACGAGCAGACCCTGCACGGCAAGGCGCCCGCCGGGGTGGCCGCCGCCGCGAGGGCGCGGGGCGTCGAGGTCGTCGCCGTCTGCGGCCGCCTGGCGCTGCCGCCCGAGGCGCTGGGCCGGGCCGGCATCCGCCGCGCCTACGCGCTGGCGTCCCTGGAACCGGACCCGGCGGTCTCGATGGCGCAGGCGGGCCCCCTGCTGGAGCGGGTGGCGGCGGACATCGCCCGCGACTTCCTGGCCTGAGCCCCCCCCAGAGCGCACGAAGGCCCCCCGGCGTCCGCGCCGGGGGCCTTCCGCGTTCCCGCCCCCCGGGGCGGGCGCGCCACGGTGGTCCGGGGCGACCGCGTCCGGGGGCCTTCGGCCCGCCGCAGGCCCGCCCGCCCAGGACCTGTCGGCCCGACCCCTGGGCCCGGGAGCCACCGGCCCGTGCCCACGACCCGGCCGCCACCCGCCCCGCCGCACCGGCCACGCACGAGGGCCCCGGACACCGTGCGGTGTCCGGGGCCCTTCGTGGTGTCCCGGGGGACGTGCCCGTCTCCCTTACGGGAGCTGGGCCGCCCGGGCCTCGCGGTTCTCGCGGCGGTTGTCCCGGATGGTGTTCACGCGACGGGCGGTCGCGAAGAGGGGGATCGTCGCCGCCATCACGATCTGGAGCGCGCAGCCCATCTGGAGGAGCACCGCGCCGCCGGGCGCGTCGAACGCCCACGCCGCCAGCATGCCCATCGCGGCCACGATCCAGCCGAGCATCGCCACCGCGAGGACACCCCGCGGCTTCGGGTACTCGACCCGGCTGACCATCAGCCACGCCGTGCCGATGATCGCCAGCAGCGTCGGGATGAAGGGCAGCTCCAGCAGCACGATGGAGACCACCGTCAGCGCTCCGAAGGGGCTCGGCATGCCCTGGAACATGCCGTCCTTCATGGTCACGCACGAGAATCTCGCAAGCCGCAGCACCACCGCCAGCAGCACCACGATCGCGGCCACCGCCGAGACCCGCTGGTGGGCGTCGTCCGCGACCATGCCGTAGACCAGCACGAAGTACGCGGGGGCGAGCCCGAAGCTGATCAGGTCGGAGAGGTTGTCCAGCTCCGCGCCCATCGGCGAGGACCGCAGCTTGCGGGCCACGAGTCCGTCGCAGAGGTCGAAGATCGCGGCCAGCAGCATCAGGATCACGGCCGTCGCGGCGCTGTGCCGCGCCATGCCGGTCTCCTGGCTGCCCTGGAGGTGCGGAATGAGGATTCCGGTGGTGGTGAAGTACACCGCCATGAATCCGCACGTCGCGTTGCCCAGAGTGAGGGTGTCCGCTATCGACAGCCTCAGACTGAGCGGCATCTCCTCCGCGTCGTCGTCCTCGTCGTCGGCGGCCCAGTTGCCGGCCTGTGTGTCGGGATCAATCACGGTCAATGCGAGTCACCCCCGCGGTCGTGGTCTGTCCGACCTCGACGGCGACGTCCACACCCTCCGGGAGGTAGATGTCGACACGCGAGCCGAAGCGGATCAGACCGATGCGCTCACCCTGCTCGACCTTGGTGCCCTGCGGGATGTACGGGACGATGCGCCGCGCGACCGCGCCGGCGATCTGCACCATCTCGATGTCGCCGAGTTCGGTGTCGAAGTGCCAGACAACGCGCTCGTTGTTCTCGCTCTCCTTGTTGAACGCGGGGACGAAGCCACCGGGCACGTGCTCGACGGACGTGACGGTGCCGGCCAGCGGCGCGCGGTTCACGTGGACGTTGAGCGGGCTCATGAAGATCGCTACCCGGGTACGCCCGTCCTTCCACGGCATGATGCTCTGCACCACGCCGTCGGCGGGGGAGATGACCCGGCCCTGAGCGATCTCGCGCTCGGGGTCGCGGAAGAACCACAGCATGCCCGCCGCGAGTGCGGTGACGGGCACGGCCACGGTCGCGGCCCGCCGCGAGCGGCGGGACCGGGCCAGGCTGAGGGCAGCGGTGGCGACGGTCGGCAGGAGCCACGGCGATGCTCCGCGAGCGATACGCACGCCACGGAGGCTGTCGCGATGTGCAGAGGTTTGGCTGTGGGGCATGGATGACCTTCGTAGCGGATGATGCCGCGCTGGCAACAGGGGGACGGCGGCTTTCCGTCGATGTTATCGGTTACGACCCGCAACTGGGAAAGCCAGAAGCCGAGTCGACGGCCGGAAGATGATGACAGGGTGTGATCATCTTCCGGCCGTAACCGACCTAAAAGCGACAATCAACCCTGCGACCGGTACTCCTCGAGCAGTCGACGGCCAATGATCATTTTCTGGATTTCGGCGGTACCTTCGCCGATCAGCAGCATCGGCGCCTCGCGGTAGAGGCGCTCGATCTCGTACTCCTTGGAGAAGCCGTAGCCGCCGTGGATACGGAAGGCGTCCTCGACGACTTCCTTGCAGTACTCGGAGGCGAGGTACTTCGCCATCCCTGCCTCCAGGTCGTTTCGTTCCCCGGAGTCCTTTTTGCGTGCCGCGTTCACCATCATCGCATGGGCGGCCTCGACCTTGGTGGCCATCTCGGCCAACTTGAACTGAATCGCCTGGTGCGCGGCGATCGGCTTGCCGAAAGTGTGACGTTGCTGGGCATACGAGACACCGAGTTCGAAAGCACGCTGCGCGACACCGCAGCCACGCGCCGCGACGTTGACCCGGCCGACCTCGACGCCGTCCATCATTTGGTAAAACCCTCGGCCGGTGACCCCGCCGAGTACCCGATTGGCCGGAATGCGCAGTCCGTCCATGATGAGCTCGGTCGTGTCGACGCCCTTGTAGCCCATCTTGTCGATCTTCCCCGGGATGGTCAGGCCCGGACGCACCTCGCCGAAGCCCGGCTCCTTCTCCACGAGGAACGTGGTCATCGACTTGTGCGGAGCGGTCCCCTCGGGGTGTCCTTCGTCACTCCGGCACAGCACGGCGACGAGCGTGGAGGTGCCGCCGTTCGTCAGCCACATCTTCTGGCCGTTCAGGACGTACTCCTCGCCGTCCTTGACGCCCTTGGACGTGATGGCCGACACGTCCGAGCCGAGCGCCGGCTCCGACATCGAGAACGCGCCACGCACCTCGCCCAGCGCCATCCGGGGCAGGAAGGTGTCCTTCTGCTCCTGGGTGCCGTGCTGCTTGAGCATGTACGCCACGATGAAGTGGGTGTTGATGATGCCCGAGACGGACATCCAGCCGCGGGCGATCTCCTCGACGCAGAGCGCGTATGTGAGAAGGGACTCACCCAGGCCGCCGTACTCCTCCGGGATCATCAGCCCGAACAGGCCGAGCTCCTTGAGGCCGTCGACGATCTCCTGGGGGTACTCGTCCTTGTGCTCCAGCTCCGTGGCGACCGGGATGATCTCCTTGTCCACGAAGTCCCTCACGGTGGAGAGGATCTCCTGCTGGACGTCGGTCAGACCTGCGGTCCGGGCGAGTCGCGCCATGGCTACTTCTCCTGCTTCTTCACGGGCTCGACGAGGTCGGGACGGCCGGGCTGCTCGCCGCCGCGCTCCTTGATGTACGTCTCGGTCGGGACCATCACCTTGCGCCGGAAGACACACACCAGGGTGCCGTCCTGCTTGTAGCCCTTGGTCTCGACGTGGACGATGCCGCGGTCGTTCTTCGACCTCGACGGGGTCTTGTCCAGGACCGTGGTCTCGCCGTAGATCGTGTCGCCGTGGAAGGTCGGCGCCACATGGCGCAGCGACTCGATCTCCAGGTTGGCGATGGCCTTGCCGGAGACGTCCGGCACGGACATGCCGAGCAGCAGCGAGTAGATGTAGTTCCCCACCACGACGTTCTTGCCGAAGTCCGTGGTGTTCTCCGCATAGTTGGCGTCCATGTGGAGGGGGTGGTGGTTCATCGTCAGGAGACAGAAGAGGTGGTCGTCGTACTCCGTGACCGTCTTCCCGGGCCAGTGCTTGTAGACCGCCCCGACCTCGAACTCCTCGTAGGTGCGTCCGAACTGCATGGCGCTCAGGCCTCCGGGATCTCGAACGTGCTGGTGCGCTTCATACCCGCCGCGCGGCCCTTGCCGGAGATGACCAGCGCCATCTTGCGGGAGGCCTCGTCGATCATCTCGTCGCCGAGCATCGCGGAGCCCTTCTTCCCGCCGGCCTCGGACGTGTAGTAGTCGTAGGCGTCCAGGATCAGCTCGGCGTGGTCGTAGTCCTCCTGGGAGGGCGAGAAGATCTCGTTCGACGCGTCGACCTGGCCGGGGTGCAGCACCCACTTGCCGTCGAAGCCCAGCGCCGCGGCGCGCTGCGCGACCGCGCGGTAGCCCTCGACGTTGCGGATCTGGAGGTAGGGGCCGTCGATCGCCTGGAGGTTGTTGGCGCGGGCGGCCATCAGGATCTTCATCAGGATGTAGTGGTAGGCGTCGGCCGGGTAGCCGGGCGGCTGCTCGCCGACGACCAGGGACTTCATGTTGATCGAGGCCATGAAGTCGGCCGGGCCGAAGATGATGGTCTCCACCCGCGGCGACGCCTGGGCGATGGCGTTCACGTTGTTGAGGCCCTGGGCGTTCTCGATCTGCGCCTCGATGCCGATCTTCCCCGGCTCGAAGCCCATGGTCTTCTCGATCTGGGTGAGCAGCAGGTCGAGCGCGACGACCTGCTCGGCGCTCTGCACCTTCGGCAGCATGATGCAGTCGAGGTTCTGCCCGGCGCCCTCGACGACCGTGACGACGTCCCGGTAGGTCCACTCGGTGGTCCAGTCGTTGACGCGCACGACCCGTGTCTTGCCCGTCCAGTCGCCCTCGTTCAGGAACTTGACGATGGTGTGCCGGGCCCCCGGCTTGGCGAGCGGGGCGCAGGCGTCCTCCAGGTCGAGGAAGACCTGGTCGGCGGGCAGGCCCTGGGCCTTCTCCAGGAACCGCGGGTTCGAGCCGGGTACGGCGAGGCAGGAACGGCGCGGACGCAGCCGGTTCACCGGGTGCACGGGCGTGCTCATGCGGGGACCTCCGAACTTTCCAGGGGGCTGAGCTTGTTTGCGTTGCGGATCTCGTCGACGATACGGCCGATGATCTCCGTGATGCCGAAGTCCTTCGGCGTGAAGACGGCGGCCACGCCGGCCTCCCTGAGCTGGGCGGCGTCCGCGTTCGGGATGATGCCGCCCACGATCACCGGGATGTCCGGGGCGCCCGCGTCGCGCAGCCGCTCCAGCACGTCGGGCACCAGCTCCGTGTGGGAGCCGGACAGGATCGACAGGCCCACGCAGTGGACGTCCTCCGCGAGGGCGGCGGAGACGATCTGCTCCGGCGTCAGCCGGATGCCCTGGTAGACCACCTCGAACCCGGCGTCGCGAGCCCGCACGGCGATCTGCTCGGCGCCGTTGGAGTGCCCGTCCAGGCCCGGCTTGCCCACCAGCAGGCGCAGCCGGCCGGCGCCGAGCTCGTCCGCCGTCCGCGACACCTTCTCCCGGACGGCCGCGAGCGGTGTGCCGGCCTCCGCGGTGACCGCGACCGGAGCGCTGCTGACGCCCGTCGGCGCGCGGAACTCGCCGAAGACGTCCCGCAGCGCCCAGGCCCACTCGCCGGTGGTGACGCCCGCACGCGCACACTCGACGGTGGCCGCCATCAGGTTCTCCGTGCCGGCCGCGGCCTTCTTCAGGGCCGCGAGGGACTCCGCGGCGCGGACCTCGTCCCGCCCCGCCCGCCACTCGTGCAGCTTGGCCACGACCCGTGCCTCGTTCGCCGGGTCGACGGTCATGATGGCCGTGTCGAGGTCGGCGGTGAGCGGGTTCTCCTCGGTCGTCTCGAAGATGTTGACGCCGACGATCTTCTCGTCGCCCGCCTCGATCCGCGCCCGCCGCTCGGCGTGCGAGGACACGAGCTGCGACTTGAGGTAGCCGGACTCGACGGCTGCCATCGCGCCGCCCATCTCCTGGATCCGCCCGATCTCGGCGAGGCACTCGTCGACGAGGGCGCCGACCTTGGCCTCGATCACGTGCGAGCCCGCGAAGATGTCCTCGTACTCCAGCAGGTCGCTCTCGTGCGCCAGCACCTGCTGGATGCGCAGCGACCACTGCTGGTCCCAGGGCCGGGGCAGGCCCAGCGCCTCGTTCCAGGCGGGGAGCTGCACGGCGCGGGCGCGGGCGTCCTTGGAGAGTGTGACGGCGAGCATCTCCAGCACGATGCGCTGGACGTTGTTCTCCGGCTGCGCCTCGGTCAGGCCGAGCGAGTTGACCTGGACGCCGTAGCGGAACCGGCGCTGCTTCTCGTTCCCGATGCCGTAGCGCTCGCGGGTGATCTTGTCCCAGATGCGGCCGAAGGCGCGCATCTTGCACATCTCCTCGACGAAGCGGACGCCCGCGTTCACGAAGAACGAGATACGGGCGACCACGTCGCCGAACTTCTCGGCCGGCACCTGGCCCGAGTCGCGCACCGCGTCGAGCACCGCGATCGCGGTGGACATCGCGTACGCGATCTCCTGCACCGGCGTGGCGCCGGCCTCCTGCAGGTGGTAGCTGCAGATGTTGATCGGGTTCCACTTGGGGATACGGGCCACCGTGTAGGTGATCATGTCGGTGGTCAGGCGCAGCGAAGGACCGGGCGGGAACACATGGGTCCCGCGCGACAGGTACTCCTTGACGATGTCGTTCTGGGTGGTGCCCTGGAGCCGGGTGCTGTCGGCCCCCTGCTCCTCGGCGACCACCTGGTACAGCGCCAGCAGCCACATGGCCGTCGCGTTGATGGTCATCGACGTGTTCATCTGCTCCAGGGGGATGTCCTGGAACAGCCGCCGCATGTCGCCCAGATGGGAGACCGGCACCCCGACCCGGCCGACCTCGCCGCGGGCGAGGACGTGGTCGGGGTCGTACCCGGTCTGCGTCGGCAGGTCGAAGGCGACCGACAGACCCGTCTGGCCCTTGGCGAGGTTGCGCCGGTACAGCTCGTTGGACGCCTCCGCGGTCGAGTGCCCCGCGTAGGTGCGCATGAGCCAGGGCCGGTCCTTCTTGCGCTCAGTCATGGAGGGACCTCAGACATTCCTGAAGCGGTTGATGGCGTCGAGGTGCTTGGCGCGCATCTCCGGGTCCTTGACGCCGAGCCCCTCCTCGGGGGCGAGCGCCAGCACGCCGACCTTGCCCTGGTGGAGGTTGCGGTGCACGTCGTACGCGGCCTGGCCGGTGTCCTGGAGGGAGTACACCTTGGACAGCGTCGGGTGGATCTTGCCCTTGGCGATGAGGCGGTTGGCCTCCCACGCCTCGCGGTAGTTGGCGAAGTGCGAGCCGATGATCCGCTTCAGCGACATCCACAGGTAGCGGTTGTCGTACTCGTGCATGTAGCCCGAGGTCGAGGCGCAGGTGGTGATGGTGCCGCCCTTGCGGGTGACGTAGACGCTGGCGCCGAAGGTCTCGCGGCCGGGGTGCTCGAAGACGATGTCGATGTCCTCGCCGCCGGTGAACTCGCGGATGCGCTTGCCGAAGCGCTTCCACTCCTTCGGGTCCTGGGTGCGCTCGTCCTTCCAGAACCTGTAGCCCTCGGCGCTGCGGTCGATGATCGCCTCGGCGCCCATCGAGCGGCAGATGTCCGCCTTCTGCTCGCTGGAGACGACACAGATCGGGTTGGCGCCGCCCGCGAGCGCGAACTGCGTGGCGTAGGAGCCCAGTCCGCCGCTCGCGCCCCAGATGAGCACGTTGTCGCCCTGCTTCATGCCGGCGCCGTTGCGGGAGACGAGCTGGCGGTAGGCGGTCGAGTTGACCAGACCGGGGGCCGCCGCCTCCTCCCAGCTCAGGTGCTTCGGCTTCGGCATGAGCTGGTTGGACTTGACGAGCGCGATCTCCGCCAGGCCGCCGAAGTTGGTCTCGAAGCCCCAGATGCGCTGCTCGGGGTCGAGCATCGTGTCGTTGTGGCCGTCGGAGGACTCCATCTCGACCGACAGGCAGTGCGCGACGACCTCGTCGCCCGGGGTCCAGGCGTTCACGCCGGGGCCGGTGCGCAGGACGACGCCCGCGAGGTCGGAGCCGATGACGTGGTAGGGGAGGTCGTGGCGCTTGGTGAGCTCGGACAGCCGTCCGTAGCGCTCCAGGAAGCCGAAGGTGGACAGCGGCTCGAAGATCGAGGTCCACACGGAGTTGTAGTTGACCGAGCTGGCCATGACGGCCACCAGGGCCTCGCCGGGGCCGAGCTCCGGCACCGGCACGTCGTCCAGGTGGATCGACTTGCGGGGGTCCTTGTCCCGGGTCTCGAGGCCGGCGAACATCTCCGTCTCGTCCTTGTGCACGGTGATCGCGCGGTAGGACTCGGGGAGCTTCAGAGCGGCGAAGTCGGCGGACGTGCTCTCCGGCGACTGGATCGCGTCCAGGATTTCCTTCACGGTGTTGCCTCCGGCGGGAAGCGTCCTGCGGGGACGCTGAGGGGTTCGTCGGGCGGTGCTGGGTGTGGAGGTGTGCCGTCGGTTCGGCGGATGGAGCTGCTTCGGCGGCGCCTGTGGGCGCGACGGGAGTTGCCTGTGACGCAGGCGTCCGGGCGGAGCGGCCGGGGGCTGCTGGGACAGCCGGCGTACGAGTGTGCTCTGCACGCCGGCCGCCCGGACTCCTTCAACGTATGGCACGCCGTGCCAGGTGGCAAGACACTCCGTGCCAAGAATTTCTCTCAGATGCAATCCGCCGGACACATATGAGCGATGATCGATCGAACGGGGTCGCGAAACAGGCGAAGACCGCCCGGATCGGGCGGTCTTCGCCTGTCTGTCGTACAGGGCCGGCGGGCCGGCGGTCAGGCCTCCCGGAGGGCCTTCTCGATGGTGCGCATGACCTCGCTGAGCGGCGCGTCCGTCCGCGCCACCGCCACCAGGACCTCGCCCTCGGTCCGTACGGCGGCCGGCGCGTCGTGCGCCGCCGCGGCGGTGTGCCCGGCCTTGCGGCCGGCCCCTATGCCGCTGCCGAAGGTGTCCCGCACGATGGCGAAGGCGTGGTCGAGCTGCGCCTCCACGTCGCCCTGCCCGCCGGCCCGCAGCCAGCGCCGCAGCACATGGTTGTGCGCCGTGACCACCGCGGAGGCGGCCACCTCGGCCAGCAGCGGGTCGTCGTTGCCGTCGTGGTGGTCGCGCTCGTCGAAGTGGCCCAGCAGATAGCGCGTGAACAGGCGCTCGTAGCGGGCCACCGAGGCGATCTCGCGCTCCCGCAGCGTCGGCACCTCGCGGGTCAGGCGGTAGCGCTCGACGGACACGGAGGGCGCGGACGCGTACATCCGCATGACCTCCTTGATGCCGCGGCACACCGTGTCCAGGGGGTGCTCGTGCGGCGGCGCCGCGTTCAGCACCGCCTCCGCCCGGACCAGGGTGTCGTCGTGGTCCGGGAAGATCGCCTCCTCCTTGGAGCGGAAGTGGCGGAAGAAGGTGCGCCGCGCCACCCCGGCCGCGGCGGCGATCTCGTCGACCGTCGTCGCCTCGTACCCCTTGGTGGCGAACAACTCCATGGCCGCAGCGGCCAGTTCGCGGCGCATCCTCAGCCGCTGGGCGGCGGCTTTCGAGCCCGCGGCGCTCTCCGCGGCATCGGGGGCGGAACCGGCGCGAAGCGGGCGTCGGGACGGATCGGCAGGCTGCGGCATGACTTGAACGTACTCCATGCCGGCCTCCGTGTGCGTCCGCGGGTCGCACCCCCGGTCCGCCGGGGGAGGGGCCCCGTCCGCGGGGGACGGGGACGGGCCGCCCGGACCGAGCAGCCCGCCCCACCCCGCCGAGGCGTCAGCGCCGGGCATATTCGCGGAAGCCGCGACCCGTCTTGCGGCCGAGGCAGCCCGCCGCCACCAGGTGCTCCAGCAGCGGCGCCGGGGCCAGGCCCGGGTCGCGGAACTCGCGGTGCAGCACCTTCTCGATGGCCAGCGAGACGTCCAGGCCGACCACGTCGAGCAGTTCGAACGGCCCCATCGGGTAGCCGCCGCCCAGCTTCATCGCGGCGTCGATGTCGTCGAGGGTCGCGTAGTGCTCCTCGACCATCTTGATCGCGTTGTTGAGGTACGGGAAGAGCAGCGCGTTCACGATGAACCCGGCGCGGTCGCCGCAGTCCACCGGGTGCTTGCGGATCTTCGCGGTGACCTCGCGGACCGTCGCGTGGACGTCGTCCGCCGTCAGGACCGTGCGGACGATCTCCACCAGCTTCATCGCGGGCGCCGGGTTGAAGAAGTGCATGCCGATCACGTCCTCGGGACGCGTGGTGGCACGGGCGCAGGCGACGACGGGCAGCGAGGACGTCGTGGTGGCCAGCACCGCGCCGGGCTTGCAGACCTTGTCCAGGGTGGCGAAGAGCTGCTGCTTGACCGCCAGGTCCTCGGCCACGGCCTCCACGGCCAGGTCGACACCGGAGAAGGCGTCCAGCGAACCGGCCGGGGTGATCCGGGCCAGCGTGGCGTCGCACGCCTCCTGCGTCATCCTGCCCTTGCTCACCGAGCGGCCCAGGGACTTGGTGATCCGGGCCTTGGCGTGCTCGGCCTTCTCCTGGCTGCGGGCCGCCAGCACGACGTCGTACCCGGCCTTGGCGAAGACCTCCGCGATACCGCTGGCCATGGTGCCCGAACCGGCCACGCCGACCGAGGAGACCGCCCGCCCGCCGGCCGCGTCCGCGGCCGCCCGGGGGGTCAGCGCGTCGGCGACCACCTCGGTGGAGCCGGGCTCCGCGTACGTGTAGAAGCCGCGGCCCGCCTTGCGGCCGGTCAGCCCCGCCTCGCTGAGCTGGCCCAGGATCGGCGCCGGCGCGTGCAGACGGTCGTGGGAGGCGGCGTACATGGCCTCCAGCACCGTCCGGGCGGTGTCGATGCCGATCAGGTCGAGCAGCGCGAGCGGCCCCATCGGCAGACCGCAGCCGAGCCGCATCGCCGCGTCGATGTCCTCACGGGACGCGTAGCGGGACTCGTACATCGCCGCGGCCTGGTTCAGGTAGCCGAACAGCAGACCGTCCGCGACGAAGCCGGGCCGGTCGCCCACCGCGACCGGCTCCTTGCCCAGGTCGCGGGCGAGCGCGGTGACGGACTCCACCGCCGGCGGCGAGGTCAGCACCGAGGAGACCACCTCGACCAGCTTCATCGCGGGGGCCGGGTTGAAGAAGTGCAGGCCCAGCACGCGCTCCGGGTGCTGGGACTCGGCGGCCAGCCGGGTCACCGACAGGGCGTTGGTGCCGGTGGCGAGGATCGTGTCCGGGCGGACGATCGCGTCCAGCTCCCGGAAGACCTGCTGCTTGATCTCGTACGTCTCCGGCACGACCTCGATGACGAGATCGGCGTCGGCGGCGGCCCGGAGGTCGGCGTACGTACGGAAGCGGGCCAGCGTGGTGCGGCGCTCCTCCTCGGTGATCCGGCCGCGCTCCACGGCGCGGGCGGTGGACGCCTCCAGGGCGTCGGTGGCACGGCGGGCGGCGGCCTCGCTGACGTCGATGCCGACGACCTCGCGGCCGGCGCGGGCGAGCACCTCGGCGATGCCGGCACCCATGGTGCCGAGACCGACGACGGCGATGGTGTGCAGAGGGGTGTCCATCACGGGACTCCAGGGATGAGTGACGACTGGTGAGGGAGCGCGGACGGTGCCGGACGGGCGTGAGGACGCCGGGCGGGCGGAGGTGTCGCGCGACGATGCGCTCGGGAGACCGTCGTGGGTCCGACCCGGGAGGGCGGCGCCACGAGGGGCGTGACCACGGGCATTCACAAGGGCCGACGGACGCTGTCCCACGTCTCGTCGTACTGCACGGCACAACGGCCGAACCGACTGCTCCCGCGGGCGGCTGCGTCACCAGGCCGCCGCGGAACGCGGGGGGTACCCGCTCACATGAGAGTAACCGGCCAGTAACGAGCGCGCCAGCCCCCGTGGGATTCCCGCCGCTGTGATCTGGATCCCGCCCCGAAACGGTGCGCACCGCCGATACCCTGACAGACATGGACGAGGAGTTACGGTCGCTCGCACACCGTCTGCGCCGCGAATCAGGCGGCGGCGCCGCCTTCGAGCGGCTGCTGCTCACCGCCGACCGCGACGAACTCGCCGCCGAGCTCACGGCCGGCGAACGCCCGCTGTGGGCGCGGGAGATCGCCGCCTACCGGCTCGGCTGCGCCGGCGACAGCCGCGCCTTCGAGTCCCTGGTGCTGCTCCTCAACCACCGCGACCCCGACCGCTGTGTCGGCGCCGCCCACGCCCTGTACGAACTGGGCGACACCCGCACGCCCCGCGCCGCCGCCGCGCTCGCCACCAATGAACTGCGCGTCGCCTACGCGCTGGTGCCGGTCCGTCTGCTCACCCGGCTGCGTGCCCCCGAGTCCGCCCCCGCGCTGATCACCGTCCTCGGCCGGCGCCTGGTGCCCGGCGATCCGCACTGGCGCCTGGCCCTCGCCTGTGTGGAGGGCCTCGGCGCCCTCGGCGACGCCCGGGCCCGTGCGGTCCTCGCCTCGGCCGTGCCGCACCCGAGGCTCACGGCCGCGGCGTCGGCCGCCCTGGCACGACTGGACGCGAAGCCGTCCCCGCAGGGGAGTTGACCGGGCGCGGTCCGGGCGCACAGAGTTCGATCATGTTCAGATCAGGGGTGGGATTTCTCGCGCTGTTCGGCGTGGGCTGGCTGTTGCTGGGGATCGGCTCGTTCGGCACGGCGGTGGTGGTGACCGGCGCCGTCGCGGGGTGCGCCGTGGCGGCGGGACTGATGTACGCCGCGTCGCGGCTGCTGCCGGAATCGGCGGGCGGTCCGCCGCCGCCGGCGCAGCGGCGCCGCTTCGCGCAGGTCAACGGTGTGCAGTGGCTGCTGATCGCGGCCATCGCGGTGGGATGCGGGCGAGGCGGGGTGCCGGAGCTCATCCCGCCGCTGGTCGCGCTGGTGGTCGGTGCGCACTTCGTGCCGCTCGCCGCGGCCTTCGACCAGCCCCGGCTGCGGCTGCCCGCGGCGCTGCTCGTCGCCGTCGGCGCGGCCGGACTGGTGCTCGCGCTCACCGGCGCCTCCGACGCGGGCGTGCGCACGGTGGTGGGTCTGGGCTGCGCCCTGTCGCTGTGGGTGACGGCCGCGCTGACCGTCCGCGCCGACCGCGTCCCGCCGGAGCCCGCGCCGCACGGCGGCTGAGGCCCGGTGCGGGTGCGGGTGTGCCGGGGCGCGTCCGCGGGCGGGGCACCGGCGCGGCACCGGTCGCGCCGGGCGGGTCCGGCGGACGCCGGAGCGCGGGCCGGTCAGGCCAGGCGGCGGGTGTAGCGGACCTCGGGCACCCGGGTGCCGTCCACCTCGAAGGGCTCCTCCGTGCCGTCCGGCAGGAAACCGGCGCGCTCGTAGAAGCGCCGGGCGCGGGCGTTCTCCTTGAGGACCCACAACTCCATGCGGACGAAGCCCTTCGCGCGGGCGCGGCCGGTGACCTCGGCCATCAGGGCGTGCCCGACGCCCGACGATATCCGCTCGGGGAGCACGTAGATCGCGTACAGCTCGCACCCGTCGACGGTCGCGTCCGGCGCGCGGGACGGGCCGTAGCAGGCCCAGCCGATCACGTCGCCGAGCTGTTCGGCGACGACGTTCACCGTGCCGGCGGCGCCCGCCAGGTCCGCGTGCCGCCGCGCGGCGTCCGCCGCCGCGTCCATGAAGTCGAGATGCGACTGGGGCAGCAGGCCGGCGTAGGCGTGACGCCGCCCGCCGACGCGGATCGCGGCGACCGCCTCCCGGTCGCCGTCGGTCATGTCCCGCACCTTCACCGTCATCGCCTCGCGCCCCTCCGTGTCCGGTGTCGGACGTCACCCTGCCCGCCGGACTTCCTTCACGCTACGCGACAAGCCGTCAGAGGAGTGTCAGCTGGGTCGGCTCCAAGGTAACGGGTGCCTCCTGCGCGGCGGGCTCCGGCAGCGCGCGGCGGCTCCGGGGCGAGGCGGGACCGATGCCGTACTCGGCGGCCAGTTCGTGGACCTGCCGGGTGACGCGCCGCTGGTACCACTTCGGGGCGTAGGCGCCCTCCGCGTACATCCGCTCGTAGCGCTCGACCAGGTGCGGGTGGTGGGCGCGCAGCCAGCTCATGAACCACTCGCGGGCCCCGGGCCGCAGATGCAGCACGAGCGGGGTGACGGAGGTCGCGCCGGCGGCGGCGATCGCGCGGACGGTGGCGCGGAGCTGCTCCGGGCGGTCGCCGAGGAAGGGGATCACCGGGGCCATCAGCACCCCGCAGCCGATCCCCGCGCCGGTCAGGGCGCGGACGACGCCGAGCCGGCGCTCGGGGGAGGGCGTGCCGGGCTCCACGGTGCGCCACAGTTCCGGGTCCGTGAAGCCGACGGAGACCGAGATGCCGACCTCGGTGACGTCGGCGGCCTGCCGCAGCAGGTCGAGGTCGCGCAGGATCAGCGTGCCCTTGGTGAGCACCGAGAAGGGGTTGGCGTGGTCGCGCAGCGCCTGGAGGATGCCCGGCATCAGCCGGTAGCGGCCCTCGGCACGCTGGTAGCAGTCGACGTTGGTGCCCATCGCCACGTGCGCGCCCTGCCAGCGGCGGGAGGCGAGCTGACGGCGCAGCAGCTCCGGCGCGTTGACCTTCACCACGATCTGGCTGTCGAAGCCGAGCCCGGTGTCGAGGTCCAGATAGCTGTGGGTGCGGCGGGCGAAGCAGTACACGCAGGCGTGGGTGCAGCCCCGGTAGGGGTTGACCGTCCACTCGAACGGCATGCGCGAGGCCCCGGGCACCCGGTTGAGGATCGAACGCGCCCTGACCTCGTGGAAGGTGATGCCCCGGAACTCGGGGGTGTCGAAGGTGCGGGTGGTCACCGCGGAGGTGCCGAAGAGGGCGGAGTCGCCGCCCGTCCCCGGGTCCTCGGCCAGATTGTCCCAGCGCATCGGGTGCCTCCTCGTGGCCGCTGCCTCTGCCGTTCCCCTGAATAGAACACCTGTTCCCATGATCGACGCAAGCCGGATTTGGGGGGCGGCGTCCGAGGTGATTGGCTGTGCCCGTCCCGCTGGAGCGAGTGGAGGAGTAAGGAATGGCGCAGGTCGAGGCCACGACGGAACGGATCATCCAGGCGGACGCCGAGACGGTGTTCGACGCCCTGGCCGACTACGAGGGCACCCGCGCGAAGATCCTCCCCGAGCACTTCAGCGAGTACGAGGTCCGCGAGGGGGGCGACGGCGAGGGCACCCTCGTCCACTGGAAGCTCCAGGCCACCAGCAAGCGCATCCGCGACTGCCTGCTGGAGGTCACCGAGCCGACCGACGGCGAGCTCGTCGAGAAGGACCGCAACTCCTCGATGGTCACCACCTGGCGGGTCACCCCGGCCGGTGAGGGCGCCTCGCGCGCCGTGGTCACCACGGTGTGGAACGGCGCCGGCGGCATCGGCGGCTTCTTCGAGCGGACCTTCGCCCCCAAGGGCCTCGCCCGGATCTACGACGCCCTGCTCGCCAACCTCGCCGGCCAGGTGGAGAAGGCGTAACCCGGCGGCGCGTCCGGGCCCCGGCGCGCGAGCCCGCCGGAAGTCCGGCGGGCCGCCCCGGGCCGCCGGTCCGGTCCGCGGCGGCCCGCCCGCCGCCGCGGCTCACCGGATCGGGTGGTCTTCCCCGCGGCGCGGCCCGCGCCCCGCGCGTGCCGCGCCACGGGAAAGCCCCTGATGAGCGCCCCAAGTGCGCCCCCGTGGGGCCCTGTTGGGGCCCCCGCCGCCCTCCCGCCCGAGTTGCTCCGACTTCCTCCCCGATGCGAAGAATGACCCCGCGCAGGGCGACGAGGGGAGCAGACACGTGGGCGGCATCACCCTGGTGAAGGACGGGCAGGCCGTCGCGGCCGGCGGCACACCCGCCGGACCTCCACCGCCCCTGCCGCCGGATCCCGCCCCGCTCAGCCCCCGCCGCGTACGGCTGGTCTTCCTCGGTCTGATGCTCGCGCTGCTGCTCGCCGCGCTGGAGCAGATGATCGTCGCCACCGCCCTGCCGAAGATCGTCGGCGACCTCCAGGGCCTGGACCGGATGTCCTGGGCGATCACCGCCTATCTGCTGACGGCCACCATCGGCCTCCCCGTCTACGGCAAGCTCGGCGATCTCTTCGGCCGCAAGGGCGTGTTCCAGTTCGCCATCGTCGTCTTCGTCGTCGGCTCCGCGCTCGCGGGCTGGTCGCGCACGATGAACGAGCTGATCGCCTTCCGGGCCGTCCAGGGCGTCGGCGCCGGCGGGCTGATGATCGGGGTGCAGGCGATCATCGCCGACATCGTCCCCGCCCGCGAGCGCGGCCGGTTCATGGGCCTGATCGGCGCCGCCTTCGGGCTGGCCTCCGTCGCCGGACCGCTGCTCGGCGGCTTCTTCACCGACCACGCCTCCTGGCGCTGGTGCTTCTACTTCAACGTGCCCTTCGGGCTGGTCACCCTGCTCGTCGTGACCCTGGTGCTGCGGCTGCCGAAGCCCGCCGCGCGCGGCCGGATCGACGTCCTCGGCACCGTCTTCCTCGCCGCCGCCTCCACCTGCCTGGTGCTGCTGACGAGCTGGGGCGGCACCGAGTACGCCTGGGGCTCGCGCACCGTCCTCGCGCTCGGCGCCGGCGCCCTGCTGAGCACCCTGCTCTTCCTCGCCGTCGAACGCCGCGCGCCCGAACCCCTCATCCCGCTGCGGCTGTTCCGCGACTCCGTCTTCACCGTCACCTCCCTCGTCGGGGCCGTCATCGGCATCGCCCTCTTCGGCGCGGCCAGTTATCTGCCGACCTACCTCCAGATGGTCGACGGGGCCAGCGCCACGGAGTCGGGGCTGCTGATGCTCCCGATGATGGGCGGCATCGTGGTGGCCTCCGTCGTCTCCGGCCAGCTCATCAGCCGCACCGGCCGTTACCGCGTCTACCCGCTGCTCGGCGGCGCGGTCTCGGCCGCCGGGATGTGGCTGCTCTCCCGCCTGGAGACGGACACACCGCGGCTGGAGTACGGCATCTGGCAGGCGGTGCTCGGCCTCGGCATCGGCCTGGTGATGCCGGTGCTCATCCTCGCCGTGCAGAACGCCGTGCCGCCCTCCGACCTCGGGACGGCCACCAGCGCGCACAACTACTTCCGCCAGATCGGCGGCAGCGTCGGCGCCGCCGTCTTCGGCACCCTCTTCGCCGACCGGCTCGCCGACGCGCTCGCCGTCCGCCTGCCCGCGGGCGCCGGACTGCCCGACCCCGAGTCGATCACCCCGCAGGCCGTGCACGCCATGCCGCCCGCCCTGCGCGACGGCTACATCCAGGCCTACGCCGACGCGATGCCGCGCATCTTCCTCTTCCTGGTGCCGGTGCTCGTCCTCGGCCTGGTCCTCGCCTTCTTCCTCAAGGAGAAACCCCTGGTGTCCCACCACACGCCCGCCGCCGAGCCGACCACCGTCCCGCACGCGCGCGCCGCCGCCGCGGCCGCCGTGCCGGAGCCCGCGCCGGCCGCCGCGCCCCTGCCGGCCGGCGTCCCCGTCTGCGGCACCGTCCAGCACCACGACGGCAGCAGCGTGCCCCGCGCCGCGCTCACGCTGATCGACGTCCAGGGGCGCCAGGTCGGACGCGGCGCCAGCGGCGAGGACGGGCGGTACGCGCTCAGCGCGCCCGGCCCCGGCCCCTATGTGATGATCGCCGCCGCCGGCGGGCACCAGCCGCAGGCCGTCACGGTGACCGTCGGCGAACGGCCCGTCGACCTCGACGTCGTCCTCGGCGGCGCGGGCCGGCTGGCCGGTTGCGTCCTCACCGCGGACGGCTCCCCGGTCCGCGACGCGGCCGTCACCCTGACCGACGTGCGGGGCGACGTGGTCGCCTCCACCCGCAGCGGCCGGGAGGGCGGCTACGTCATCACCGACCTGGTCGCCGGGGAGTACACCCTCGCCGCCAGCGCCCCCGCGTTCCGGCCTGCCGCCCACCCCGTGAGCGTGCAGTCCTCGCGGGAGACCCGCCAGGACATCGAGCTGGCCGGGGGAGCGGTGCTGCGCGGCACCGTCCGCGCCGGCGACGGGCGGCCCGTCGAGGACGCCCGGGTGACCCTGCTGGACGCGGCGGGCAACGTCGTCGACACCCTCACCACCCGCTCGGACGGCACCTTCCGCTTCGTCGACCTGTCGTCCGGCGAGTACACCGTCATCGCCGCCGGCTACCCGCCGGTCGCCACCGTCCTCCAGGTCGCCGGCGGCGGCCGCACCGAGCGCGACCTCCAACTCGGCCACGCCGACTGAACGTTGCGCGGCCCCGCGCCTCCCCGGAGGCGTGGTGGCCGGGGGCGGGGCGGTCGTGGTCCGATAGGGCGGCCGAGGGCCGCCCCACAGCTTCCGGAGGAACCCCGAGATGACCACCAGATCCGCGCCGTTCGACGAACTCGACCGGAAGATCGTCGCCGCGCTCGTGGAGAACGCCCGGACGAGCTTCACCGAGATCGGCACCGCCATCGGGCTGTCCGCGACCGCGGTGAAACGCCGGGTGGACCGGCTCCGCGAGGAGGGCGTCATCACCGGGTTCACCACCACCGTCCGCCCCTCCGCCCTGGGCTGGCGCACGGAGGCGTACGTCGAGGTCTACTGCGAGGGCGCCGCCCCGCCGCGGCGGCTGGCCGAGGTGGTGCGCGACTATCCGGAGATCATGGCGGCGATGACGGTCACCGGGGGCGCCGACGCGCTGCTGCACGTCCGGGCGCGCGACGTCGAGCACTTCGAGGAGGTGCTGGAGCGCATCAGGACCGAGCCCTTCATCCGCAAGACCATCAGCTACATGGTCCTCTCCCATCTGCTGACCGCCAGCCCCGAGGCCGGCGCCGCCCTCGCCGCGCCGGCGGGCGCCGCGACGGTGCCGCAGGCGCCCTTCCCGGGGGAGCCGGGGCCCCCGTCCACCGGGGTGTTTCCGCAGGAGTGAGGGAAACCGGCGCCGAAGGGCCCGACGACGCAGCATTCCTGCGCGTACACGCAGGGGACGCCTCTTGTCCCCGGTCCGTCCCGATTCCTACCGTTGGCTTGTCACCGGACATGCGTCACCGGATATCGCGACAACGGCAGGAGGACCCCTTCGGTGTCAGCACAGCGTGTACCTCGCGCCAGGCGCTACCTGGTCTGTGAACCCCGCTTCTTCGACGTGAGTTACGCGATCAACCCCTGGATGAGCACGGACACCCCGGTCGACCGCGACCTGGCCCGCTCCCAGTGGCAGCACCTCGTCGACACCTACCTCGGACTCGGTCACACCGTGGACAACGTCGGACCCGAACCGGGCCTGCCGGACATGGTGTTCGCCGCCAACTCGGCCCTCGTGCTGGGCGGCCGGGTCTTCGGCTCACGGTTCCACGCACTCGAACGCCGCGGCGAGGAGGCCGCGTACGAGACCTGGTTCAAGTCCGCCGGATTCACCGTCCAGCAGTCCGTCGCCGTGTGCGAGGGCGAGGGCGACCTGGTGCCCGTCGGCGGATTCGTCCTCGCCGGCACGGGATTCCGCACCACCACCGACGCCCACCGCGAGGTGCAGGAGTACTTCGGCACCCCCGTCGTCTCCCTGACCCTGGTCGACCCGTACTTCTACCACCTGGACACCGCGCTGTTCGTCCTCGACGACGGCGCGGGCGGCGCCCCGGCGAACGTCTGCTACTACCCGGAGGCGTTCTCCCCGGGCAGCCGCGAGGTGCTGGAGCGCATGTTCCCCGACGCCGTGACCGCGACCCGCGAGGACGCCGTCGCCTGGGGCCTCAACTCGGTCTCCGACGGCGTGCACGTGCTCGTCGCCCCGCAGGCCGGCGCCCTCGCCGGCCGGCTCGCCGCCCACGGCTACGTCCCCGTCCCCGTCGACCTGTCGGAGTTCCACAAGGCCGGCGGCGGCATCAAGTGCTGCACCCAGGAGATCCGCGCATGACGCTGACGCCCGAACGCTCCGGCGCGACCGGAGCCACCGCACGCCCCGACTCCGCCGGCGGCACCCGCCCCGCGCGTTCGTCCGCCGAGCTGATCCGCGCCGAGCAGGACACCCTGGCGCACAACTACCACCCGCTGCCGGTGGTCGTGGCCCGCGCCGAGGGCGTCTGGGTCGAGGACGTCGAGGGCCGCCGCTACCTCGACCTGCTGGCCGGGTACTCCGCGCTCAACTTCGGCCACCGCCACCCCGGTCTGATCGACGCCGCCCACCGGCAGCTCGACGTGCTCACCCTCACCTCGCGCGCCTTCCACAACGACCGCCTCGCGGGCTTCGCCGAGGGCCTCGCCGCACTGACCGGCCTCGACATGACGCTGCCGATGAACACCGGCGCCGAGGCCGTCGAGAGCGCCGTCAAGATCGCCCGCAAATGGGCCTACGAGGTCAAGGGCGTCGCCCCCGGAGCGGCCACGATCGTCGTCGCCGACGGCAACTTCCACGGCCGCACCACCACCATCGTCAGCTTCTCCACCGACGAGAGCGCCCGCGCCGGCTTCGGCCCGTTCACCCCCGGCTTCCGGGTCGTCCCCTACAACGACCTGCCCGCCCTCGAAGCCGCCCTCGACGACACCACGGCGGCCGTCCTCGTCGAGCCCATCCAGGGAGAGGCCGGCGTCCTCATCCCCGACGACGGCTACCTCGCCGGCGTCCGCGAGGCCACCCGCCGGGCCGGCTGCCTGTTCATCGCGGACGAGATCCAGTCCGGCCTCGGCCGCACCGGCACCACCCTCGCCGTCGACCACGAGTCCGTCCGGCCGGACCTGCTGCTCCTCGGCAAGGCCCTCGGCGGCGGCATCGTGCCCGTCTCGGCGGTCGTCGGCCGGCGGGACGTCATGTCGGTGCTCCGCCCCGGCGAGCACGGCTCCACCTTCGGCGGCAACCCGCTCGCCGCCGCCGTCGGCTCCGCCGTCGTCGACCTGCTCGCCACCGGCGAGTACCAGCGCCGGGCCGCCGAGCTCGGCGAGGTGCTGCGCGAGGGCCTCACCGCCCTGCTCGGCAGGGGCGTCACCGGCTTCCGCGCCCGCGGACTGTGGGCCGGGGTCGACATCGAACCGTCCCTGGGCACCGGCCGCGACATCAGCGAACGGCTGATGGCCGAAGGAGTGCTCGTCAAGGACACCCACGGCACCACGATCCGCATCGCCCCGCCGCTGACGATCACGGCGGACGAGCTCCGCGGCGCGCTCGGCGCCCTGGAGAAGGTCCTCGGCTGACCCCGGGCGGGGCGCCCGGCCACCCGCCGGACGCCCCGCCGCGCCGGGCCTTGGCACGGCCCGCGGGAGCACCGGTCCCGCATGATCGTCACGGCGGACCCCAGCCCTTAGACTCGCGTCCTCGGACCTGCGAACGGGAGCGAGCCGTGAAGATCCTGATCAGCGCCGACATGGAGGGCGCCACCGGCGTGACCTGGCCGGCCGACGTGCTGCCCGGCACCCCCCAGTGGGAACGCTGCCGGACGCTGTTCACCTCCGACGTCAACGCCGCCGTCCTCGGCTTCCTCGACGGCGGCGCCGACGAGGTGATCGTCAACGAGGCGCACTGGACGATGCGCAACCTGCTGCTGGAACAGCTCGACGAGCGGGCCGAGATGCTCACCGGCCGCCACAAGTCGCTGTCGATGGTCGAGGGCGTCCAGCACGGCGACGTCGACGGCATCGCCTTCGTCGGCTACCACACCGGCGCCGGCACCGAGGGCGTCCTCGCCCACACCTACCTCGCCAACTCCATCACCGGCGTCTGGCTGAACGGCGCCCGCGCGAGCGAGGGCCTGCTCAACGCCCAGGTCGTCGCCGAGTACGGCGTCCCCGTCGTCCTCGTCACCGGCGACGACCTGACCTGCGAGGACGCCCTCGGCTACGCGCCCGGCGCGCTGAAGGTCGCCGTCAAGGACCATGTCTCGCGCTATGCCGCCGTGTGCCGCACCCCCGCGCGCACCGCGGCCGACATCCGCGCCGCCGCCAAGGAGGCGGCGGCCCTCGCCGTCCGCCACGAGCCGGTGCGCGGCGGCCCGTTCACCGTCGAGGTCGAGTTCGACGCCGAGCACCTGGCGGCGGCGGCCACCGTCGTCCCCGGCGTGGCCCGCGCCCGGGGCGAACGGCGCGTCGCCTACACCAGCGACACCATGTACGAAGCAATTCGCACGTTCAAGGCGGTCACCACGATCGTCTCGGCGGCCGTGGAGGAGCAGTATGGCTGAGATGACGACACCCCCGACCGCCGTGGACGCCACCGCACTCGACGAGGTGGTCGCCTTCACCTCGGACCTGATCCGCATCGACACCACCAACCGGGGCGGCGGCGACTGCAAGGAGCGGCCGGCCGCGGAGTACGTCGCCGAACGGCTCACCGACGCCGGGCTCGACCCCGTGCTGCTGGAGCGCACCCCCGGCCGCGCCAACGTCGTCGCCCGCATCCCCGGCACCGACCCGTCGGCCGGCGGGCTCCTCGTCCACGGCCACCTCGACGTCGTCCCCGCGGAGCCGTCGGAGTGGAGTGTCCACCCCTTCTCGGGCGACGTCCGCGACGGCGTCGTCTGGGGCCGGGGCGCGGTCGACATGAAGAACATGGACGCCATGGTCCTGTCCGTCGTCCGGGCCTGGGCCCGCCACGGGGTGCGCCCCCGGCGTGACATCGTGATCGCGTACACCGCCGACGAGGAGGACAGCGCGATCGACGGCTCCCGCTTCCTCGCGGACACCCACCCGGGCCTCTTCGAGGGCTGCACCGAGGGCATCAGCGAGTCCGGCGCGTACACCGTGCATGCGAACGGCATGTCCCTGTACCCGATCGGCGCGGGCGAGCGCGGCACCGCCTGGCTGCGGCTCACCGCGGACGGCCGCGCCGGCCACGGATCCAAGAAGAACCACGCCAACGCCGTCACCCGGATCGCCGCCGCCGTGCACCGCATCGGCGAGCACCGCTGGCCGGTCCGGCTCAGCCCGACCGTCCGCGCCGCCCTCACCGAACTCGCCGCCCTGCACGGCCTCGAAGCCGACCTGGACGACCCCGCCTTCGACGTGGACGCGCTCCTCGAAGCCCTCGGCCCGGCCGCGCGGATCGTCGAGAACACCGTGCGCAACAGCTCCAACCCGACGATGCTGGACGCCGGTTACAAGGTGAACGTCATCCCGGGGCGGGCCGGCGCGCACGTCGACGGGCGGGTCGTCCCCGGCGGCGAGGAGGAGTTCACCGCCACCCTGGACGAGCTGACCGGCCCGGACGTCGCCTGGGGCTACTACCACCAGGAGATCCCCCTCCAGGCCCCCGTCGACGGTCCGACCTTCGCCCGGCTCCGGGCCGCCGTCGAGCGCTTCGACCCGGACGCGCGCACCGTGCCCTTCTGCATGGGCGGCGGCACCGACGCCAAGGCGTTCTCCCGGCTCGGCATCGCGGGCTACGGCTTCTCCCCGCTGAAGCTGCCGCCCGGCTTCGACTACAACGCCCTGTTCCACGGCGTCGACGAACGCGTCCCCGTCGACGCCCTCCACTTCGGCGTCCGCGTCCTCGACCACTTCCTGCAGTCCGCCTAGGAGGCCCCCGATGCTCCCCACCGGACCGTACGGGACCTGGCCGTCGCCGATCGGCGCGGCCCTCGCCGCCGGCCACGACGGCCGGCCCGACCACCTCGGCGTCGTCGGCGACGAGGTCTGGTGGACCGCGCCCCGCCCCGCCGAGGACGGCCGCCGCGCACTGGTGCGGCTGCGCGCCGACGGGAGCGGGGAATCCGTGCTCCCCGCTCCGTGGAACGTGCGCAGCAGGGTCACCGAGTACGGCGGACTGCCCTGGGCCGGCGCGGCCCGCCCGTCCGGCGGACCGCTGATCGTCTTCGTCCACTTCGGCGACCAGCGACTCTACGCCTACGAGCCGGACGTCCCCGGCGCCGTGCCCCGCCCGCTGACCCCCCTGTCCGCCACCGGCGGCGGCCTGCGCTGGGCCGACCCGCGGCTGCGCCTCGGCGACGGCGAGGTGTGGTGCGTGCTGGAGGAGTTCACGGGCCCCTCGCCGACCGATGTGCGCCGGGTGATCGCCGCCGTCCCCCTCGACGGCTCCGCCGCCGGGGACCGCGGCGCCGTCCGCGAACTCTCCGACGGACGGCACCGGTTCGTCACCGGGCCCGAGGTCTCGCCCGACGGCCGCAGCGCCGCCTGGATCGCCTGGGACCACCCGCGGATGCCCTGGGACGGCACCGAGGTGATCGTCGCCCGCGTCGCCGGGGACGGCCCCTTCGAGGGCGCCCGCGCGGTCGCCGGGAGCGAGACCGAGTCGGTCTGCCAGGTGGCCTGGGCCCCCGACGGCGCCCTGCTGTACCTCTCCGACGCGAGCGGCTGGTGGGAGCCGGTGCGCGCGGCGCCCGCCGCAGGCGGCGAGGGCCCCGGGGACGGCGGCGAGGGCGGTTTCGGCCCCGCCGTGGCGCTCTGCCCCGGACGTGCCGAGGAGTTCGGCGGCGCCCTGTGGACGCTCGGCTCCCGGTGGCTGCACCCCCTGCCCGCCGGACCCGTCGCCGTCGTCCACGGCACCGGCGGCACCGCCCTCGGGATACTCGACGCCGAGACCGGCGAACTCGTCGACGCCCCCGGCCCCTGGACCGAGTGGGCCCCCACCCTCGCCGTCTGCGGGGACCGCGTCTACGGCGTCGCCGCCAGCCCGCGCAGCGGCTACGAGGTCGTCGAACTCGACACCCGCACCGGCCACGCCCGCGTCGTCGCGGGCGCCCACGCCGACCCGGTGGACCCGGCCTACTACCCCGAGCCGCTGCTCCGCACCTTCACCGGCCCCGACGGCCGCGAGATCCACGCCCACGTCTACCCGCCGCACAGCCCCGACCGCACCGCCCCCGACGACGAGCTGCCCCCGTACATCATCCGGGCGCACGGCGGTCCCACCGGCCGGGTCCCGCTCGTCCTCGACCTGGAGATCGCCTACTTCACCTCCCGCGGCATCGGCGTCGCCGAGGTCGCCTACGGCGGATCCACCGGCTACGGCCGCGCCTACCGCGAACGGCTGCGCGAACAGTGGGGCGTGGTCGACGTCGAGGACTGCGCCGCCGTCGCCGAGGCCCTCGCCGACGAGGGCACCGCCGACCCCGCGCGCCTCGCCGTCCGCGGCGGCAGCGCCGGCGGCTGGACCGCGGCCGTCTCCCTGACGACCACCGACGTCTACGCCTGCGGCACCATCGTCTACCCGATCCTCGACCTGTACGCCTGGGCCACCGGCGAGACCCACGACTTCGAGTCCCGCTACCTGGAGTCGCTCGTCGGCCCGCTCGCCGACGTCCCCGGCCGCTACCGGGACCGCTCGCCCGTCAACCACGTCGACCGGATCACCGCGCCGTTCCTGCTCCTCCAGGGCCTCGACGACGTGATCTGCCCGCCCGCCCAGTGCGAGCGCTTCCTCGCGAAGACGGCGGGCCGGGGCGTCCCCCACGCGTACATCGCCTTCCCCGGGGAGGGCCACGGATTCCGCAGGGCCGAGACCGTGCAGCGCGCCCTGGAGGCCGAACTCGCCCTCTACACGCGCACCTTCGGCATCGACCGGCCCGACGTACCCGACCTGGAGCTCCGCACATGAGCCCCGGCATACCCGACCTGGAGCTCCGCACATGAGCAGCGTGCCCCCGCTGACCCGCCCGCCGCGCCTGACCCCGGGCGCACGGGTCGCCGTCGTCGCCCCCAGCGGGCCCGTCCCGGCCGACCGCCTGCACGCCGGGCTCGACGTCCTGCGCGGCTGGGGCCTCGACCCGGTCGTCATGCCCCACGTCCTCGACACCCACCCGTCGCTGCCCTACCTCGCCGGCACCGACGGGGCACGCGCCCGCGACCTGACCGACGCCTGGTGCGACCCCACCGTCTCCGCGGTCTTCTGCGCCCGCGGCGGCTACGGCGTCCAGCGCGTGACCGACCTCGTCGACTGGACGGCGGTCCGCGCCGCCGCGCCCAAGGTCCTGGTCGGCTACAGCGACATCACCGCCCTCCACGAGGCGTTCGCCGTACGGGCGGGCATCGCCACCCTGCACGGGCCCATGCCGGGCGCGCTGACGTTCCTCAAGGACGCCCGCACCCAGGAGCACCTGCGGGCCACCCTGTTCGACCCGGAGTCCGTGCGCACCCTCGAAGCCCTGCCCGGCGCCCGGACCATGACCCCGGGCCGGGCCACCGGGGTCACCCTCGGCGGCTGCCTCGCGCTGCTCGCCGGCGACCTCGCCGTCCCGCACACCCGGCCCGGTGCCCGCGGCGGGATCCTGCTGCTGGAGGACGTGGGCGAGGAGGACTACCGCATCGACCGGATGCTCACCCAGCTCCTGCGCGCCGACTGGCTGGCCGGCGTCGCGGGCGTGGTCCTCGGCTCCTGGGCGGAGTGCGGCCCGTACGCCTCCGTCCGCGCCGTCCTGCTGGACCGGCTGGGCACCCTGGGCGTCCCCGTCCTGGAGGAGTTCGGCTTCGGCCACGGGGAGTCGGCGCTGACGATGCCGCTCGGCGTGCCCGCCACACTCGACGCCGACGCCCGGACGCTGACGCTCCACGTGCCGGCGCTGGACACCGCCGCGGCGGCCGCCGGCACCGGGCACTGAGCCGTGCGACGGACCGGTCGCGGCGGGCACTGAGCCGTGCGACGGACCGGTCGCGGCGGGCACTGAGCCGTGCGACGGACCGGTCGCGGCGGGCACTGAGCCGTGCGACGGACCGGTCGCGCCGGGCACTGAGCCGTGCCACGGACCGGTCGAGGCGGGTACCGGGCCGTGCGACGGACCGGTCGCGGCCGTCACCGGGCCGTGCCACGGACCGCGGCACGGGCCGTCAGCGCCGGCGGCGGCCCTTGTCGTTGACCTTCATGGTGTCCATGTCGGTCGCCGAGCACTTCAGCTCCCCGTGCCCGTGGCCCAGCGCGGCCAGCGCCGTCCGCGCCCGGTCCTCCGCGATCACCTCGGCCATCTCCTCGCCGTCGGCCGCGTCCGACACCACGACGAACCGGTAGGTGAAGCGCCGCAGCGCCCGGTCGTAGGCCAGCGAACCCTCCTCGGTGAACCGGATCGCCCCCAGCCCGTCGTGCCGGTCCACCTCCGCGAGCAGCGCGGTGCGCCCCTCCTCCGTCAGACCCTCCCACGCACCCCGGACGATCACCCGGTACGTGTGCTGCGTACTCATCCCGACGCCACCTTCTGTCGTGCCTCCGCCGTGCTTCCCCCGTGCCGGCCGGACCGCCCGGCCCCTCGGACCGCGCCCACCGGCCCGACGAGCGTAGAACGGCGCCGGGCACACGCAACCGAAATATCGCGCCCGCCCCTGGCCGCACCGCCCCACCGGGATGTTCCATGGTCATTCCGATGGCCACCGGGGACGGCCGCAGCCCGGCGCACCCCCGACGAAGACGAGGTTGCCGTGCCCACCACCGTGCGCCGTGCCGAACTGACCCTGCCCGCCGCACCCCTGGGCCCGCCGAACCCGCTGCCGGCCCTGCGCCCCGTCCGGGGACCGCACACCCTCGACGAGGAGACCAGGCGCGGGCTGCCCCGTGACATGGCCCGCCAGATCGGCTACGAGCCGCTGCACACCGTGCTGCCCGTGCGCGTCCTCGACGGCTACGGCCGCGACCGCACGCCCACCGCACTCGACGCGATCGTCCTGGAGAACGAACGGCTGCGCGTCACCGTCCTGCCGGGTCTCGGCGGTCGCGTCCACTCCCTGCACCACAAGCCGACCGGCCGCGAACTGCTCCACCGCAACCCGGTCCTCCAGCCCGCCGCCTTCGGACTGGCCGGCGCCTGGTTCTCCGGCGGCATCGAGTGGAACATCGGCGCCACCGGCCACACCGCCCTCGCCTGCGCCCCGCTGCACGCCGCCGTCGTCACCGCCCCCGACGGCGGGCCGATGCTGCGCCTGTGGGAGTGGGAGCGGCTGCGCGACCTGCCCTTCCAGGTCGACCTGTGGCTCCCGGACGGTTCCGACTTCCTCCATGTCGGCGTCCGGGTGCGCAACCCCCACGAGCGCCCCGCCGCCCTCTACTGGTGGTCCAACACCGCCGTCGACGAGGACGAGGGCACCCGGATCCTCGCGCCCGCCGAGGAGGCCTGGCACTTCGGCTACACCCGCAGCCTGCGCCGCGTCCCGGTCCCCGTCTCCGCCTCCGGCCGGGGCTCCGCCTCCGGCCCGGACGGGCAGCGGGCCGACCGCACCTACCCGCTGCGCACCACCCACTCCGCCGACTGGTTCTACGAGGTGCCCGACGGCGACCGCAAGTGGATCGCCGCGCTGGACGCCGGCGGACACGGCCTGGTGCAGACGTCCACCGACACCCTGCGCGGGCGCAAGCTGTTCGTCTGGGGCTCCGGGCGCGGCGGCCGACGCTGGCAGCGCTGGCTGACCGAACCCGGCACGCGCGGCTACGCCGAGATCCAGGCCGGGCTCGCCCGCACCCAGCTCGAACACCTGCGCCTCGAACCGGAGACGGAGATCAGCTGGCTGGAGGCGTACGGCCCGCTCGACGCCGACCCCGCGCTCGTGCACGGCGACGACTGGTCCGCGGCCCGCGCGGAGACGGCGGCACGGCTGGCGGCGGCGCTGCCCCGCGAGGCCGTCGACGCCGCCTACCGGGCGTGGCTGCCCTGCGCCGACACCGAACCGGGCGAGAGCCTCGCCACCGGCTCCGGATGGGGCGCCCTCGAAGTGCTGCGGGCCGGCCACGAACTGCCCGGCACCCCGTTCGACCCCTCGGCGCTCGGCCCGGAACAGGCGCCCTGGCGGGCGCTGTTGGAGACGGGGGCGCTGCCCGCCGCGCACGACGCCGCCGCGCCCGGTCCGACGCTGGTCGCCCCGCACTGGCGGGACATGCTGGAGACCGCTCCGGCCGAGCCGCTGACCGAGTACCACCTCGGCATCGCCCAGTGGCACGCCGGTGACCTCGCCCAGGCGGTGCGGAGCTGGGAACGCGGACTGCGGCGCGCCTCCTCCCGCTGGCCGCTGCTGCGCTGCCTGGCCGTCGCCGACCTCACCGGCGGGCACCCCGGAAGGGCCGCCGACCACTACGCGGCCGCCTTCGGCGAACTGTGCGCCGAGAGCCGTGACGGCGAGGGCTCCGACGGCGGTGACGGCGACCGCGGTGACGGCGGTGAGCGGACGGCCGCGGTGGCCGCCCTCGGCCGGGAGGCCGTCGAGGCCCTCCTCGCCGCCGGGCGCACCGCCGACGCCCGCGCCGTGTGGGACCGGCTGCCGCCGTCCGTCCGGGAGCGCGGCCGCTTCCGTCTCCTGCACGTCATGGTCCTGATCGCCGAGGGCCGCGCGGACGAGGCCCGCGCGGTGCTCGACGCCGACATCGAGGTCGCGGACCTGCGCGAGGGCGCCGCGGTGCTGGGGGAGCTGTGGGCCCGGATCACCGACGACCCGCTGCCGGAGCACTACGACTTCCGCATGCAGGGCGACGGCTGACCGCCCGTCGGACGCGGCCCGGGGGGCCCGGCGGGGTCCCGGGCCGCGACGGCGCGGGCGCCGGGCAGCCCGGGCTACTTCAGCAGTCGGAAGCCGGGCAGCGCGGCCCAGGCCCTCAGGAAGTCGGCGGAGCCCAGCGCGTCCGGGGGGTCCTCGCCGGTGAACCCCAGCAGGCCGGGGAGTTCGGCCACCAGTGAAGCCTGCCCGTCCCTCAGCTCGGCACAGGCCACACCGCCGATGACGTCCATCACGGCCGCGGTGAGCAGCGCGGTGGCCAGATGGTCGACGGGCCGGTTGCAGGCCGCGCTCACGTTGACGGCGTGGGTGGGAGTGAAGCCGAGGACGGCGGGCACCGCCGGCGCGTCCGCGTGCTCCGCCTCGAAGATGCCTTCGTCGCCGACGCCGGGGCCCATCAGGTAGACGTCGAAGGGCCGGTTCGGGTCGTCGCGCCGGGGGTCTGGGCCAGCCAGTGCCGCGAGCCCTTCGTCGGGGGCACCGCCGAGGAGGGAGAGCGGATACGTCCACGCGGGATCCTCCCGCGAAGGTGCGATGCCGAGGCGCTCCACCGCCACGTGCACGTCGAAGGACCCCGGCCGCTTCTCCTCGCAGCGCGAGGAGAGGCCTGCCATGAGGGCACGGAACCGCCGCATCCCGGCGGGGGAGACGGGCTCCGGCAGTTCGATGACGAGTACGGGACCTGACATGGGGGCGATCGTAGGCGCCGGGAAGCCGGCCCCGCCTACTGCTGGACGACCCTGCGGTCCACGTACTCGAAGACCGATCCGTCCGGGTGCACCGCGATCAGGTTGCGGCCCGCGGGGGTCGGGACGGGGCCCGCGATCACCTGGGCGCCGTTGCCGGTGAGCGTGGTGTACGCGGCGTCCACGTCCTCCACCGCGATCGTCGCCGACACCTTGCGCAGCACCTCCAGCTCCGCCTCCGGACCGCTCATCAGCAGGAAGCAGCCGACCGCCGCGACGGACACCCCGCCGCGCTCGAACCGCAGCGGGACGGCCCCGGTGAGCCGTTCGTAGAAGGCGGCCGAGGTGTCCAGGTCGTCGACACAGATGCGCAGGGTCGTTCCGAGGATCTCCATGCGGGCGAGGGTAGTTGGCCGCTCCGGTGAACGACACCGGGCACCCTCAGCCGCCCGGCACGGCCGTCCGTCCGTGGTGCGCGAGCTCCGCGTGCGGATCGCCGTCGGGGGCCGGGTGGTCCGTGTGCACGGTGACGGCCGTCAGCCGGGGCACGGCGTGCAGCAGCGCGTGCTCGGCCGCGACCGCCAGCCGGTGGGCCTCGACGACGGTCAGTTCGGGGGCGACCACGATCTCGGCCTCGGCCCGCAGGCTGTGGCCGATCCACCGCATCCGGACCTGCCCCGTCCCCAGCACCCCCTCGACCGACCGCAGCGCCGTGTGCGCCGCGTCGACGAGCGCCGGGTCCACCGCGTCCATCAGCCGCCGGCACACCTGGCGGGCGGCGTCCCACAGGACCACCAGGATCGCGACGGTGATCAGCAGCCCCACCACCGGGTCGGCCGCACGCCACCCCAGCGCGGCGCCGCCCGCGCCGAGCAGCACGGCCAGCGAGGTGAACCCGTCGGCCCGGGCGTGCAGTCCGTCCGCGACGAGCGCGGCGGATCCGATCCGGCGCCCCGTCCGGATCCGGTACCGCGCCACCCACTCGTTCCCGGCGAAGCCGGCCAGTGCCGCGGCGGCCACCGCCCACAGATGCCCCACGTCGCGCGGGTGCAGCAGGCGGTCGAAGGCCGTCCAGGCGGCCACCACCGCGGAGGCCGCGATCGTCGCGACGATCACGATCCCCGCGAGATCCTCGGCGCGCCCGTACCCGTAGGTGTAGCGCCGGTCGGCGGCGCGCCGCCCCAGCACGAACGCGATCCCGAGCGGTACGGCGGTCAGCGCGTCGGCGGCGTTGTGCACGGTGTCGCCCAGCAGTGCCACCGACCCGGACAGCGCGACGATCACCGCCTGCACGGCCGTCGTGGCGCCCAGCACGGCGAGCGAGATCCACAGCGTGCGCATCCCGTCCCGCGACGCCTCCATGGCCGCGTCGACCCGGTCGGCCGGTTCGTGCCCGTGCGGCCGTACGACATGCCCCGCCCGGTGCCGCAACCGCGCACCGCGCCGGGGGTGATGGTGATGGTGCCCCGTCCCCTCCATGCGCAACACCGTGGCACAGGAACCCGATTGCGGCTACAGCGGTGATACCCGCGCCCACCAGGTGCGATCGCTGCGCATCTGCGACCGGTGCGGGGGAGGGGCGGGACGCGCGGTCCCCGGCGCGGGGGAGCGCCGGGGACCGCGCGTCCCGGCCGGGGCGACGGCGCCCGGGCTCACTCCACCCGGCACACGATCTCGCCGTGCGGCACCATGAACCACGCGTCCTCGTCGGCGCCCCACTCCCGCCACGCCTGCGCCGCGGCGTCGAGCCGCTCGGGGGTCGCGTGGCCGCCCTCGACCGCGAGGCGGGCGTACACGGAGGCCGTGGTGCGGTCCGCCCACAGTCCGCTCCACCAGGCGCGTTCGGCCGGGGTGGCGAAGCACCAGGTGCCGGCCGTGCAGGTGACGTCGGTGAAACCGGCCCGGCGGGCCCAGGACTTGAGGTGCCGTCCGGCGTCCGGCTCGCCGCCGTTGGCGCGGGCGACACGGGAGTACAGCCGCTGCCACTCGGTCAGCCCCGGGAGCGCGGGGTACCAGGTGAACGCGCCGTAGTCGCTGTCGCGCGCGGCGACCACGCCCCCGGGGCGGCACACCCGGCGCATCTCGCGCAGCGCCTGGACCGGGTCGCCGACGTGCTGGAGGACCTGGTGGGCGTGGACGACGTCGAACGAGTCGTCGGGGAAGTCCAGTTGGTGGACGTCGGCGACCGCGAACCGGACATTGTCCAGGCCGCGTTCCGCCGCGTGCGCGCGGGCCCGGTCCAGCACGTCCTCGGCGGCGTCGACGGCCGTCACCCGGCCGGGGGCGACCAGGGCGGCGAAGTCGGCGGTGATGGTGCCGGGACCGCAGCCGACGTCCAGGACCTCGGCACCGGGCCGCAGTTCACCGAGCAGGTAGGCGGCCGAGTTCTCCGCCGTGCGCCAGGTGTGCGAGCGCAGGACGGACTCATGGTGGCCGTGGGTGTACACGGCGGTCTCCTTCGGCATGGCGGAACCCTTCTCCATCGGTGGGACGCCGCTGGGGCGAGGAGATCAACGGTACGCCGCCGTATCGGATGACGAGATATCCGTTTCACATGATGGACGGGCCGTGGCTGGCATCATGGTGCCGTGGGAGAGACCTGGGACGAGCACGTGGCCGGGGTGCTGCGCCTGCCCTCCGGGCGCCTGATCCGCGGCCGCGGCCTCCGCCGCCCCCTGCCGGAAGGGCCGCCGCCGGACTTCGCGGTGTACCTGCTCGACCGGCCGCCCCCGCCGGCCGGCTGGGAGGCGCGCCTGCTGCGCTGGCCCGACTTCCTGCTGCCCCGTGACCGTGACGAGGCCCGGGAGTTGCTCGGCGAGGCATGGCGGCGCTGCGCGGCGGAACGGGTCGAGGTCGCCTGCGGCGGAGGCCGGGGGCGCACCGGCACGGCGCTCGCGTGCATCGCCGTCCTCGACGGCGTCCCGCCCGACGCGGCGGTGGCCTACGTCCGCGCCCACTACGACCGGCACGCGGTGGAGACACCCTGGCAGCGCCGCTACGTACGGCGGTTCCGGGAACGCTAGGCCGCGACGAGGCGGCATGCGGGTGCCGGTACGGCCCGTTCCGGCCGGTGGCCCGACGGGCCGTACGCCCCGCTCCGGCCGGTGACCACCACGCACGCGGCCCGTTCCGGTCCCGGGGCCGCGACACGTTCGGCCCGTTCCGGCGAGGGCCGGACGCCTGCGGCCCGTCCCGGTCCGGGGGCGCGACGCTCACGAATCGTTCCGGCCCCGTCTCCGGCCCGAGAGGCCGGCGCCCGGGCCGAGGGGCACGGGACGCCGGAGCCCACCGGTCGGCCGACACCCCCGTGGCCGGCCGCCCACGGCGGTACGGCCATGGTGCGCGAGTCACCGGGGGCGCGTCGATCCGTTTTACGGCCCCCGCCGGCCTGGCTCGACGCCCCGTCAGCAGGCTTGCGGGCAGCGGCGGTCGGGGCGCGGCCCGGCACCCGCGTCGCCCCCGGCACCCGCGTCGCCCCCGGCGCCGTGCGCCCTCGCTCATCGCGACGCCGCGCGGACGAGTGCCGGCGCCCAGGCCCCGACGCGGGAGGACGGGACTCCCGCCCGCCCCACCACGCGAGCCCGCCCAGGGGCGACCTTCCAGGCGCACCCGCCCAGGGGCGACGTCCTTCGACGGCGGCTCCCGGCCGCCGGCCGTCACCGACTCGGTCGGCACCACCCGCGACGGTGCACGCCGCCGCGTTCGGCCCGCCCCCGTACCGAACGGGCCGCCCGCCCCTCGGCGGCCGCCCGGCCCTCGGTGGGCGGTCGCCGGGCCGGGCCCCCGCAGGCGACGGCACCACGCCCCGCTCAGCCCGCCCCGCCCGGCGACGGCACCCGTCCCGCTCAGCCCGTTCCGCCCGGCGACGGCACCCCGCGCCGCTCAGCCCGCCCCCGCCGGGGCGCGCCCCTCGATGTGGGCGAGGACCGGGGCGGTGCCGTCCTCCGCGGTGATGCGGCGGGCGAGTGCGGTCGCGCGGTGGCGGTGGGAGGGCTCCGACACACAGGCCCCGATCGCGTCGGCGAGGGCTTCGGCGGTGAGGTCGTGGAACGGCAGAGCCCGCGGCGCCACGCCCAGCTCGCACAGCCGGGACGCCCAGAACGGCTGGTCGGCCATGACGGGCACCGGCAGCGCGGGCACCCCGGCGCGCAGACCGGCCCCGGTGGTGCCCGCCCCCGCGTGGTGGACGACGGCGGCGGTCCGGGGGAACAGCCAGTCGTGCGGGACGTCACCGATCGCCAGCACGTCGGAGCCGGAGCCGGAGCCGTTCAGCCCGGCCCACCCCGCCTGGACGACCGCCCGCACCCCCGCGCGCCGCACCGCCGAGGTCACCAGTTCCCCGAGCCGCTCGCCCTCGCCCGGGGCCATGCTGCCGAAGCCGATGAACACCGGGGGCGGTCCGGCGCCGAGGAAGTCGGCCAGCTCGGCCGGGGGCCGCCAGCCGTCCGGCCGGGCGGGCCACCAGTAGCCGCTCACCCCGACCCCGGACGGCCAGTCGCCTGGACGCGGCACCACCAGCGGGCTGTAGCCGTGGAAGACCGGCCGGAGGTCTCCGGCCGCCGAGGGCGTGCCGTCGGGCAGCCCGAAGCGGTCGCGCAACCGGGCCACGGCGCCCGCGAAGACCCCTTCGGCCCGTGCCAGCACCGCCCGGCCCGCGGCGAGACGGTCGCGCGGACCGGTGCCGTCGGAGTTCCGCGCGCCGGGCAGCGCGAACCGGGCGGTGGCGAACGCCGGGGTGAGGTAGGTGCCGGCGACGGGGACGCCGAACGCCGCCCCGGCCGTCCTGCTGAGCGGCGCCGGGCCGAACGCGGTGAGCACCAGGTCGGTGCCGGCCGCGACGGCGTCCGCCACCCCGTCGGCCAGGCCGTCCGCGTAGGCCCGCGTCAGCGCCCGGGTCTCCTCCCGTGACGCGGCCCGGGACCAGGCCCGGAGCAGCTCCTGGGGGTCGCCCGGCACCGGGCGGTGGACGAGGCCGCACCCGGTGACGAGGGCGGCGAACGACGGGTGGGCGGCCACGGCCACCTCGTGGCCCGCGTCGCGCAGGCGCCGGCCGAGGCCGGTGAAGGGCGCGACGTCGCCCCGGGAACCGGCGGTGACGATCAGAATCCGCATGGCGCGATTCTGCCGTCCCCGCGGATGCCACCCGGGCGGCCGGGGCGATCCCGCGGTGGGTCACCCGGCGTCCGGGGCGGACCCGCCGGACGATCCCCGGCGCCCGGGCGGACCCCGCGGAGGGTCACACGGACGATCCCCCGGCGCCCGGGTGCCCCCGCGGAGGGGCGGCGACCTGCGCGGAGAGGGCCCGGCTCACGGTGGCGACGGACCGGGACTCCCGGACGATCCCCAACGGCGCCCGGGTCAATCCGGCAGAGGATCCCCCGGCGCCCGGGTCAATCCGGGCAGAGGCCCCCCGGCGCCCGGGGCGCCCTCGGCGCTTCCTACAGCAGACGCTGCGGCCGGTAGACCGTCAGCGCGTCGACGACCTTGTCCACGACCAGGTCCCGCGGGGCCTCGGCCACTTCGCCGTCGTAGGCGAGCAGTGTGCCGGGGGCGAGGCCGCCGATGCGCAGCCGGTGCAGCCGGCGGGCGGCGTGCACGGGGGAGCGGTTCAGCTTGCCGGCGAGCGCCGCGCCGAGCAGACGGAGACCGGGCAGCCGCCCGCCGTGCACCACCCGGATGTCGAGCAGCCCGTCGGCGAGGTTGTGCCGGTGCCCGGGGGTGGGGCCGACCCCCTTGTAGACGCCGTTCCCCGCGAAGAGCAGCCACATCGGCCGGCGCCTGCCCTCGATCTCGGCCTCCAGCGGGTGTTCGCCGCGCAGCACCCGCCCCGCCGCCAGGATGCCCGCCGGCCAGGAGCCGATCCGGGGCGACCAGCGCTCACGGATCCGCACCAGCTCCGGGTAGACCCCCAGGCTGAACGTGTTGACGAAGTAGCCCGGATCGGGCCGGCCCCCCGGGCCGGGGCGGAAGCGCCCGAGGTCCACCCCGACCGCCTCGCCGGCCTCGACGGCCCGGCAGGTGTCGACGACGGACTCTATGCCCAGGTCGTACGCGAAGTGGTTGAGCGTGCCGCCGGGGAAGACGGCCAGCGGCAGCCGGTGGGTCGCGGCGATGGTGGCGGCCAGGTTGACCGTCCCGTCGCCGCCGACGATGCCGAGGGCCCGCGCGCTCCCCGCCGCCTTCGCCAGCTCGACCGGCAGCTCGTCCGGCGCGCACTCGACGACCTCCGACAGCGGCAGCGCCGTCCGCACCGCCGGGGCGCAGTCCGCCGAGCCCGATTCCCGGTTCACCACCACGACCATGCCCTCGCCGCCGGGCAGCGCGGGAGCGTGCTCACGGGGCCGGCCCGGCGCGGGCATCTGCGAACGGGTCGGCACGGCGCCCCGTACGGCGAGCGCGGCGCCCACGCCGAGCGCCGTGCCCACCAGGACGTCACTCGGATAGTGCACACCCGTGTACACCCGTGAGAACGCCACCGACGCCGCGACCGGCGCGACCACCGCACCCCACCCCTTCGACTCCAGCGCGACACCGGTCGCGAACGCCGCGGCCGAAGCGGCGTGCCCGGAGGGGAAGGACGTGGTGAACGGCTGGCGCTTGAGCTGCCGCATCACCGGCACCGCGTCCAGCAGCGGCCGGGCGCGGCGCACGGACCGCTTGCCCACGGTGTTGATCACGGCCGAGGCCACGGCCAGCGAGGCCACGCCCCGCACCGCCGCCCGCCGGGAGCGCGCGTCGCGGCCCAGCGCCGCGATGCCCGCCGCGGCGCCGAACCACAGCAGCCCGTGGTTGGCGCTCCTGCTCAGCCGGGGCAGCACCGGCTCGGCGCCGGGCCACTCGCGCGAGGCCACGCCGGTGAAGACCTGCCTGTCCCAGGAGCTCAGCAGGGCGCGCAGGCCGGAGGTCTCGCGGGAGCCCGTGGACTGTCTGTGAAGGTCTGCCATGCCGGGCGCATACCCCTTGACGCGCCGAGTACGCGACACCAGGGCCTCACGGGTGACGTACCCCACCCCGCGCGGCCCACGCCGAACCTTCGTATAAAGGGCTCGTGGGACGGGCACCCGCCCCGGTGCGTGCCGGGCACGGACCGCCCACCGGCACGACGGCGGTACGGCCCGAGGGCGGTCGCGGCGAGAAGCGGCGGGAAGGGTGGCGGCATGGACGGGACGGCGGCCGGAGGGCGGGGGCCCGTGCGGTACGGGCCGTACGCGCCGGAGACGGGACTGCCGGTACTCGGCGAGTCGGCCGCGGTGCTCGCCGGGGCCCGCGACACCGCCACCGGCGAGCCGTCCGGCGGCGGGCCGGCCCTGCGCGAGGCGGCCTGCGGCTACTGGGCCCGCCGGGGACTGCACAGCGCCCCGGGCGAGGTGGTGGCCGCGTCCGGGGCGCAGCCGCTCCTGTTCGCCCTGCTCGGTGCCCACGACGGCGACGTCCTCATGCCGCGCCCCTGTCCCGCCTGGTGGGCCCCGCAGGCCCGGCTGCTCGGCCGGCCCGCCTACCACGTGCCCACGCCCGCCGAGTGCGGCGGCGTACCGGACCCGTTCGCGCTGCTGGAGACCGTACGGCGGGTGCGCACCGAGGGCGGCCGGCCGCGGCTGCTCCTGCTGTCCGTCGCCGACGACCCCACCGGCACCGTCGCCCCGCCCGAGACGGTCCGCGAGGCGTGCGAGGCGGCGGTCGGCGAAGGGCTGCACATCATCAGCGACGAGACCTGGCGCGACACCGTCCACGAGCCCCGCCAGACCGTGCTGCTCAGCCCCGCCGAGATGTGCCCCGGGGACGTGACGGTGATCAGCGACCTGGTCGGTGCGCTGACCCCGGCGGCCTGGCCCGTCGCCGTCGCCCGCTTCCCGGCCGGCCCCGAGGGCGCCGCCCGGCGGGCCCGCACCCTCGACGTCCTCACCGCGCTCGGCGCGGTCCTCCCCGCCCCCGTCGCCGCCGCGGCGGCCCATGTCCTCGGGGAGCCCCCGGCGGTCCTGGGCCGGACCGGGGAGGCGAACGCGCTGCACGCGCGGCTGGGCGACGCGGTGCACCGGACGGTGCTCGCCGCGGGCGCGCTGGCCCGGCCCCCGCAGGCGGGCCGCCATCTGTACGCCGATCTCGGGCCGCTGCGGGCGCGACTGGCCGAGCGGGGCGTCGGCGACTCCATGGAGCTGGAGGAGTACCTGAGCGACCGGCTCGGCACCTCCGTCCCCGGGGGCCACCGCTTCGGCGACGAACTGGGCGCCCTGCGCGTCCGCCTCTCCACCGGCCCGCTGCTCGGGACCGCGGCGGACGGGCAGCTCGCCGCCCTGCGCTCCGACCGTCCGCTGGAACTGCCCCCGGTGCGCGAGGCGTTGCGGCACCTCGGCACGGTCCTCGACGAACTGCGCTGACCGGCGCCCCCGCGCGTCCACCCCTCCCGGCACGGAACACGGCCCCGCCCCGGCGCCTGCGGGCCTGCGGGCGCGGGCCATGCCCCCGTGCCCCCACACCTCCGGTGCACGGACCACGGCGTCGTGCACCGGACCGCGGGTCCTGGGTGCTCCTCGGCGGAGCGGTGCCGGAGGGGTCGCAGGGCCGCGCGCGGCCCGGGTCCGCAGCGGACGGCCCGGCACACCCCGGCGGCCGTCGCGCGGGCGCCCCCGCCGTCCCGCCCCGGCCGCGCACTCGTTCGTGGGGGCACCGCCCGCTGCCGCCCTGTTCGCGCGGGCTCCGCCCGCCCCCTCACCCCGCGTGCCGCGGGTGCCGCACCTTCCGCCACAGGGCCGGAGCGCCGCTGAGCAGCACGGTCAGCGCGATGGCCGCCACCACGCCCTGCCACGGCTCCGGGAAGAGCGAGCCGCCGACGATGCCGATCACCCCGTAGGTGGCCGACCACGCCAGGCAGGCCGGCACGTCGCCGCGGACGAAGTCGCGCATCCGCATCCCGGCCATCAGGCACGCCAGCATCACGGGGATCCGCCCGGCCGGGACCAGCCGGGAGAGCACCAGCACGGTGACACCGTGCTCGGTCAGCTTCCGCCCGGCCTGCTCGACCCGCTCGGGCGCCGCCCGGTCGCGCAGGGCGGCCAGCCAGCGGGAGCCGTTCTTCGAACGGACGCCGCGCTGCCCCAGCCAGTACAGCGCCACGTCGCCCAGGAACGCGGCGAAGGAGGAGACCAGGAAGACGAACAGCAGCGAGAGCGGGCTGGTCTGGTGGAAGGCCACCACCGCGGCCGTGCTGACGATCGCCCCCGTGGGCACCACCGGGACCAGCGCGCCGAGGGCCACCAGCAGGAACAGCGAGGGCAGCCCGACGGCCTGCTGGGTCGACTCCGGCGGCAACTGCCGTATGGCGTCGCCCAGTCCGCCCACCGTCTCGGACAGATCGAGGATCACCGGCCGTCCTCCGGTCTGACCCGTTCGCCGTGCGCGAGCCGGTGCACGGACACCTTCGGCGCGATCCGGGCCGCCTTGCGGACGAACTCGTCGCCCGGGGCGTAGAACTCGTGGGGCCGTACGGCGTCCATGCCGATCGGCCAGTACGTGCCGTAGTGCACCGGCACCGCGGCGCGCGGCGACAGCGCCGCGAGGGCCTCGGCGGCCCGCCCGGCGTCCAGGTGGCCGTGGCCGAGGTACGGGCCCCAGCCGCCGACCGGGAGCAGCGCCACGTCGACGGGGCCCACCTCGTCGGCCATCGAGTCGAACAGCCCGGTGTCGCCCGCGAAGTAGGTGTCGGCCTCACCGCTGACGACATAGCCGAGGGCGGGGCAGAGCTGCGGCCCGAACGGCATCCTGCGGCCGTCGTGCGCGGCGGTCACCGCCCGGACGCGCACGTCGCCGACGCGCAGCACGTCACCCGGCGCCACCTCCGTGACGTCCAGCCCGGCCGCCCCCGCCACCCGCCGCAGCCCGCGCACCGCGTCGCCCGCGCCCCGCGGCACGACGAGCCGGGTGCCGGGTGCCAGTCTGGCCAGCGACGGCAGATGCAGATGGTCCGAGTGCAGATGGGAGACGAGCACGGCGTCGGCGCGGGTGGCGTCGGGCGACGGCAGCGCCCCGCGCCGCCGGCGCAGATGGGCCAGCCGGCGCACCAGCAGCGGATCCGTCAGCACCCGGACCCCGGAGTCCTCGATCGTGCAGGTGGCATGACCCCACCATGTGACCTCCACCGGCACGCGCCGCCCTCCTCACCGACATCCCCGCCCGTACGAGCCTAAGACCTGTTACCTCCTTCCCCGGCGGGCGTGATCCACCCCGGAGCACGGCGGTCCGCCGGGCCGTGCCGCCCCGCGGCCCCGGAGCGGAGGGGCTCGGGGCACGGACGGCTCCTGCGTTGTGCCAGGCTGGAGACCCTGAGCGAGGGGTGAGGTGACGGTACGTGGGTCGATGGCGATGGCGCTCGGCGGGCGGGACGGTCGTCCGGGTGGTCGTCGTATGGGCCGTGTCGACGCTGACCATGCTGGCGCTGGCGGGGCTGCTGCCCGACTTCCGGCTGCAGTCCGCCGACGGGGACTCGATCACCCGGACGGCCGTCACCGCCGCCTGGGGTGCGGGCGCTTTCGGCCTGCTGGGCGCGCTGGTGTGGCCCGTGGTGGTGCGGGCGCTGCTGCTGGTGCCCGCGCTGGTGCTCGGCCTGCTGGTGTTCTTCCTCAACGGGTCGCTGCTGCTGCTCGCCCTGTGGCTGATCCCCGACGGCCGGGGCGTCGCCAACCCGGAGACCGCGGTGGTGGTCGCGGCCGTGATGTCGGCCGTCGCCTCCGCCACGTCCACCGCGCTCGCCGTGCGCGACGACGACGCCTACCGGCGCCGGCTGTCCCGGCTCGCCGACCGGCGCCGCCGGGGTGTGCGGGAGCTCGCCGGCGGCGGCGACGCGCCCGGCACGGTCTTCGTCCAGCTCGACGGCGTCGGCCACGCGGTGCTGCTGCGCGCCGCGGAGAGCGGGGTGATGCCGACCGTGGCCTCCTGGCTGGGCGCGACCCACCGGCTCACCCCCTGGCGCACCGACTGGTCCAGCCAGACCGGCGCCAGCCAGCTCGGCATCCTGCACGGCTCCAACCACGACGTGCCGGCGTTCCGCTGGTACGAGAAGGACACCCGGCAGATCGTCGTCAGCAACCGGCCCGCGAGCGCGGCCGAGCTCCAGCGCCGGGCCGTCGAGCGGACGGCCGACGGCGGACTGCTGACGGTCGACGGAGCGAGCCGCGGCAACCTGTTCAGCGGCGGGGCCGACCAGCTCGCGCTCGTGCTGTCGGTGGCCGCCCGCCGCGGCCGCGCCAACCGCTCCCGCGCGGGCTACTTCGCGTACTTCTCCGACCCGGCCAACGCGGTCCGCACCGCCGTCTCCTTCGTCGCCGAGGTGTGCCGCGAGATCGGCCAGTCCGTGCGCGCCCGCGTCCGGCGGGACGAACCGCGCGTCGGACGCGGCGGCCTCTACCCGTTCATCAGGGCGTTCGCGACCGTCGTCGAGCGGGACGTGGTCGTCGCCGCCGTCATCGGGGACATGCTCGCCGGCCGCACCGCGGTCTACGCCGACCTGGTCGCCTACGACGAGGTGGCCCACCACTCCGGACCGCACAGCCGCGACGCGCAGGACGTGCTGGAGCGCCTCGACCGCTCGATCGCGCTGCTCGCCAAGGCCGCCGAGCACGCCCCCCGCCCCTACCGGATCGTGCTCCTGTCGGACCACGGGCAGAGCCCGGGCAGCACCTTCGAGGGCGCCTACGGGCTGACCCTGCGCGACCTGGTGCGGGCCGGCTGCGGGCTGCCCGTCTCCCGCCGTGCCGTGCGCACCCGCAGCGGCGCCGAGGCGCGCGACGCCGCGCGCGACGCGGTCCGCACCGCGCTGCACCGCGGGCCCGCCGCCGGCGGCGAGGAGGACGTGCCCGCGACGGGCCCGGACCCGATCGTGCTGGCGTCCGGGAACCTCGCGCTCGTCTCGTTCCCGGACGTGCCCCACCGCATGAGCCGCGAGGAGATCGACCGGCGCCATCCCGCGCTGCTGTCGACGCTCGCCGACCATCCCGGCGTCGGCTTCCTGCTGGTGCGCAGCGAGGAGCACGGCTCCCTGGTGCTCGGCGGGGACGGGGCCGCACAGCCCGTCGCCGCGCTGAAGGACGGCGACGGCGGACCGCTGGAGGTCTTCGGCCCCGGGGCGGCGGACGCGGTCCGGCGCACGGACTCCTTCCCGCACGTCGCCGACATCATGGTCAACTCGATGTTCGACCCCCGGACGGGGGTGGTGCACGCCTTCGAGGAGCAGATCGGGTCGCACGGCGGGCTCGGCGGCGAGCAGTCGCTGCCGTTCCTGCTGTCGCCGCTGGAGCTGTCCCCGCCGGTCGCTCCCGGTGAGACGCTGGCCGGCGCCGAGCAGGTGCACCGGGTGCTCCGCCGCTGGCTGCGGGAGGGCCAGGGGCCGCAGATACCCCTCGAACCGGCGCACGCCCGGCCGGCCGGCGGCCGGCCGAGGCGGTGGAGACCTGCCCGTCCGCAGGGGACGGGCGCGGGCGGTGCCCTCGGGCACCGCACCGGCGGCGTGGAGGAGTGAGCGCGTGCGAGCGGTGGTGTACGAGGAGTTCGGCAGGACCCCGGAGATACGCGAGGTCCCCGATCCGGTGCCGGCACGGGACGGCGTCGTCGTCCGGGTCGAGGCGACCGGGCTGTGCCGCAGCGACTGGCACGGCTGGGCCGGACACGACCCCGGGATCGCGCTGCCGCACGTGCCCGGGCACGAGCTGTCCGGCGTGGTCGTGGCCGTCGGCGACGATGTGCGCGGCAGCCGCGCCGGGGACCGGGTGACGGTGCCCTTCATCTGCGCGTGCGGCCGGTGCGGCGCCTGCGCGCGCGGCGCCCAGCAGGTCTGCGAGCGCCAGGAGCAGCCGGGCTTCACCCACTGGGGGTCGTTCGCCGAGTACGTCGCCGTCCGCCACGCGGACACCAACCTGGTCGCCGTGCCCGAGGAGATGTCCTTCTCGACGGCGGCCGGCCTCGGCTGCCGGTTCGCCACCGCCTTCCGGGCCGTCGTCGGGCAGGGCCGGGTGCGGCCGGGGGAGTGGGTCGCGGTGCACGGCTGCGGCGGTGTCGGGCTGTCCGCCGTGATGATCGCCGCCGCGTCCGGAGCGCGTGTCGTCGCCGTGGACGTCTCGCCCGGAGCGCTGGAACTGGCCCGGACCTTCGGCGCCGAGGTCTGCGTGGACGCCTCCGCGCTGCCCGCCGGAGCCGTGCCCGAGGCGGTCCACCGGGCGTCCGGCGGCGGCGCCCATCTCTCCCTCGACGCCCTCGGATCACCCGTGACCTGCGCGAACTCCGTGCGGAGCCTGCGCCGCCAGGGCCGCCACGTGCAGGTGGGCCTGCTCCCCGACGAGGTCGCCGTGCCGATGGCGCCGGTGGTCGCGCTGGAGCTGGAGATCCTCGGCAGCCACGGCATGGCCGCCCACGACTACCCGGCGATGCTGGCCATGGTGGCCTCCGGCGCCCTGCGCCCGGACCTGCTGGTGACCCGGGAGATCGGCCTCGACGCCGTCCCGGCCGCCCTGACGGCCCTCGGCACCGCGCCCGGCGCGGGCGTCACCGTGATCCGTCCCCACGGGGACGGCTGACGCCGGAGCCGTCCCGGGCGCGGGCGGGCCGTCCGCCCCCCGGGCCGGCCGCCGCCCCATTACCTCGGGCGTAATCGACCTCCCGCCCCGACCCCGGCAGGCTGTGGGCACCGGGTACCGGGCGGCGCACTCCGCCCGGTGTCCGGCCCTCGACCACCTGCCGACGGAGGCTGATCCGCCATGTCCCAAGCCCTGCTCGCCGGACTCGCCCGCACCACCGCGCCGCGCACGATGCTGCGCCGCTTCCTCGCCCTCGACGCCGTGGTCACCGGGGTCAACGGGATCGCCTACACGGCGGCCTCCGGGCCGCTCGGACGGCTGCTGGGCGTCGACAGCACACTGCTGCTCGGGCTCGGCCTGTTCCTGCTCGGCTACGGCGCGGCCGTCGGGCTGCTCGCCTCCCGCCCGGCGCCGCCCGGCCCGGCCGTGCGGGCCGTCGTGGACGCCAACCTGCTGTGGGCGGTGCTCAGCATCGCCGCGCTCGCGCTGTGGCTGGAGCCGACCACGGTCGGCGCCGTGTGGACGGTGCTCCAGGCGCTGACCGTCGCCGGATTCGCGGTGCTCCAGTGGTCGTCGCTGAAGACGGCCGAGGGCGTCAGCCGCTGAGCTCGCGCAGGTGCTCCACGGTCTGGGCGTCGGCCGGCAGGAAGGTCTCGATGGCCAGTTCGGCGACCGTGACGTCCAGCGGGGTGTTGAACGTGGAGATGGACGAGACGAACGACAGCACCCTGCCCCGGTGCTCGATCCGCAGCGGGAGCGCGAAGTACGGGTAGGGGGCCGCGACGGCGCCCGGCCCGGGACCGTCCCAGTCGCCGTCCGCCCGCTCGGGAAGCGGGTAGGCGGCGACCTCGTCGTACAGCCGGCGGAGCGACTGCGAGCGGGCGAGCGCGATCTGCCGCTCCATCTGTTCCAGCAGGTGCCCCCGCCACTCGGGCAGGTTGCGGATGCGCGGCGCCAGGCCCTCGGGGTGGAGCGTGAGCCGCATCGCGTTGAGCGGCGGGGCGAGCAGATGGTCCGGCACGCCGTCGAGCAGCATGGTGATGCCGCTGTTGGCGGCGACGACGGTGTACGTGCCGTCGACGACCAGCGCCGGGTAGGGCTCGTATCCCTTGAGCAGCCGGTCGATGCCCTCGCGCAGGGCGCCGAGGGCGGGGGCGTCGACGGGGGTCTCGGCGTACCGCGGGGCGTAACCGGCGGCGAGGAGCAGCGCGTTGCGCTCGCGCACGGGCACGTCGAGTTGTTCGGCGAGCCGCAGCACCATCTCCTCGCTGGGCCGCGAGCGTCCGGTCTCGACGAAGCTGATGTGACGGGCGGAGGAGTCGGCGCGCAGGGCGAGTTCGAGCTGGCTGACCCGCCGGCGCTCGCGCCAGCCGCGCAGCAGCGGCCCCACCCCCGTACCGAGCGCGACAGTTGTCATACGCAGACCGTAGTACGGAATGTCCCGCCGCTCCCGCCGCGCCCCCGGGGGCGGTGCGCCGGGCGCTACCCCCCGGCCTCGCCGAGCAGCGCGGCCAGGGCGCGGTCGATGTCCAGGGCGGCGCTCTCCCCGCCCGCCGGGACCGCGTCGTAGGCGTCGGCGAGGAAGCGGCGCAGGCTCGCCGTCGGGAACTGGAGCAGCGCCACGCCGTCGGGGGAGCGGAGCTCGACCATGGTCTGGACCCGGCCGCACGGCCAGATGTGGACGTCGCCGTCGCCGGCCGGGGCGCGCAGCCCGGAGTCGAGCAGGACCCGGGCGAAAGCCCAGGTCACGGCGGTGTCGCCGAGGCACGCCTCGGGCGGGAAGACCATCCGGACGGCGAACGGGTCGGCGGGGACGTAGCGCATGATCACCGGCACGCCCGGCGAGGGGGCCGCGTCGCTGATCAGACGGGCCGTGACGGACTGCTCGACGGATTGCTCGATGGAAGGTGACATCGCTCGCTCCTCCTGCTGCTGTGCTGTTGCTCCACGCCCGGGACGACGTCACGGCAGGGCTCGCCGTGTGCGAGCTGCACCAGTGGCGTGTGTGACCTGCATCACCAACCTTCGAACTCCGGAGCCCGGATGGCCAGACCCTTGCACCGCCGTATATCGGGAGAAAGCGGATGCTTCCCGGGGGGTGCGGGTACGACGGGCCCCCGCCGGGGCTCCGTGCGGGTCACGGGATGGATCCGGTGGCCGAAAAACAGATGCCCGAGAGGGGTGCCGGCCCCACACTCGCCGCTATGAGCGAGGCTATGAGCGACCGGATCACCCGTATCAGCCCCAAGCGGCTGCACAAGACCCCCGGCTACCACCACATCACCGTCGTCGAGGCGGGGCGCACCGCGTACCTGGCGGGCCAGTGTCCGCTGGACCGGGACGGCGGGCTCGTCGGCGACGGCGATCCCGAGCGCCAGGCCGACCAGGTCGCGGCCAACGCGCTCATCGCGCTGGCGGCGGTGGGGGCCGGTCCGGAGGACGTGGTGCGTTCGGTGGTCTACGTGTGCACGGACGACGCCGAGGTGCTGGCGGCCGTGTGGCGGCGGCTGGGCGACTCCGTGGTGGGAGCGGCGTTCACGACCGCGAGCACGCTGCTCGGGGTGAGCCGGCTCGGCTACCGCGGCCAGCTCGTGGAGGTCGACCTCACGGCCGCGCTCCCCGGCTGATGTCAGCCGGGGAGCGCGACGGGGGAAGAGGAGCCCCGGCCGAACGGGGGTTTCCGGCCGGGGCGGTCAAGAGGTGGGTGTGCATGGCGGTCGCCTCTCGGCGAGTCGCTCCGCAGGGCTTCAGCCGAACGATCTTCCCTGCGGGCAGAAGGTGAGGCCCGGGGACACTGTCCCATCCACACCCACGCTTAGATGAACGGTAAACCACTGGTGGGTGTTCCCGGGTGCCTGCGGGCCCCGATGTGATGTGTATTACTTCACGTCATGCTTTACCCAAGGCTTATGCGGCTGTTTCCGGAGTTGTCCGGCGCGCTCAGGAGCCGCCCCTCGGCAGGACCGTGGCGAGCACGGCGGGCAGCGGATGCCAGTCGGCGGACACCACGCTCGCGTGCCGGCCGGCCAGCAGGGCGACCCGCTCCCGCGCCTGGGCCTCGGTGGGGCGGGTGCCGTCGATGGCCGGGGCGACGTTGTGCGCGTCCGTCATCACCACCAGATAGCGGTTCCGGTCGTACCAGGACGTGTCGATCGAACCGTTCGTGAACGTGGCGGCGTCCCCGTCGAAGACCACGAACCACGGCCGGATCGACAGATCCGCGTAGCGGGTGCGCGGATCACCGGCCGACGCCTTGAGCACGGCGGGGAAGGCGCCCGCCTCCGCCAGACGGCCCGCGGCCTTCAGGCCGCGCAGATGCTGGGCGTACTCCCGGTCGGTCCACAGGGAGTCGAACGGATTGCCCTGCTCCACCGTCCCGGGGATCAGCTCGACGACGAACTTCCCGCTCATCGCGGAGCGGAGCGGCCAGCCGTCCGCCCGTACCGCGGTGTCCAGGTCCGGATGGCCGCCCGCGAGCTCCGCCGGCCGGAACAGGGCGTCGCCCAGACGCGAGCGCAGCAGCGCGTCGAGCTCGTCCGGGCCGCGGCCCGCGTTGTCCTGGAAGCCGTCCTTGAGCTCCATCTTGATCAGCACCGGCCGGTGGCCCGGGTTGGCGTCGTGCCAGGCCCGCATGTCGGCGAGACAGCCGCCGAGGTCCCGGTTCCGCGACCCGGTGCGCAACTCGGCCGCGGTGGCCGCCCCGGCGCAGTTGTTGGCGTTGCCGAGCGGATTCTCGTGCGAGACGCGCCACGACCGCCCGAACACGTTCGTCCACACGTCGATCTCCAGCATCCCCGCCCCGGAGTCCAGCGCGTCCGCGAAGTACGGGTACGCCGACTGCTCATAGGCGTTGTGCACCCCCACCGATGTGGTGGACGACCAGGGCAGCTGCCCCGGGTCCGCCGCGGTGGTGGCGGCCTCGGCCGGTACGAGCGCGGCGGCGAGCAGCGCGGCCGCGCCGAAGGCGGTCGATGCCGCACGCAGGAGCTTCCCCATGGATCCGTCCCTCGAAAGTCGACGTGGTCAGGTCAAGTCGGGGGAACGTTAGGGGAGTCGGGTGAACCAGGGGGAGACCCTGGTCGGCCAGTCGAAGTTCGGCCGGGGGGCGGGCGGGGCCCGGGGCCCGGTACGCCCCGCGTGCCGTCACGTGTGGGGCGGCCGGGGCGGGGCACCATGGCGGGATGCTGCTCGCACGGCTCGCCGACGTGTCCCGCGAGGTCGCCGCCACCTCCGCCCGCTCCCGCAAGACCGCCGCCCTCGCGGAGCTGTTCGCCGGGGCCCGGCCGGAGGACGTCGGACTGGTCATCGCCTACCTGTCCGGCCGCCTGCCCCAGGGGCGCATCGGAGTCGGCCGCAGTCTGCTCGGGGAGGACGTGCCGCCCGCCGCGGAGCCCTCCCTCACCGTCACCGAGACCGACGCCGCCCTCACCGCCTTCGCCGCGATCTCCGGCTCCGGGGCGCAGAGCCGGCGCCGCGCCGCGCTCGACGCGCTGCTCGGGGCCGCCACCGAGGAGGAGCAGCGCTTCCTGATCCGGCTGCTCACCGGCGAGGTGCGCCAGGGCGCGCTCGACGCCGTCGCCCTGGACGCCGTCGCCCGCGCCGCGGGCGCCCCGGCGGCCGACGTGCGGCGCGCGGTCATGCTGGCGGGCTCGCTGCCCCGGGTCGCCGAGGCCCTGCTCGCCGACGGCCCCGGGGCCCTGGAGCTCTTCCGGCTGCGGGTCGGCAGCCCCGTGCAGCCGATGCTCGCCCACACCGCGGCCTCGGTCACCGAGGCGGTCGCGGCGCTGGGCACCGCCTGCGTCGTGGAGGAGAAGCTGGACGGCATCCGGGTGCAGGTGCACCGGCGCGGCGACGACGTCCGCGTCTACACCCGCTCCCTCGACGACATCACCGCCCGGCTCCCCGAAGTGGCCGACGGCGCCCGGGGGCTGGCCGGCGACCGGTTCATCCTGGACGGCGAGGTCATCGCCCTCGGCCCCGACGGGCGGCCCGCGGCGTTCCAGGACATCGCCTCCCGGGTCGGCTCCCGCCTCGACGTCGCCGCCGCCCGTGCCACGCTGCCCGTCTCACCCGTCTACTTCGACGTCCTCGCCGCCGACGGCGAGGAGGTCCTCGACCTGCCCGGGCGCGCACGCCACGAGCGACTCGCCCGCCTCGTCCCCGAGCCGCTGCGGGTGCGCCGGCGGGTCGTCGAGGACCCCGAGGACGCCGGACAGGTCGCCGCCGCGGAGGAGTTCTTCGCCGAGACCCTGCGGATCGGCCACGAGGGCGTCCTGGTCAAGGCGCTGGACGCGCCCTACGTCGCCGGCCGCCGGGGCAGGTCCTGGCTGAAGGTCAAGCCCGTCCACACCCTCGACCTGGTGATCGTCGCCGTCGAACGCGGCAGCGGCCGGCGCACCGGACTGCTGTCCAACCTGCACCTCGCCGCCCGGGGCGAGGACGGCGGCTTCGTCATGCTCGGCAAGACGTTCAAGGGCCTCACCGACGAGATGCTCCGCTGGCAGACGGAGCGCCTGGGCGCGCTGGCGGTCGAGGACGACGGCTGGACCGTCACCGTGCGCCCCGAACTGGTCGTCGAGATCGCCTACGACGGGCTCCAGCGCTCCTCGCGCTACCCCGCCGGTGTCGCCCTGCGCTTCGCGCGGGTGCTGCGCCACCGCCCCGACAGGAGCGCCGCCGACGCGGACACCATCGGGCAGGTCCTGGAAGCCGCCCGCCGCTGACGCCCGGACGGCGCCCGCCGCTGACCCCTCCCGCCGGACGGCGCCCCGGCGGCGGGCTCAGCGCGTGCCGAGGACCTTGTCGGCGAAGGCCCACAGGTTGTCCGTGGTGCGCCGGATCTGCTCCTCGACCGTGAGGCTCTCCTCGTAGCGGCCGTGCCGCAGCTTCGGCTGCCGCTTGCCGCGCACGTACAGCGAGCAGGCGAGGTCGGCGCAGAGGTAGGTGCCGACGGTGTTCCCCTCGCGGCCGGCGGCGCCCGCGAGCGGCGCCGCGAAGAGCGTCACCCCCGACGAGGCGTGCGCGGTCAGACAGGCCTGGCACATGCTCGACTTCAGCGCGCTCGTCCGGCCGGCCGACGGGATACGCAGCGAGATGCCCACCGGGCCGTCGGCACGCGGCAGCACCAGATGCGCCTTCAGCGGGGCGCCCGGGTCCACCCAGCCCAGGAAGTCGAGGTCGTCCCAGGGGAGGTCGGCGAAGTCGAGGGGGAGCCGCAGCCGGCCGGCGTCCCCCTTGGTGCAGTTCACGAAGGACGCGCGGATCTGTTTGTCGGTCAATGGTTCCACCCGGTCGAACGTACACAGCGCGTCCCGGTGCGGGCATCCGATTTACCGGGCATCGAAGGATCTAGGGTGTCCCCGTCTCCACGGTGCCCGTCCGTCGCCCCCTCCCGGAAGGATCACGCCCATGCCCACCGAGCCCCTGTCGCAGAAGGAGATCGAGGACCGCCTGCGGGAGCTTCCCGGCTGGTCCCTGGAGGGCGACCGGATCGCCCGCACCTACCGCCTCGGGTCGCACTTCGCGGCGACGGCCATGGTGGTGCACATCGCGCGGATCCAGGACGAGCTGAACCACCACTCCGACCTGACCCTCGGCTACGACACGGTCTCCCTGACCGTGCTCTCCCACGACGTGAACGCCCTCACCGACCGCGACTTCTCCCTCGCCGGGCGCGTCGCCGGCATCGCCGCCGCGCACGGGGCGCAGTAACCGCCCCGCGCGCCGCCGCCGGCCCCGGGCCCGTCTACGGGCGGGTCCCGAACGCCTCCTTCGCGAAGTCCGCGAAGTCCCTGGGATCCCGGCCCAGGACCTCGCGCACCCCGTCCGCCGTCGCGGAGTTGTGCCCGTCGAGCAGCTCCGCGAACAGCTCCGCGAGCCACCGCGCCTCGGGAGCGGGGAGGCCGAAGTCCGTCAGCAGGCCGGCGTACGCGCCGGCCGTGACGCCGGTGTAGACGACCGGGCCGCCGGTGACGGCGGCGATCTCCTCGGCGGCCTGCGCGAAGGTCAGCGACCGGGGCCCGGTGACCTCGTGCACCGAGGACCCCGGGCGCTCGTCGGTGAGGACGGCGACCAGCACGTCCGCGAGGTCATCGGCGTCGACGAACGGCTCGGCCGTGGCGCCCGCGGGGAAGACGAGCTCTCCCGCGGCGACGCCGTCCGCCAGCGCGCCCTCCGAGAAGTTCTGGGCGAAGAAGCTCGCCCGCACCGCCCGCACCTCGAGACCGCACTCGCGCAGCGCGTCCTCCGCGACCACCGCCTGCGGCTCGCCCCGCCCCGACAGCAGCACCAGCCGGCGGACCCCGGCCCCGGCCGCCAGCCGCCCGAGGGCGCGCATGTCCTCGGGCGCGCCGGGCGCCGCGAGGTCCGGGTAGTAGTTCACGTACGCGGCGTCCGCGCCGCGCAGGGCGGGCTCCCAGGTCGCGCGGTCCGCCCAGTCGAAGGGCACCGTCCCGCCGCGCGACCCCCGGCGCACCTCGTGCCCCAGCGCCGTCAGCCGGTCCGCGACCCGGTGGCCCGTCTTGCCCGTCGCCGCGGTCACCAGCACCGTCGCGACACCCGTGTTCTCCTGCGGCATCATCCCGCTCACCCCTGTCCTCGCCGTCGTCGCGGCCGTCCGTGCTCCGCGATGACTCAAGACTCGCGGCCGGCGGCCCCGCTTCCCATGCGGCAGAGGCTCAACTGCCTGTGCGTGCGTCTACGCTGGCGCCCATGGACGCTCTCGCCGGACTTCTGGACGGGCCGCGGGCCAGGGGGGCGTTCCTGCTGCGCATGGTGATGGAGCCGCCGTGGTCCGTGCACATCGACGACGGCGCCCCGCTGTGCCTGATGTGCGTGACCGACGGGGAGGCCTGGATCGAGCCCGCGGACGGCCCGCCGGTGCGGCTGACACCCGGTGACCTCGCGATCGCCCGCGGCCCGGAGCCGTACACCGTGGCGCACCGGCCGGGCGCCCCGCCGCAGGCGCGGATCGGCCCCGGCGGCACCTGCCACACGCTGACGGGCGAGCCGCTGGCGCAGTCGATGCACCTGGGCGTCCGCACCTGGGGCAACGCCCGGGACGGCTCGGCCGGCATGCTCATCGGCACCTACCAGATGCGCGGCGAGGTCAGCGGCCGGCTGCTCGACGCGCTCCCCGCACTGCTGCACCTGCCCGGCGACACCTGGCGCTGCCCGGTGATGGACGTCCTCGCCGAGGAGATCGCCCGGGACGACCCGGGGCAGAGCGTGGTCCTGGACCGGGTGCTCGACCTGCTGCTGATCGCCGCGCTGCGGCAGTGGTTCGCCGGCCCCGACGCCCGGCCGCCCGCCTGGTACCGGGCGATGGGCGACCCCGTCGTCGGCAGGGCGCTGCGCCTGCTCCAGGACGAACCGGCCCGCCCGTGGACGGTGGCCTCGCTGGCCGCCGCCTGCGGTGTGTCCCGCGCCGGGCTCGCCCGCCGCTTCACCGGCCTGGTGGGCGAGCCGCCGATGACCTACCTCACCGGCTGGCGGCTCGCCCTCGCGGCCGATCTGCTGCGGGACGGCGACGCCACCGTCGAGGCCATCGCCCGCAAGGTCGGCTACGGCGGCTCGTTCGCGTTCAGCGCCGCGTTCAAACGGGTGCGCGGGACGAGCCCGCAGGACTACCGCACCGGGCGCACGGGCTCCAGCCGCCAGGCCTGATGGGGCCCGTCGGTGTCCTCCCACTGACGGACGTCCGCGCCCTCCTCGGTGCTGCCGCCGGCGACCTCCAGCAGCAGTCCGCTGACGAAGCTGACCAGCGCCACCGTGCCCGGCGCGTCGAGGTGCTCCTCGACCGTCCACTCCTGGGCGCCGAAGTTGTTCGCCCGCCACTGCTGGACGCGGGCGCCGTTCTCGGTGGAGGCGCCCGCCACGTCCAGGCGCTTGCCGCTCGCCTCGTTCACCAGATGGTGCAGACCGCCGCCGTTCGGCACCGGGGTGATGTGCCAGTGCTGGCCGGGCCCGCCGTTCTCCGCGGCCTGCTGCACCCTCGCCCCGCCGCCGCGCGCGCCGCCCGCGACCTCCAGCACCAGCCCGCTGCCCGCGTTGCGCACCAGATAGAGCCCCGGCTCCAGTGGGCCGCTCACTCTCATCGCCTCCCGTGCCACCACCCCGCGCCGCACGTCACCGCGTGACGGGGCGCCCGCGGCGCCCGTCGCGCCACGACGCCGACCATCGTCGCACCGGCCACCGACAACGCACCGGCACACCGCGGCCGCCCGCCCCCGCCCGGACACGGGACGGCACGGCACGGCACGGCGGGACGGCACGGCGGGGGGCCGCACAGCACGGCGCGGCCCCCTGAACTGCTCAGGAGGGCCGCGCCGGTGGGACGGGATCCGCTGCGGGTCAGTCCTCGACGTCCGCCGGGTGCGGGCCGAGGCGCTTGCCCTCGTCCAGGGCGGCGAACGCCGCGAGGTCGTCCGCGTCCAGCTCGAAGCCGAAGACGTCGAAGTTCTCGGCGATCCGCGAGGGGGTGACGGACTTCGGGATGACCACGTTGCCGAGCTGGAGGTGCCAGCGCAGCACCACCTGGGCCGGGGTGCGGTCGTGCTTGCGGGCCACGGCCAGGACCGTGGGGACCTCCAGCAGGTCCTTGCCCTGGCCCAGCGGGGACCAGGCCTCGGTCGCGATGCCGTGCGCGGCGTGCGCCGTGCGGGCGGCCTGCTGCTGGAGACGGGGGTGGAGTTCGATCTGGTTCACCGCCGGCACGACCGAGGTCTCGCCGATCAGCCGCTCCAGGTGCTCCGGAAGGAAGTTGGAGACGCCGATGGCCTTGGCACGGCCGTCGGCGAGGATCTTCTCCAGCGCACGGTAGGTGTCGACGTAGGTGTCGCGGGCGGGCATCGGCCAGTGGATCAGGTAGAGGTCCACGTAGTCGAGGCCGAGGCGCTCCAGCGAGGCGTCGAAGGCGCGCAGCGTGGAGTCGTGGCCCTGCTCGGTGTTCCACAGCTTGGTGGTGACGAACAGTTCCTCGCGCGCGATGCCCGAACCGGTGACGGCCCGGCCCGTGCCCGTCTCGTTCTTGTACACGGCGGCCGTGTCGATGCTGCGGTAACCGGCCTCCAGGGCCGTGGTCACCACCTGCTCCGCCTCGTCGTCCGGCACCTGCCAGACTCCGAAGCCGAGCTGCGGCATGGCGACACCGTTGTTGAGGGTGATGGAGGGGACCTGGCTCACGAGCGGTCGATCCTAACGTCGTCGGTGGGTACGCAAGGTCAACGATCACATACCCGCACACATTCCCGCAGTCCCGCACAGGGAGCGGCGGGCGTCACTTGTACAGCGCGTCCACCTCGACCGCGTACGCCTTCTCGATCGCCCTGCGCTTCAGCTTCAGCGACGGCGTCAGCAGCCCGTGCTCCTCGCTGAAGGGATGGGCCAGGATACGGAAGGTCCGGATCGACTCGGCCTGCGAGACAAGGGTGTTGGCGGCCACCACCGCGCGCCGGATCTCCATCTCCAGATCCGGGTCGCGCACCAGGTCCGCCGCGGCCAGCGGCCCTCTGCCCTGGATCGCGAGCCAGTGGTCGACGCCCTCCTGGTCGACGGTGACCAGCGCGGCGATGTACGGGCGGTCGTTGCCGACGACGATGCACTGGGACACCAGCGGGTGAGAGCGCACCCGCTCCTCCAGGGCGGCCGGCGACACGCTCTTGCCGCCGGAGGTCACCAGGATCTCCTTCTTGCGGCCGGTGATCGTCAGATAGCCGTCCTCGTCGAGCGAGCCGAGGTCCCCGGTCGCCAGCCAGTCGTCGTGCAGCACGGCCCGGGTGGACTTCGGGTCGTTGAGGTAGCCGGAGAACACGTTGGCGCCGTGCAGCCAGACCTCGCCGTCCTCCGCGATGTGGACGGTGGTGCCCGGGATCGGCTGGCCGACCGTGCCGTAGCGCACCCGCTCCGGCGGGTTCGCGGTGGCGGCCGCCGTCGTCTCCGTCAGCCCGTACCCCTCGTAGACGGTGACACCGGCGCCCTCGAAGAACAGCCCCAGCCTGCGGTCCATGCCGGAACCCCCCGACATGGCGTGGCGCACCCGGCCGCCCATCGCCTCACGGACCTTGGAGTACACCAGCTTCTCGAAGAGCTGGTGCTGCATCCGCAGGCCCGCCGACGGGCCGGGACCGAGGCCGAACGCCCGGTGCTCCATCGCCTCCGCGTACTTCACCGCCACCTCGACGGCCTTGTCGAAGGGGCCCGCCCGGCCCTCGCGCTCGGCCCTGCGGCGGGCCGCGTTGAAGATCTTCTCGAAGATGTAGGGCACCGCGAGGACGAACGTGGGCCGGAAGCTGACCAGGTCGGGCAGCAGGGCGGCGGCCTGGAGCACCGGCTGGTGGCCGAGCTTGACCCGGCCGCGGATCGCGGCGACCCCGACCATCCGGCCGAAGACGTGCGACAGCGGCAGGAACAGCAGCGTGGCGGCCTCGTCACCGGGGCGCGAGTGGAACACCGGCTCCCAGCGGCCGATCATCGTGTCGGCCTCGAACATGAAGTGGGAGTGGGTGATCACGCAGCCCTTGGGGCGGCCCGTGGTGCCCGAGGTGTAGATGACCGTGGCCACCGAGTCGGGGGTGACGGCCCGCCGGTGGCGGTGCACGACCTCCTCCTCGATCTGCTCGCCCGCCGCGAACAGCTCGTCCACGGCACCCGCGTCGAGCTGCCACAGCCGCTTCAGATGAGGGAGCCGGTCGATCACGGAGCCGATCGTCATGGCGTGGTCCTCGTGCTCGACCATGCACGCCGACACCTCGGCGTCGTGCAGCATCCAGTAGACCTGTTCGGCCGACGACGTCGGGTACACCGGCACGGACTGGGCGCCCACCGTCCACAGCGCGAAGTCGAACAGCGTCCACTCGTAGCGGGTGCGGCACATCAGCGCGACCCGGTCGCCGAACCGCACGCCCTGCGCCAGCAGTCCCTTCGCCAGCGCCAGGACCTCGTCGCGGAACCCGGCCGACGTCACGTCCTGCCAGCGCCCCGCGGCGTCCTTGCGCGCGAGCGCCACCCGGTCGGGGTCGTCGAGGGCATGATCGAACACGGAATCGGCCAGACCGCCGACCTGAGGCGCCGTGGCCAGGGGTGGGACAGTGAACTCGCGCAATGGCCTGCTCCTTGTGGCGCTCCGCACAGCGCCGTGACGGTACCCCACGACGACGGCCTGCGGGAGGGGCCGCGTCCGCACCCGCCGATCGGTATCCGCACTGGTCAGCGACGGGAACGGGGTGCCACCGCACGGGTGTTGAGATCAATTCTGACCGGTCGGTAAGGAGTCTCGTCCCGGATCTCCACCGAATCTGTACGCGCCGATCACCGCCGCGCCACCGTGCCCGCGCCCTTCCCGCCCTGGTCAGGCGGGGGGCGGGGGTGCCCCGGCCGGGCGCGGGAGCCCGGGTCAGCCGCCGTGCCGGCGGGCCGGCACCGGGCCGTGGAGGCGGTCGCCCGCCGCGAGCAGGGCGCGCGCCAGCGCCGCCGCCGCCTCCTGCGCGGCGGGCCTGCGGCTGCCCCGGAGCAGCACGAAGTCCACCGTCCCGAGGTCGGGCAGGCCGGCCCGCTCGGGCACCGGCACCAGGCCCGGCGGGATCAGGCCCCGGGTGTGCGCCATCACCCCGAGGCCGGCGCGTGCGGCGGCGACCAGCCCGCTGAGGCTGCCGCTGGTGCACGCCATCCGCCAGGCCCGGCCCTCGCGCTCCAGCACCTCCAGCGCACGGGCCCGGGTGACGGCGGGACGCGGGAAGAGGATCAGCGGGACGGGCCGCTCGGGGTCGATCCGGACGCCCTCGGCGGCGATCCACACCATCCGGTCCCGCCACACCACCTCCCCCTGGCCGGCCCCCGGAGCGCGCTTGGCGAGCACCAGGTCGAGGCGGCCCGACTCCAGCCGCCTGTGCAGGGTCCCCGAGAGCTCGACCGACAGCTCCAGGTCCACCTCGGGGTGCTCGCGGCGGAAGGACTCCAGGATCTCGGGCAGCCGCGTCAGCACGAAGTCCTCGGACGCGCCGAACCGGAGCCGGCCGCGCAGCCTGGTGCCGCCGAAGTACGCCGCCGCCCGCTCGTGCGCCTGGAGGATCGTCCGCGCGAAGCCGAGCATGGCCTCGCCGTCCTCGGTCAGCTCCACGCTGTGGGTGTCCCGGGTGAACAGCGGCCGGCCCGTGGCCTCCTCCAGCCGGCGCACCTGCTGGCTCACGGTGGACTGCCGCAGCCCGAGCCGCCGCGCGGCCTGCGTGAAGCTCAGCGTCTGCGCCACGGCCAGGAAGGTCCTCAGCTGCGTCGGGTCGTACACGGCCCCAGCCTACGGCGCTCATCGCGGAACGTGATGACAGTGAGTGCGGAATGCGGGATTCCCGATCGGCGGGGCGGGGAGCAGCATGGGAGGGCCCGGCAGCACCGCGATCCGGAACCGTGGGATCAGGTCCCGCTTCCGGGCCCGGGCCCGGAAGCGGGGACGGGAGTGCCGAACCGAGAGCAAGTGGAGCCCATGAGCCCCCGTATCCCGCGCCCGCCGTACCGGCTGCCGGTCGACCCGTACGTCCTGGCGCTCCTCGGCACGGTCGCCCTCGCCGCCCTGCTGCCCGTCTCGGGCGCGGCCGCCGAGGCCGCGGGCGGCGCGACGACGGGCGCGGTGGCGCTGCTGTTCTTCCTCTACGGGGCGCGGCTGTCCACCCGGGAGGCGCTCGACGGCCTGCGCCACTGGCGGCTCCACCTCACCGTGCTCGCCGCCACGTTCGTGGTCTTCCCGCTGCTCGGTCTCGCGGGCCGGCTGCTCGAACCGGGCGTGCTGACCCCCGAACTCGCGGGCGGCCTGCTCTTCCTGTGCCTGGTGCTCTCGACCGTCCAGTCGTCGATCGCCTTCACCGCCATGGCACGCGGCAACGTCCCGGCGGCCGTCTGCGCGGGCTCCTTCTCCAGCCTGGCGGGCATCCTCCTCACCCCGCTGCTCGCCGCCCTGCTGCTGGGCGGCGCCGGGGGCTTCCGGGCCGGGTCGCTGCTGGGGATCGCGCTCCAACTCCTCGTCCCGTTCCTCGCCGGGCAACTGCTGCGCCGCTGGATCGCCGGGTTCCTGGCGCGCCACCGGAAGGTGCTCGGACTCGTCGACCGGGGCTCGATCCTGCTCGTCGTCTACACGGCCTTCAGCGAGGGCATGGTCTCCGGCGTCTGGCAGCGGGTCACCCCCGCCCGGCTCGCCGCGCTGCTCGCCGTCGAGGCGGTGCTGCTCGCGGCGATGCTGGCGATCACCTGGTACGGCGCCCAGCGCCTCGGCTTCGGCAGGGCGGACCGGATCACGATCCAGTTCGCCGGCTCCAAGAAGAGCCTGGCGGCCGGACTGCCCATGGCCACCGTGCTGTTCGGCGCCCAGGCGAGCCTCGCCGTGCTGCCGCTGATGCTCTTCCACCAGATGCAGCTCATGGTGTGCGCGGTGATCGCGGGGCGCCGGGCCCGTGACCCGGAGCCGGACCCGGAGCCCGGGCCGGGGGCGCCCCGGGAGGCGTCCCCGGGCGCGGCGCCCGCCCTGCCGGCGGGGTGACCCGGGCGGGGGCACGCGCTGCCGGCGGGGTGATGAACCGGGCGGGACGTGCCATCCCCGAGGGGGACCCGGAATCGTCCCGTCCGCACGCGTGCCCGCGCGCCTGCTCGCGGCGGCGGCCTCCCGGGCCAGGGTGCCTCTCAGGCCACCGGGCCGAGGTCGACGCGCTCCTCGCCCGCGTACACGTTCATGCTGCTGCCGCGCAGGAAGCCGACCAGGGTCAGGCCGGTCTCGGCGGCGAGGTCCACCGCGAGCGAGGACGGCGCGGAGACGGCGGCGAGCACCGGTATGCCGGCCATCACCGCCTTCTGCGCCAGTTCGAAGGACGCCCTGCCGGAGACCAGCAGGACCGATCGGGACAGCGGCAGCCGGTCGTCCTGGAGGGCCCTGCCGACCAGCTTGTCGACCGCGTTGTGGCGTCCGACGTCCTCGCGGACGTCCAGCAGCTCGCCCTCCGGGGAGAACAGCGCCGCCGCGTGCAGCCCCCCGGTGCGGTCGAAGACCCGCTGGGCGGCGCGCAGCCGGTCCGGGAGGGCCGAGAGCAGCGCGGGCGTGACACGGACCGGGGGCGTGTCGGCGATCGGGAAGCGGGCCGTGGTGCGCACCGCGTCCAGGCTGGCCTTGCCGCACAGACCGCACGACGAGGTCGTGTAGACGTTGCGCTCCAGCGTGATGTCGGGGACGGGGACACCGGGCGCCAGCCCGACGTCGACCACGTTGTAGGTGTTGGAGCCGTCGGCCTGCGCCCCGGCGCAGTACACGATCGACCGCAGGTCGGCGGCCGCCCCCAGGACTCCTTCGCTCACCAGGAAGCCCGCGGCCAGCGCGAAGTCGTCCCCCGGGGTGCGCATGGTGATCGCCAGGGGTCTGCCGTTCAGACGGATCTCCAGGGGCTCCTCCGCCACCAGGGTGTCGGGGCGGGTCGAGACCGCCCCGTCCCTGATGCGCAGCGTGCGGCGGCGTTCGGTCACCCGTCCCATGCGTATCGTCCCGGTCCTGTCCGTGTGTCGGCCGCCCGCGCGGCCCCTGATGCCGAGGTCGCCGCGGGTCGCCGGCCGTCGTGCGGCGAGGCGGCCCCCGGCGGTCTCATTGTCCTGCACGCGGCGGACGGGACCACCGCGCCTACCGTCCGTGACCGGCCGCGACCGCTGCGCCGACACCGCGCGCGGCCGGGGCCGCCCCGGCGCCGGAATCACGCGGGTCCGTTGGGAAGGCTCCAAAGACCGGGCCGTGAAGCTGTGGGATCACCTGCCCCCGTACCGGTTGGTAGCAGCCTTGACTGGTTGGTTCCTGGCATCGTCACCCGAGGGGGAACCCAGCATGACCGGCTCACGCGTCGTCGCCGTCGGGCACTATCAGCCCAGCAGGGTGGTCACCAACGACGACCTCGCGGCCATGGTCGACACCAGCGACGAGTGGATCCGCAGCCGGGTCGGCATCGTGACGCGCCACATCGCGGGGCCCGCCGAGTCCGTCGACGAGCTCGCCGCCCACGCGGGAGCCAAGGCGCTGGCCTCCGCCGGGGTCTCCCCGGCCGACGTCGACCTGGTGCTGGTCGCCACCTCCACCGCCGAGAACCGCTCGCCGAACATGGCCGCCCGGGTCGCCGCGCGGCTCGGCATGGGCTCGCCCGCCGTGATGGACCTGAACGTCGTCTGCGCCGGTTTCACCCACGCCCTGGCCACCGCCGACCACACCCTGCGCGCCGGTGCCGCGACGCGGGCGCTGGTCATCGGGGCCGACAAGATGGGCGACATCGCGGACTGGAGCGACCGCACCACCTGCGTCCTCGTCGGCGACGGCGCGGGCGCCGCGGTGGTGGAGCCGGTGCGGCCCGGCCAGGAGGCCGGCATCGGTCCCGTGGTGTGGGGCTCGGTGCCCGAGATGGGGAACGCCGTGCGGATCGAGGGCACCCCGGCGCGCTTCGCCCAGGAGGGCCAGTCCGTCTACCGCTGGGCGACCACCCAGCTGCCCCCCATCGCCCGCCGCGCCTGCGAACGGGCGGGCCTCACCCCCGAGGACCTGGCCGCGGTCGTGCTGCACCAGGCCAACCTGCGGATCATCGAGCCCCTGGCCGCCAAGATCGGGGCCGTCAACGCGGTCGTCGCCCGCGACGTCGTCGAATCGGGGAACACCTCGGCGGCCTCCGTCCCGATGGCGCTCTCCAAGCTGGTGGAGCGCGGCGAGATCTCCTCGGGCGACCCCGTCCTGCTCTTCGGCTTCGGCGGGAACCTCAGCTACGCGGGCCAGGTGATCCGCTGCCCGTGACACCGGGCGCGGGAGGCTCCCGGTGCCGTTCCCGGCGGCCGGGCGCGCGGCAGACTGGGCCGCATGACGACGAAGCGAAGCGCCGGGCTGCTCCTCTTCCGGCGGCGCGGCACCGGCACCGAGGTGCTCATCGGCCACATGGGCGGGCCGTTCTGGGCGTCGCGCGACGAGGCGGCCTGGTCGATCCCGAAGGGCGAGTACGGCCCCGACGAGGAGCCGACGGCCGCCGCGCGGCGGGAGTTCGAGGAGGAGCTGGGGCTCCAGCCGCCCGCGGGTGACTGGCTGCCGCTCGGCGAGATGCGGCAGCCCGGCGGCAAGGTGGTCGTCGTCTGGGCGATGGAGGGCGACCTCGACACCTCGCTGGTCGTGCCCGGCACCTTCACCATGGAGTGGCCCCGGGGCTCGGGGGTGCTCCAGGAGTTCCCGGAGATCGACCGGGCCGGGTGGTTCACCCCGGACGCGGCACGGCCGCTGCTCGTGGCGGGCCAGCGGATCTTCCTGGAGCGGCTCGCACCGCTGCTGTGATGCCTCCCGGCGACCCCCGGTGCGCGTGCCGCCGTCCCGCCGCGACGCGTGCCGGACCCGCGCCGCGACGCGTGCCGCCGTCCCGCCGCGACGCGTCCCGGCGGTCCCGGCGCTGACGTCCGGCGGACCCGTGTCCCGGCCTTTGTCCCGAGTGTGGAGAAAGTTGAGCCGGAACTGTGCGCAAGTTCTTCCCCGTTGGGCAAAGCGCTGCTACGTTCCCCCTCGAAAGCAGACGGACAAGGCCGAGGTTCCCCGCGCCGAGGGCTGAGGCGAGAGGCCGCCTTCCGTCCGGACCGGGCCGTGGTGCGAACCACGCCGGGCCCGGCGGGCCGGCCCCAGGGGAGGGGAGGGGTACGTGAGACGCATGACGGCTCGACCCGCGAACGCGCATCAGGCGCGGCTGCTCAGGCTGCTGCGCGACGGCGGACCCAACTCCCGTGCCCAGCTCGGCGATCAGGTCGACCTCTCCCGCTCCAAGCTGGCCGTGGAGGTGGACCGGCTCCTGGAGACGGGCCTGGTGGTCGCCGACGGCCTCGCCGCCTCCCGCGGCGGGCGCCGCTCGCACAACATCCGGCTCGCCCCGGCCCTGCGCTTCCTCGGCGTCGACATCGGCGCCACCTCCATCGACGTGGCGGTGACCAACGCCGAACTGGAGGTGCTCGGGCACCTCAACCACCCGATGGACGTCCGGGAGGGACCGGTCGCGGTCTTCGAGCAGGTCCTGTCGATGGCCGGCAAGCTCAGGGCCTCCGGTCTCGCCGAGGGGTTCGACGGCGCGGGCATCGGCGTGCCGGGGCCCGTCCGCTTCCCCGAGGGCGTCCCGGTGGCACCGCCGATCATGCCCGGCTGGGACGGCTTCCCCGTGCGGGAGGCGCTCAGCCAGGACCTCGGCTGCCCGGTGATGGTCGACAACGACGTGAACCTGATGGCCATGGGGGAGCAGCACGCGGGCGTCGCACGCTCGGTGGGCGACTTCCTCTGCGTCAAGATCGGCACCGGCATCGGCTGCGGCATCGTCGTCGGCGGGGAGGTCCACCGCGGTACGACGGGCAGCGCCGGAGACATCGGGCACATCCAGGTCGACCCGGACGGGCGGGCCTGCGCCTGCGGCAACCGGGGCTGCCTGGAGGCCCACTTCAGCGGTGCCGCGCTGGCGCGCGACGCCGAGGACGCCGCGCGCGGCGGCCGCTCGCCCGAGCTGGCCGCCCGGCTGGAGGCGGCCGGTTCGCTGACCGCCGCCGACGTCTCCGCCGCCGCCGCGGCGGGCGACGCCGCGTCGCTCGACCTGATCCGGGAGGGCGGTGACCGGGTCGGCCAGGTCATCGCCGGCCTGGTGAGCTTCTTCAACCCCGGTCTCGTCGTCATCGGGGGCGGGGTGACGGGACTGGGCCACACGCTGCTCGCGAGCGTGCGCACCCAGGTCTACCGGCGCTCGCTGCCGCTGGCGACCGGCAACCTGCCCATCGTCCTGGGCGAGCTGGGCCCCACCGCCGGAGTCATCGGCGCGGCCCGGCTCATCAGCGACCACCTGTTCTCGCCGGCCTGATCCCGGGCCGGCCGGCACCCCCGCCCGGGGTGCCAGGC